>DUFA01000144.1 GCA_011191975.1 Dehalococcoidia bacterium
TACTATGGGGAAAGCCTGATAACTACTATCTTGCATCGCCGGCAGCCGGGTAACCGGCGAGGAATGGGTCTGAAAAAGTGAAAGATATCCTGAAAAATGAGGTAATAATGACCTGATAAAGCGACTGGCAGGTGAAAATGGCGGGATTTTGAAAAAATTCAGACCGCCAGAGTAAGAAGCCATCGTTTGAACATGCTTATTTCGGCGGTCTCAAAAAGATGAAAAGTTTAGTGATCGTTGATTATTTTTTAATTTAGATATTTTCCCCAGTTTACGTCTGAGTAGAAGAGTCAGTTTCTTGTATTGCATTTATTTTTTAGGCTAGTCCTGCCGCTAAGCCCGATTACCCCCAGGGCTCCGGACACGGGAGGAGTATGGTTGGAATTTAAGCCGAGAGGAGCTGTCAACTCTCAGCACCCTGGTTTCCCCCGGCAGGGCTAGCCTGCACGTGATATCAACTGATTTTTGGTAGATTTTTATTTCCTAAAATTTGAGTACATATTGATTTACTTGGTTGATTGTCCGCGTGAATCTTATCGTAGTAATGGTGGTATGTAGTCTAATCCAAGTATATGACGGGCTTCCTGTTCTAAATGGTCGAGATAGGTGCTAAATAATTCCTTGTCCTCTTCAGATAATGTTGAAAATATCATCTCAATAGAGTTTATAGGCATAGTGTTGAATAGTTCACTTCCTTTTTCTGTGATTGATATCAGATATTGTTTTGATGATTCTTTTTTTTCCCTGTAAACAAGTCCCATCTTTTCCATTCGCTTAATAAGTATAGAAACTGTATTATGCGTTCGTAAACTGATATCTGCTATTTCATTTATGGTAGATATGCCACCGTTTAACATGAGGATGCGGAGAATGTGTGATTGTTCAGGAGTTAGGTTCATCGTTGACAGCTCTATTGATCGTGCCTTGCCTATAAGCTTATAAACTTCGGTAATCTTTCCCCAAATGTCATAATCTCTCGACATTATGCGTGCATTCTTTTCGACATATTCAAGCATCTGTTGTCTCCGTTTCTATACTGACTGATAAACGAATGGCAGGTATACTCTCATTTCTCTTATGAATTTAATATTGATTAAGTTGTAATGAACTATAAAGTACTATAACATCATATCTATTGATTATCAATATCGTATACAATATCGTATTAATTATTGATATCAATATCTATATTGACATTAAGATTATATTGTGTTATATTCTACGAAATTTACTCCTGACAATATTGTAATTCTTATATGGTAGTTATTTTTGATTAAACACGGGCACAATAGTTGTGATGACCCAACCAATAGGTTAGTGTTCCTAATAGAAACGTAATATTGTGGATAACCGATACTACCGATTAAATAAATTTGTTGGAGTGTATATATGACTATAAGTACCGTTTGTTTGATTCTTTCAACGAACGGTAATTTTCGTTTATAAGATGAATAAAAAAGTCTAGTCCGTGGAGCCCTCAGCAAGACCGATAAAGGTAATCAACAAAGGAGGTTGGTAAATATGTTGAAGAAATTTACTTGGGTTATGGTGTGCTGCCTTATGGCAATATCTCTTGTAGTGGCATCTTGCAGTACAACAGATACTGGTGAGGAGCAAGAAGAGGAAGAACAGGAAGAGGTAAAGATAGAAATAACAGAGGAAAAGACGGAAGAGAAGGAACAAATCGATACTGTGACAAGTGGAAAGGAAATGGTGAGGAACGCTGCCGGGAATATGGTTGAAAAACCTGTATATGGTGGCACTTTAAACTTATATCAGCCAGCTTCACCCCTGAACTGGGATGAAGCTTTTTCCGCAAGGATGATGATGTGGCCTACTTACTACATCAACGATATGCTGCTTATCGGTGACTGGTCAAAAGGCACGTTGGGGACCGGTAAGGTTACCTGGCTGCATCAGGTTACTCCCAAACCGGATATTATGGTAGGAGCCCTGGCAGAGAGCTGGGAAATTGTTGATGATGTTACATTAAGATTTAATATTCGAAGAGGTGTCCATTTTCATGATAAACCCCCCGTCAATGGAAGAGAGCTTACTGCTGATGATGTAGTATATTCTTTGATGAGAATTGCCACAACAAGCACCGCATGGACTGCCAGGACGTGTGGACTGGGTAAGTTCGTTGAATCCATCACTGCTCCCGATGACTGGACAGTAGAGATAAAAAGCGTAAACGGTGAATTATTAAAAGAAGTCTACTACTCTTACACTATACAGGGCGGTTCCATAATTCCCCATGAAGTGGTTGACACGTATGGTGATATGGAAGATTGGGAAAACAGTTCAGGCACTGGACCGTTTATGATCACGGATTATATCGTAGACAGTTTGGCTATTTTTAAACGAAATCCGAATTATTACATGAAAGACCCGCTATTGCCTGAAAACACTCTCCCTTACGTGGACCACCTCAAGGTACTTGTCATTGCTGATGCATCCACCAAACAGGCTGCATTTCGTACCGGTAAGATCGACACATTGCCTAATATTATCAGAGAAGATAAACAATTTTTCGAAAAATCGAATCCTGATTTGCAGTGGGTAAGGTATATACCACCCCAGATAGACTTGACCTGGAGAGTTGACACAGCTCCCTTCGATAATTTACTGGTCAGAAAAGCTCTCTGGAAAGCTGTGGATCGGGAAGAAATCGCCAATTCATATTATGGCGGCGATGCGGTAATGCAGGGTTTTGTTGCCTATCCCGTCCCCGAAAATAGCGGATATTTCACTCCTCTGGAAGAACTCCCCGAAACCGCCCGTGATATATATATTTATGATGTTGCAAAAGCCAAAGAGCTTCTTGTCGAAGCCGGATATCCAAATGGGTTCAAAACGAATATATATACGACGTCAACCTCAGTTGACTTACTGTCAATAATTAAAGCCTATTGGGAAGCGGTTGGAGTTGAACTGGAATTGAATGTTATTGACGGTGGCGCCTTAAACGGTATGATAAATAATTATGCATATGATCAGATCGTGGCTTCGGGTGGAAGCCCCTACCGACCGGAATCCTTTACACAGTTTGCTGCCGGACAGCGCGTTAATCGTTGTCTTAGCGATGATCCGATTGTTAACCAGGCACGAATCGATGCTTCAGCAACTTTCCTGACCGACCGGGTGAGACATGAGCAGATCGTTCGAGATACGATTATCCACATCATTGAACAGGCTTATGTGTTTTGCCCTCCGGCTCCTTACGGTTTTATCGGATGGCATCCCTGGTTAAAGAATTATAACGGCGAGCAGACCGTAGGAGGCAGAGGCCAGACAGGTCAAGAAGCATATTTCGTCTGGATTGACAAGGAACTGAAGAAAAATATGGGTTATTAAGCAATAACATTAGTTGCGTAATTATCAGGGGACACAACTCATAACTTCCTTCGTCCCCTGATACACTGTCTTTATCAGCTACGGATTTACCGAGCAACTTAATTGATGCAATCCGGTGTTACACGAGGAAGGAGAATTGAATAATGACCAAACCTTTGGATGGAATCAAGATATTGGAATGGGCAGTCTGGTATGCAGGACCTGGTGCTACCATGTATCTTGGCGACATGGGTGCAGAGATAATAAAGATCGAACAGCCGAAGATTGGTGATCCGAGCCGCGGTCTGACAACGATGGAGGGAATGTCTACGGGGAGCACGTCTGCAGAGAGGTCTTTTCCTTATGTTGCAATGAACCGGAATAAAAAGTGCATAACCTTAGATGTGACTAAACCCAAAGGGCAGGAAATAGTATACAAGCTAATACCGAAGTTCGATGTATTTTTACAAAATTTCCGCCAATCGGTGCGTGACAGAGCAAAGCTTGATTACAATACACTATCAAAATATAATCCCAATCTCATATACGCTAACGTATCCGCTCTTGGCCCCGACGGACCTGACAGCTGGCGCCGGGGGAATGACTATGTTGGTCAGGCACGTTCTGGTTTTATGACCAGTATGACAGGAATCGTCGGGAAGCCGGCAACTGTTGGTGGTGCGGTAGCTGATCATATGACTTCAATTATTACAGTAAGCGGCGTGTTGGCTGCGTTGCTAGCGAGAGAGCGACTGGGTATTGGGCAGGAAATAGATACTTCTATAACTGGTTCAATGGTTGCTTTACAGCATGTCAGACTCACCAATACGTTTCACTACGAACAGGAAATTGTCAGGGCCGATAGACAGCAAATTGTGAATCCTCTCACAAATCATTATCAATGCAAAGGCGGTAAGTGGATTGGTTTTTGCATCCTGGCTGCGGGGGTCGTCTGGCCGGATTTCTGCAAAGCCGTTGGAATTGAAAATCTTGAAAAAGATCCCAGGTTCGAAAATTCAAAAGTTAGAGCTGAACATAGTCGTGAACTGATTGATATTCTCGACCAGGTATTTCTCACGAAAACCAGAGATGAATGGGTAAAAATAATTGGAGAATACCATAGGATTATGTTCGCAGCGGTTAACGAAGGAATAGAAGTTGCCTCTGACCCGCAAATTGTTGAGAATAATTATATTTGTGAGTATGAACAGCCACCGTTCGGAAATATCAAATCTACTGCATTTCCGGTAAAATTCCATGAAAGTCCGATCGGTGTTCAATGTCCGTCACCGGAGTTCGGTCAGAATACGGAAGAAATTCTTATTGAGATGGGTGGTTATTCCTGGGATGATATCGCGCAGTTTAAAGAAGAGGGAATAATTGATTAATTGTCTCTGTAATTATCGATATCACCTCGTAAATAAATTAACGATACACACAAAATAATAATCAATCGGCATTATATAAATTAAGTTTTTACTACTCTTTGCATGACCGTCGCTGGTACTGGCATAAAACCTTAGTTTCTAGCCGTTTGTAATAACAATTGTCATATGCACGGCTTTAGAAAAGCGTATTCGACTTAATATCTGGAGGAACACTATGAGTGTTATGGATGAATTCCATGAAATGGTATCTTCACCTCATGAATTTGCCCGGGATTGGAAAAAGGAAACGGGCGGTAAAGTGCTTGGGTATATGTGTTCAAACGTCCCTGAGGAGCTTATTTACTCCACCGGCGTTTTACCAATTAGATTATTAGGTTCCAACGAACCTGAAGACGTTACCAAACCTTATATATTCCAGGCAGGCTACTGTTCGTTCGCCCGTGACTGTTTTGCTCAGGCACTGCAGGGAAGATATGACTATATCGACGGAATAACGTATTCTGCGTGCTGTCCTCATATAGCTGAAGTTTATTATGACTGGCAACGATATGTGCCCGTATCGTTCGCCTATCAGTTGCATCTGCCTACGAATTTACAGGGAAAACATAGTAAGAAATACCTGACCGGTGAACTCGAAGACTTCAAACGTTCTCTTGAAGAATGGGTAGGCAAAGGAATTCATCTGGACAGGTTTGACAATGCTGTCAAGATATACAACAGAAACCGCCATCTGATGGCAGAGATCTACGAATTATTAAAAGACGATGAACAGAAAATAACAGCTGCCGAAGCAGCCGAAATAGCAATCTCGGGTATGCTGATGGATAAAGAAAGGCATAACCAGATGCTGGAGCAGGCGATAAACGAGATCAGAGCCAGAGAGGGCTCGGGAAATAACGGACCTCGTATCATGCTTCTGGGAAGCGTTAACAATAATATTGAAGTGATCAGCTTCATCGAATCTCTGGGAGCACACGTAGTCGTCGATGACTATTGTACCGGTAGGAGATATTACCAGACTGATGTGAACTTTGAATTGAACAGAATAGCCGCTTTGGCAAGCCGTTTGATGGAAAAGCCACCCTGTCCTCTTAAAGATCTGCCGGAAAGAAGACGTCCCGGATACTATGCAGATATAATCGATAATTTCAGAGTGGAAGGGGCAATATATACATTCCAACGGTTGTGTGATCCGCACGGACTCGATTATCCCGTTATTGAAAAGACATTTACCGAAAAGGGCGTTCCGATGCTGAAGCTGGAGCTGGATTACAATGTCCCGGTAGGTCAATTACGTACCAGGACAGAGGCGTTTCTGGAAATGCTGCAATCTTTCTAGGTGTAATGAGAACGGATATATATCATGAATACTATAATTAATCTATGTATTAAAGGGGGCAGATAGGTGGCAATTAAAACGGATTATGATGCAAAACCTCTTTCAGATGATGTATGGGGAATGATGAAGGATCTGAGACGTGAGCGTAACAGGCTCGGTCGCCAGGCTATGGCAGAAGGAGCAATGTGCATTACAGGTTTCGCCTGGGGATTTCTTCCGTTGCTTCAGGGATTTGGTGACTTTGCCAACCCATCTCCCGGAGCCAATTTTACACGCATATCCCGAGAAGGCACCGGCCCTGAAGGGCTCTCAAAGTATGTCGATATCGCAACAGGCAGAGGGCTGTCGCCTGTATGCGGTGCYATCGGCGCTCAYATGGGWCAGGTATATTWTAATGTCGATAATTACGGWAATATTGGACCGGATATTCATCCTGACTTTGTATATCAGCCTATGGGCTGTCATGCCCTGGTAAAAGGTGCCCAGCTGACCGCTGAGGTGCTCGGTCTCCCGATTCTTAATATAGACGGTGCCCGWGGKGGMTCAGAAAAYGGCCGCGAATACCTKTTCAATCARCTCGCTGAYGCCATCGAATGGATTGARAAACGGACGGGMAGGAAATTCGACGATGAAAAATTCATCGAAGCTACYGTCAATACCTGCTATTCACGGGTAAGATGGGCRSAAACGGCTATACTGATGAAGAAYGTYCCGGCGCCYATGAGTTACCGTCAGGCYATGTCTCTWCGYCTYCCCCTCGTGGGTTATTCWCATAAYGCAAGRACCCGTGAATATACGGATATGCTCTATGARGAAATGCAACARAGGGTRAAGGAKGGRATTTCGGGTTCRCCCTTTGAAAGAAAACGYCTTATGCACGAGGGRYTGGCRCCKATGTACGACTAYGGAATGTTRAGGTGGCCTGAAAAATATGGTGGTGCTTATGTCTGGGGCGGTTTTGTCATGGCTTTCGGCGCTTTCCGACATACCGAAGATGGACATACCATTCCTGCTAAAGGCCTGGATGAACAAGGTATTGAGGTAAAGACCAGGGAGGATGCGCTGAGAGTCCTCGTTGATTTCGATGCTCCTTTGGAAACGGGTGAACGAAAATTCGAAGAAATCGAAAGAAGAAGATTTCAACAGACAAAATGCACGATTGAAGACTTCCATATCGACGGAGTGATGCAGCACCTGGCTCGCAGATGCGCTGCTTTGAACCTTGGTATCTACAGCCGACTTTCTGATCTGAGGGATATGGGAGTGGTAGTAGGAACGTATGAAGCAAGTGAAGGGGATCCCAACGAATGGAACGAAGCGCGTGTAAGAGAAGACTATGCCCGTTTTTTTGAGAATCTCGGTCTCACCGAAATCGAAGGCTTCTCGGAACGTTCCGGTAACGAAGAGGAATAGTAAAGAATTCTTATGATCTAGCAACAAAACACGGGGAGCAATGATAAATTACTTGATGGATAAAAACAATTCTTTATTAGTGAGGGAAAGTTGATTGGCACCGGGATAGATATCGGTGCTGAAAATATAAAGCTGGCGGTTGTCGAGGATGATAGGCTGCTGGCGCATGTTGTCATCTCCAGTGGTTGGGACACGAAAACCTCACTGCAAAACGCTTTTAAACGTATTGAGCAGGAGACTGGAATAAATATAGAGTCAACAAACCGTATCGGAGTTACCGGCATGGGAAGAGAAAGCGTCTCTTCTGCGACTGTATACGCCACCGATTCCACCTGCAGTGCCAAAGGAATTGTCTGGTTACTCCCCTCTGCCAGAACGGTTGTAGATATAGGGGCTGAACAGACCCAGGTTTTCAACCTCGATTCTTCAGGAAAAATCCTGGAATATATGCGAAACGATAATTGCGCCGCCGGTGCCGGAGCCTTTATCGCCGAAATGGCTTCTGCGCTTGAGATAGACATCCCCGAACTTGGTAAACTATCTTTATCTGCAAAAAAAGAATTAAATCTGAACAGTACCTGTGCAGTATTTGCCGAATCCGAGGTGGTGTCATTAATCAATGAAGGCGTTGAAATATCCGATATTGGTCGGGCTGTATGTAATTCCATAGCGGGGAAGGTAAATTCTCTGTTACACGGAATACATATTGAGAAGGATATCGCATTTATCGGAGGAGTAGCCAGGAATGCCGAGATCGTAGAATCGATACGTAATATGCTGAAATTGGAATTCGTCGTCCCCGAAGAACCGAGAATAATCTCAGCAATCGGCGCAGCTTTGCTCGCGATGCAATCCAGAGAATAATGGACATATTCTTTTCTTTGAACGGTTTTTAAGGTAATTGAGTATTGGATGAAAAATGAAATAGTAACAGCCGGTATCGATATTGGCTCGCTTAGCGCGCAGGCTGTAATTTTACGCGGTAATGAAATTGTATCCTACAGCAATATTATCGCTGGTGCGAACAGGGCTGAGACATCGAAAAAAGTGGTCGACATGGCTCTCGAATCGACGGATCTATCGAGAGGAGAACTGAAATATATCGTGGGTACCGGGTACGGTAGATACCAGGTTCCTTTCGCAAATAAGAATGTAACTGAGATTACGTGCCATGCCCGTGGGATAAACTATTATTTCCCGAATGTACGGACTTTACTTGATATGGGAGGACAGGACTGTAAGGCTATCAGTTGTGGTGAAAGCGGAAAGGTGATGTCGTTCGTTATGAACGAAAAATGTGCCGCGGGGACTGGGAGATCGATTGAAATTATATCAAAATTACTGGATATCCCTCTTGAAAAAATTGGACCGCGATCTTTAGAAATTCAAGAGACTCCACCTGTCTTAAGTAACACCTGCGTCGTATTTGCCAAATCAGAAGCACTGCAATTGATACGCAAAGGGATAGCGGTAAACAATGTTCTGGCGGCTTATTGTGATGCCCTGGCACGAAAGGTACTTTCTCTAATAAATCGTATTGGTATGAAACAAGAATTCGCTATTTCAGGCGGAATTGCGAAAAATATAGGGGTGGTAAAAAGAATTGAAGAATATCTTGGCGTAAAAGCAAATATATGCGATGAACCACAGATTGTAGGAGCGGTCGGAGCAGCACTGATAGCTCAGAATTACTTTTTAAAAATGAATAAGTAGATATCTCTGCACTCTGTTATAAAGTTCAGGATAGTGAGTACTTTACTTTATCAAGAAGCATATACTCTAAAAAATCGATTGGCTAAATAATAAAATAAGAACAATAGCAATAGCTGCAAATAATCTAAAGGAGTGAATAGTAAGTGTTAACAGGATTTGAGGGAATAAAAGTTATCGAAGCTTCATCAGCAGTTGCCGGACCTATGTCTTCCCGGCTTTTGGCTGATTGGGGAGCGGATGTAATTCATATTGATAATACAGAAGGCTCGATGGTACGCTCAATGAGTGGCAGTGATGCTAATCAAGATGCAAGCAGACAACAGTCACAAAGAACTTCAAGGCAGATAGTATCCAAAATTAACTATACCGCACAAAACACCAGTTGTAATAAAAGAGGTATTGCTCTTAATCTGGCACACGAAAAAGGGCGTGAAATACTATACAACTTACTCGAGAATGCCGACGTTTTCATATCGAACTTTCGTCCCCGGCAACTGGAAAAATTTAAATTGGAATTTGATGATCTTAATCGATTGAATCCAAGACTGATTTGTGCTACCTTGACTGGCTTCGGCAGAAAGGGCCCTTTACAAAATGAACCGGGATTCGGACCCAGTGCCGGTGACTGCAGATCAGGATTGCTTCACGTCCTGCAGGAACCAGGGATCGCCCCGGTCCAGATGCCTATAGCGTATGCAGATTTTATTACTGCCATGACTTTAGCGTACGGAATTATGACGGCATTATTTATTCGTGAAAAAACAGGGATTGCACAAACAGTAGACGCGTCCTTATATAACAGCGTCGTTTACGCTCTTGCTAACGATATTGGAGGTTCTCTTGTTTCCGGTGAGGACAGGCAGTCGACTCGAAGAAAAGACCGGGCGGCATTAATGAATTTCTATTCGACCAAGGATGACAGGTGGCTTTATATAATGATGACACGCCAGGACGTTTACTGGAAAAGGTTCTGCGAAGCTATCGGGCGCGAAGACCTGGGTGGTGATCCCAGATTTACTTCAGGTCCTCTCAATGATGAGAATAATAATGCTCTTTTTCAAATACTTGATGAAGTGTTCCGGACCAAGACGCTTGAGGAGTGGAAACCACTGATTACTGCTGTTGGTTTTCCCTGGGCTCCTGTTCAGAATCTTACCGAAGTTTGTTGTGATCCTCAGGCAAGAGAAAATGACTTTTTTGCTCCTCTCTCTCATCCTAAGTATGGTGACATAGAGATAGTTGCAAACCCGATTAAGTTTGGCAGGACTGAAGAGGTGACCAAGAAACCAGCTCCTGAGTTTAACCAGAATACTGAAGAGATTCTCCGGGAATTAGGCTATACAGAGGATGATATCTCTAATTTGAGAGAGCAGAAGGTAATAGTATAAAGGATTGAAAGAAAGTATTGGGAAAATAGCCATAGTTAACAATGGCTTCGCTGGCAAGTCAGGATGCCAGCGAAGCCACAACGTATTAGGATGGTGACGAAGTGCAATGTTTAATGTATTAACCCATAACTATAATATCTAAATGCTTGTACTTAAAGAATGAGGAATAAGCTTTAATATGAATTTTATTCATCGGAAAAATTCGGTAAGACCTTATGCAATCGAGAAAGAAAGTCTGGTTGATAACAACTCAAAATTGACGGGTTTCTTTTTTCATCAGGGAGGTAATATATATGTCTTTAGTTATAAAAAGAAAGGTACGATTAAACATACTTTAATTGATGCGGGTGATTTATATTATCGAAATCATATCTTATCAATCCTCCGAGAAAACGAGGTTAATCCTGCCAATATTGAAACAATTATCATCACGCACCGCCATACAGATCATAGCGGATTAGCGTATAAACTGGCTAAAGAATCTCAGGCAAAGATTCTTGTTCATTCAAATTTTAAAAGCTTTGTCGAAAATGATATTAGCCCGGAAGAGCGCAGGTGGTTCGGTACCTTTAACAACCATCTGCTTAGTGAGTGCGATATCGTATATCTTTCAGGATCCAGGAAGAGTAAGGTTATGAATATTGGCGGCCTTGACTTCCCTGTTCTGGGTAAACCTGTTCCGATAGGAAAAGCAGGACAACTTCATATCCTCGGTGTACCGGAAAACGAATTAACTCATACTCCGGACCAGCTGTTGGCTTTCTATTCTCCCGGTAATGCATTTTTTACGAACGAATATAATAGTTCTGATGGAACTCTTCCTTCGGATAATATTCTTTTTTCGGGAGACCTGTGGTTAATGGCCGGTCCGAACTATAACAGAGGACTCAGGAATTTCTATCGGCGTGTAAGAATGTATACGTTTCGAATGAAAGCTTTACTTTCTTTCGGAAGAATCGCGCACCGAAATCATCGTGAACAGGACGCGGCGGCAAAAGAGGCGCTTAAAAAAGGATTTTCGTTGATCAGGGTGAAACCGGGGCATGGTCTTGAGTTCCTGGGAAGCAGAATCATTCCTGGTGGATTGCTGGCAGACCGTGATATTATGATCAAACTCGGCTATCCCGAAACTACTGATACCTCTTTCTTGAAGAGGGAAGAAATGGCCGATAAGGTAGCTTCTCTCAAGGAGGGGGCTTATACAGATTTCGTCAAGGAACTGCATTATTGGTTTGAATTGGGATATAACCAGGACGAAGTATCTTCTTTGCTTTTACGTATATATAAAGAACAGCAGGGCGGAACCAGGCAGGTAAAAAAAGACAGGAAACAAAGACGGAGAAGGCTTCTGGCTACGCTAAATAGACTGAAGTCTGATAAAACGGAATCTGATGAAATTCATCATCTGGCTGAATCTACACTGGCTCGTTTGTAGTCTCAGCTATAAATAATTATGAAAGAGCTATTATGCAAGATAATAGTCAAAGGCAGGTAGACTTGTGCCCTGTTATGTACTTTCATCATAGCCAACGAAATGGTTAATATTGACGTGTGAATCAGATATTTTTCGTAAACGATGAAACATACTTTTACGATTTGACAGGTCATTTTCACTGTATGGCATAGGGTATAGCTATGTGGTTAACATAGTTTATATAGCATTCTTAAATAAATTATCTTTGGTAAATGCCAACAAGGCGATTCATTCCTATAACATTTGGCTCTACGGTTTCTAGCAACTGCCAAAGAGTAAGACCTGATTCCAAATCTAGCTCTTTATCTAATGCTAATAACAAGTAGAAATAATGGTGTATTCCATGACCTTCAGGAGGCATTGGTCCCATATAACCTTCTCTATTACCACCGTTATGTCCCTTAGTGTATTCTGTGGTACCCTCCTTTAAACTGGTGACTGATCCTGGTATGTTATACAAAACCCAGTGAACGAAACCGTATGTGCTTTCAGACACCATCGGTGCATCTGGATCATGACATATCACAGCAAAGGAACACGTCCCCTCTGGAACATTCTTCCATTGCAGAGGCGGCGAAACATTTTCTCCCTCTCCGGTATATTTTGAGGGGATGTTGCCCCCATTCTCGAATTCCGAACACTCCAAATGTAATTTGGACAATGCAAACCCCATAGAATCCTCCTTTTAATAATTTGTAAATCCATATCATTTTGTTCTGTCTCAATTTCGGCGAGCCAAAAACATCGGAATACTATTTTGTTTAATGATCGTTCTGTTCTTTTTGTTCTGGCAACAGGCATGTAGTTAACAACTTTTGGGCAACGAAAAACCATTGGGTACCTGTACTAATCTGACTGTCCACGATCTCAGCCCAATCTTGTCCGCAGATCCTTATTATATAGCCTTCACTTTCTCAGTGGCACACCTTCTTGGACTCATACTATTATTAAACTGCGGCTATCATATAATGCTATAGCTAGCGTTATTAGGTGTCAATGGTTAAAAAAACGTTTTGTGGTTGTCGTTTATATATTTTATCTTGTCCTTAAGAAGAGGTGAGTATATCATATTAGTGGCATTGAGATAATCAGTTAGTCCCTCAGTTAACCCTTGTCAATTTAAGCGTACCGGTTATACCGGAATACCCTGAGCAGCAAGGCGCTTCCGTAATGATTTATAGTCAACTTTTCTGGGCTCCACATTACTCTGAACTGCCAAAGCTGCTGCCGTACCTGCCGCCTGTCCCATGGCGATACAGGGTTGGATAACATTTAATCTGGTATCCATCATCGGTCAACATATTAATGCCCAGCCTATATCCCCGACATGGCACAGGGCTGATCTGCCGCCTGCCTTTGAATCACTCATCATGATGCTTCTCGAGAAAGACTCTGAGAAAAGGCCTGCTTCTGCCAAGGATGTACTGGCTGCCCTCGAATCGATAGAGAAAGGTGATATCAAGGAATCTGTAACAGAACAACAGGTATCAACTGAAAATCCCATTTACCGCAGAATATTCGTCGGAAGAGAGAATGAACTGAAACAGCTACAGAATGCCTTTACCGGTGCGATGTCGGGTCAAGGAGCTTTGATGATGGTGGTCGGAGAGCCTGGTATTGGTAAAACTTCAGTTTGTGAGGAATTATCGACTTTCGTAACTTTACGAGGTGGCATGTCTCTGTGGGGGCACTGTTACGAGGAAGGCTCTCTATCATTACCTTACCTTGCCTTTGTCGAGGCTATTCGGTCTTATGTCCTGGATAGAGAACCAGAACATCTGAATAAAGAACTTGGGTCTGGTGCTACTGATGTTGCAAGGATAGTATCCGAAATTCGAGAAAAACTGCACATTGAACCGAGAGAAACGGAAAGTCCTGAAGAAGATCGATATCGTTTGATGCAAGCAGTAACTTCTTTCCTTGCAAATGCTTCCTCAGTTAAACCAATGCTGTTAATTCTAGAAGATCTCCACGATGCCGACAGAGGCACTCTCGAAATGCTTTCTTACATATCGAGGAATCTCTCTGGAACAAGACTCCTTATAATAGGTACCTATCGGGATGTAGAGGTGGACCGGAATCATCCTTTATCAGCGGTATTAGCAGAGTTGCGTCGTGTTTCATCTTTTAGACGGGTATTATTACGAGGATTAAATATTGATGAAGTCAGACGGATGTTGACAAGAATTACCAATGAAGAGATACCAGTAGGATTAGCAGAAGTGGTACACAGGCAAACTGAAGGTAATCCCCTGTTCGTGCAGGAGGTGGTACGGTACCTCACCGAAGAGAAACTGCTTAGCAGCGAAAGCGGAAAGATAACCACTTCCGGTGAAACAACACTTGAAATGAGTATTCCCGAAGGCTTAAGGGACGTAATTGGTAAACGATTGACGTTATTAAGTAACGAATGTAATCAATTACTCTCGTTTGCTGCTGTTATCGGGAGGGAATTTCGCCTTGAGTTGCTTCAGAAGGTTGCCATGGTTTCAGACGATGAACTGATGAATAGTCTGGAAGAAGCAAAAAAAGCCGCTGTGGTAGAAGAGCGTTCAGGATTAGGGGCAACGGTGACTTATCGTTTTGCCCACGCCTTCTTCCGACAGACCCTTTATGAAGAGATGATAGCTCCGCGACGGATTCGGCTGCACCAGCAGGTAGCTAAGGCTCTTGAAGAGACATATTCCAGTCGACTTGAAGAACATGCTGCCGAGTTAGCTGAACATTTTTCCCATTCGTCAGATTCAGCTGATCTGGAGAAAGCCGTGAGTTACGGAGAGATGGCAGCAAAAAGGGCAACAGACGTCTACGCTTTCGGTGAAGCAGCTCGATTACTTGAGCAAGCAATCAAAGTTCAGGAAATCCTTGATTACGATGATAAGGAAAAACGATGCGATTTATTGATGGCCTTGTGTGAAGCATTGTTTTATGCAGGCGAACCGGGGAGAGCTATGGATACAGAGGCTTCTGCTGCATTATCACTGGCTGAGGACTTAAACGACCGCCAGCGTGCATCTCATGTCTGCTGTCTAGCTTCACAGGCTGCAATTTACCGATTTTTCGGGAATGTTGCTTTTACTCCTGAAGGAAAAGAATGGATTAATAGAATTGATCGTTATGCTGAACCAAATACAATCAATCGTGTTGTAGCAGATGGATGGATGGGAGAGGTAAAGATCTTTTCAGGTAACGGCAAAGAAGGCCGCAAGCTTCTAAATCGTGGCCTTGAGTTGGCACGCCAACTCGGTGATCCGGAAGCATTCTGGTGGATAGCTGCCGCTTGGATGTGGTTAATCGGATATAATCCTCAACATATTCAGGAAGCGTTAGAACTAACGGAAGAAATGGTAAAGCAACCACACACAGGTGTGAGTTTAGTATCACTTCAAACTGGATTCATTTTTATGGGTGAAACTTTCTACCTTACAGGACAGCGTGAGCGTGCCGAAGAATGTTATGGTCAGTTGCAGTTATTAGCCGAACGAACTCAACAACCAAACTTTCTTCTATCCTCAACGGCTCACGATGCCAGTGTATCGACTATGAATGGACATCTTGAAGAGACTTTAGAAATCGCGCAAAGACTTGAGGAGCTTGATCAGGAACTAGGTTTACCTGAATTTACCTATAATCAAGGATTGAATGTCAGTTTTAGGCCTTACCTCTATCTTCATAAAGATAATAGTTTTCTTCTTGATTGGCTTGAAGATCTTCCGGCAACCAACGTGGCTCCACGGTTACTCTGTCTAGCATACCTTGGGCGAGACTCCGAAGCGACTGAAATATTAGACCAATGGTCGTAACGCGTCCTGGATTTGGCTCTGCAGAAGATGAGACTTTATTTCAATTGGATCTCCCGTTTCTAGAGGGTGCTGTAGTGATAGGTTATCGTAAAGCGGCTGAATTACTATTGCACCGATTGGCTAATACTGGCTTACGTTTGTCACATTCAGAGCCAGCAACCTGTATATCACGCCAATTAGGTGCAGCGGCTGCTCTTCTTGAAAGATACGATGAAGCTAAAGAACACTACATAGAAGCAATAAATGTCTGCACCGATATGAGATTCCGCCCGGAACTAGCATTATCACGATTAGGACTAGCCGAATTACTACTCGACCACTATCCCGATGAGAAATCCGAAGCCCTTGAACATCTGGACTTCGCCATCAAGGAATTCCGCGAGATGAAGATGCAGCCGTCTCTGGAGAGGGCTCTAAGGAGAAAGGATATACTGAAGGCATAGAACGTATTTCACCCTCAATATACTCCCAAGGAGATATTTATGAGCGACATAATTATCGAACAAAATGTCCCAGCTAGAATGCGGGATGGGGTGACTCTTTACGCCGATGTGTACCGACCTTCAGAACCTGGGCAATATGCCGTGCTATTAACACGGTCACCATACGGGAAGGACACCATCTTAATGAATATATTTCAGTCGTTGCATATTCTAAGAGCAGTTCGTGAGGGTTATGTAGTTATTATTCAGGATTGCCGGGGAAGATTTACTTCGGAAGGGACATTCGAATACTGCTTCCATGAAGGTGAGGACGGATATGATACTGTTGAATGGGCAGCAGGCCTACCGTATTCTTCAGGGTCTGTAGGGATATTCGGAGGTTCCTATCACGGCTGGACACAGTGGTCAGCTGCTGGATTACGTCCTCCCCACTTAAAGGCTATCGCCCCTATGCATACGTTTTCGGACTTTTCCGGGAAGGATTTCCGCGGTGGGGCATTCGTATTGGGTGACGTCTTACCGTGGCGTTTGCAGATGAGTATGGGAAAGCTAACGCGTGAATTTACGGCTTCAGGGCATTCGGCAGAAGAAATCAACGGCATTATGCCGACGATCATGGACTATTTGGAAGAGCTGAACCAGGGCAACTTCTCTGAAGTTCCCTTACGCCATTTGAAATCATTGGAAAAGATTGGACTTGCCGACGTTATAGGACGCCTGTTAGATCTTGGTCCAGGGAATCTAACCCCTGGGTTCCATGTAGAATATTCTAATATAGAGGTTCCTTCACTTAACACCGGTGGTTGGTATGATATTTTCCAACAATACACTATCGACAATTATGTGGGATCCAAGACACTTGGTCGTGGTGCAGCACGTTATTCGCATCTGTTGGTAGGACCATGGGGGCATGGACAGCTATTACCTCTGGTTGGAGAAATGAATTTTGGTCCTAAAGTGAATGCAGCTATGATGGACCTGACCGGAATTCAACTTCGGTGGTTCGATCATTGGCTTAAAAACGTCGATAACGGCGTTGAAAATGATGATCCGGTTCGCATTTTCATCACGGGTGAAAATAGTTGGACCAATATGCCAGATTGGCCAAATCCTGCAGCCACAGAGAAGCGGCTATACCTTCGTGCTAATAGACAATTGGATTTCTCATCTCCTCAAACCGACAACGATTCGACATCGTACGATTATGATCCGGAGAATCCGGTACCAACGCTTGGGGGAAATATCCTGCTGGAACCAAGGGGCATTAAAGATCAACGCCCCTTAAGTGCACGTCCAGATGTAGTCACGTTCACTGGTAACCCAATCGATAGTCAACTCCGAGTTGCCGGACATATCTTCGCTGATATCTGGATATCTTCATCGGCGCCTGACACAGATTTTGTGGTTCGACTAATCGACATATACCCCGACGGTTATATGCATAACTTATGTGATGGTATAATCCGGGCACGATACCGCAATTCCTTAAAGAATCCTGAATGGCTCAAAGCCGACGAAGCATATGATCTTCAAATCGATCTCTGGTCTGTAGCCCATGTCTTCAAACCGGGTCATCGTATCGCCGTGCAAGTAGCAAGCAGCAGCTTCCCCTGGTGGGATCGGAACTGGAATACCACCGAAAATCCTGGAGCTGCTATCAGTGGACAAATAGCTCATCAAACAATCTGGCATGATAGCGGTCATCCATCGTGTTTTATATTACCGGTACTGGGGAGTTAACGGTATAGCGGTCACTGGAGAAATTGCAAAGGCGGAAATAAATACTCAATGTGTAACGATCTTAACAACTTGGCCAATATTTTATATTAATCGATTTCCTAACTAACCCACCCGCTTTAACTAATTCCTTGTACTATTCCAAATGCAGCTAATACGATAATTCCATTCGAGATAATCGCGCCTGGAAGTATGGCTAATAAGGATAAACTCCATTTGATATTAAGCAACCAACTCAGGATAGTCGCGCCATATACACCAGTCCCAGGAATCGGTAATGCGACAAATACAACAAGCCCGATTAAACCGTATTTTGCGTAATACGGAAGTCCTTTACTCCGTAACTTTTCAATGTAAGACTGAAATGTACCCCATTTCATTAAAGTTTTTTTGTATAAAAGACACAGTAATAATCGAATCACGAAAAATATTACTATAGAAAAACACACGGTTATTCCAAATGTAATGAGTGGATTTTCGTTAATAATAAAATGCATAATACTTATCTCGGAATATACTACTCTTAAGTTTAATACGTTTAGTTCAATAAATTTATTACATCCGCAACAGAATATTTATTACCCAATGGTTAGTCTTATCGATTTGTAAGCAAAAACTAGCCTACAAGACTGCCGCGTTTAAGATCGATATTTATTACAGACCTGTACAACTCACTAAAAAACCGGCTTTTCGCACCATGTCGCGGTAGGTGACGAATTCTGTTATGCGATCAATATCATTCGAAGGTTCGGCAATTAGCATCTTTTTTGATCCTAGCCAGCCTAGTAACAACACGCCGCTATCCGTGCAGTCGATGTATAATATTTATATGTGTTACTACACATCAATCACAACGAAACCAGCAGATATTATTACTAGATTCGGTGTTGAGTTTCCATCGTCTGAGTCGTTTCAAGCAATGTACAGCGTTAACGCTTTTACCTATCCAGAGATCCCGGTTATCAGCAGCGAAGATCGACAACATGTTCAATACTATACGTGGGGACTCATTCCGTTTTGGGTGAAAGATAAAGATGCAGCTAACTCGATTAGACAAAGAACACTTAACGCCAGAGCCGAAACAATTTTTGAAAAACCATCATTCAGACATTCGATTCGAGAGAAACGATGTCTTATTATTGTCGACGGATTCTTTGAGTGGCGGCATATCGGCAAGAAGACCTATCCGTATCATATCAATCTGAAATCAAACGAACCGTTCGTAATAGCCGGAATTTGGGATACATGGACTGATCCGGCAAACGGTGAGACGATAAAGACCTGCTCGGTGATAACGACAGCCGCCAATGAGCTATTAGCGAAAGTCCATAATACTCGAAAAAGAATGCCCGTCATACTAAAAAGGGAAAATGAGACAAAGTGGCTAGAAGATGATTTGACCGATGATGAGATCAAGTCGATGTTACTCTCATACGATACCGACGAAATGACGGCGTATCCGGTATCAAAGATGGTCAATAAACTCGGTGTGAATTTTACTGACCGTAGTGTGCTCAATGAATTCGAATATTCCGATCTACCTGACCTATAAACGCCAGGTTGCGGTAGGCTCAGTATTCCGATATATGGTCGATATGTTTGATTCATTGCCAAAGTACGGTACTTAAAATAGACTTAATTTTCGACTCTTTTATAGGGACAAAGGAGGTTCGCTATGGCGGTTGACGGTAATTACACTGTAGAAATGGATTCGCCGGTTGGTGTTCGAACCGGTAATCTTATCCTCAAAACCGATGGCAATTTTCTCACCGGCACTGTATCTGACGAACAAGGAGAACATACCTTAGAAGACGGCACCGTCTCTGGTAATGAATTTTCGTTTAATTTGCGGGTTAGCACTCCGATGGGCGACATTAAGCTGAGTTTTAAGGGATCCATAAGCGGTAATGCTGTCTCAGGAAATGTACAAATTGGTGATTTCGGTTCGTTTGCTTTCAAAGGCAACCGATCATGATGTTCTGATATAACATGACGTAGAAACTGCCTTGTCGAACTAGGTCGAGGTAGGTTTGCTGCTTGCTCTATAAGTAGAATCGTTTTAACGCTTTTACTTGAGTACGCTTTTACGATCCTACGATGGTAGGTCTCAATACACCGATAGTTATTGTGCCATCATTCTAACGTGAAGGCGAATAGAAAAATGCATAGAGAGTTCAGTTCGATAGCAGCGTTAGTGGTATTAGGTTAACGATATTAGTTATATTAGGAATTTTACTTCTGGATAGCATTACTAGGTGTGTCTATCTGGTAACTATAGCTTAAATATATCCTTCATATTATCGCCCAGAATACGTACTTTTTCAGTATTAGTAATATTCAGACTATTGATTCTAGCAATGTTATTTTCTAAAGAGCCTTTATCCCATGGAGAATCAGAGCCCAGTATGATACGGTTTGCACCTAAAGTGTCGATTGCATATTGTACCCTGCTCTTCTTTATATAGGAGAATGGTGAAATTTCATAATGAATGTTATTCATATATTTAGCTTGCTCAGTGATGACTTCTAAACCAACAAGATGAAGTAGTATGAAAGTCGTTCCGATATAGTCCCTTGCCACGTTTAGTAGTTTTAGGGCATCACTATCCGACCATAGGTGAATAATGAGCGGTAGTCGCTTTTCTTCGCAGAATTCAGCAATATTATTAATCTCGATTCCATCGCTCTTAAACGGAGTACATACTTGGTGTAGCTTAATTCCTTTGAAATGCCATTTCTCGAAGTCGTTTTCTAATTTCATCATGAAATTATGTTTTCGTGGATCCAACCAATATACCTGAATTATTCTATCCGGTTTTTCCTCAACCAGAGAGTAGACGAATTCATTACCATCTTGTTTTTCTCTTAACAAGAAATTGTAATTGAATCTGATTCCTGGATTTATGAAATAACGCCCGTAAAGAGGATGCTGTTTGATAGCTGATATTGGTATATTTGGAGGAATAGGTGCACTCGTGTGACCTTTCAGTCCGGGACATAGGACGACTTTGTCCACTCCCAGTTTATCTAAAATCTCGGTTAATTTTCTTGGGTCTGCGAATTCACCACAGGCATGTGCGTGTGCATCGATAATCATGTCTTTCCCTTGATTACGATTTCGGTATTCCTATCCATCTTGTAGTTCTACTCATGTACTCACGATAGGCACTCCCAAATTTCTCGCAACACATACGTTCTTCCGGTATCATATAAGCACTTCGGTACGTAGCCAGTAATAACAAGGCTACCAGGATATAAATCCATGAAGCACTGGCTATGCCAGTTCCGACATAAAGTAGAAGCATGCCAAGATACCAAGGATGCCTGGAAACTCGATAAATGCCAGTAGTGTTTGGTTTATCCACCGTAGTAGTTATAAAAGTCAGATAAGCCAGTAAGAGGAAAACCCATCCCAGGAGATAGACAAAGAGACCAACATAGAACCAGGCTGTACTAGTACTCAATGGCAAGAAGATGCTGTAAATCCACAAGCCACCTATAAGAAGCATTCCAATAACTAAACAGATTCTCTCTACTTTGGTATATGATGGCCACATCCAGAAGGTCGATTTCCTGTTGATAGTCAGAAAAGGTAATCCGAAGTTGAACAATACATAGGGAATAATAAAAATCCAGGCATTCCAAACGCCTATGTTAAAATCAGGCACAAGTGACATGATATTCCTCCTTCCCATGGCATTCTGGAGGTTAACATGCACGTAATATTATGAGTTTAGTCTTTGGAAATTCTATTGTCAATAAACCAATACTATTAAACCAATACTCTTAGAGATCAAGAATCTGAGTACTTTTTTGAAGGTTCATACTTACTGCGTATTATACGAAATAATTGGGTCACATAATACTAATTTGTTACCTTGAAACAGTCTTCGGAATGTTTGTCATATCATGCATATTGTTCTATATCCAATAAACTTACATGTTTTGATTTGTTACAGTCAACTAGTATAATTTGCCTACTCAGGTAAAAACCTTACGTAAAGGCGCGCTTCATCATTCCATTGATATTTAGCTGTTCTAAAGGAGTTGAAATATGTCACGTATTTTTCAACATCTTCATCGTCGACATCTACCACAAATCGCCCAGGCATAGTATCTTCCCAAAACGGTAGGTTCTGAATCTCAAGTTCATACCATTCAGTGCCTTCCTGGGAATTTACGAACTCATGCCTTATTTTCAGTTGTTCAATGAGGGTTCCATCTTCCGAAACTCTCCCGGTCATCCATTCGGAATGGTTGTATTGTGACCATTCCATAGAGAAATTGATACCATCCCAGATTACCTCACCATATGAATCCCAAGCCCAGCTAAACACACCGGACATACCTTCCACATAATCGTGTTGAACAGCGAAACTCAACGCGAATTTTTTCATCTTGTGTAACTCTGCGAGGTGATTTGCCGACTTTTCGACGTTAACGGTTAAATACGCGCTGCCTATGACGTTGGCTGCTTCTTCTTCAGAATCAAATACCTCTACATAGATAACATATTTACCCGGTTTATTGAAGGAATGAACAACCTCATTACTATATGGAATAGCCTTCATTGTCCCATCACCAAAGTCCCATTCATATGATGGCGCTCCAGTAAGATCATTTGGTGAATTGGTACGGGCAATAAACGTATATTCTTGATCTGTCATTAACGGTCCTAGCGGTGGCACTATTGTAAAGCCAGTTGTAACATCTACCGTGATTTCTGCGCTGGCTATTGAGTTCTTGCTAAACCATTCATAATCCGAAATGGTAAACATGGCTTTGTATTTACCAGTATTTTGGAATGTATGGTCGACTTCCTGGACACCCGCCGTGTAGATAGAATCTTTAACCGACACTTCTTCGGTTATTCCTGCATCAGGTTGCCCGGTGCTTAAATTAATGAAATCCCATTTTATCGGGTAACCATGTTTGACGAATTGTGGATTTTCAACCTTCGCTTTGAAAGAATACTCTCGAATGTTAGGCGTTGGTATAGCATCAATGGATAACTTGATGGTGTCGCAATATATTGTAAGAGAATCCATTGATACGATCAGTGCTTTAGTTTTTTCTCTTGAATACTCATCATACTCATACAGAGTTGTCTCTATAGTGTACGTACCTATTTCGTTAAACCTGTATTCAATCGTGTCGAAATTTGGCCAACTAAACTCTTTTTGTAATTCCTCATCTTTCTCGTCGTAGTAACCAAGACTGGAATTATCGCTAATAAGCTTACTTGGTCGAGAATTCGAATCATGGACGATTTCGTCGATGAGGTTCCCATTGTAGGATAATTTCCAGACAAAGACTGGTTTGTCCGGCCCCATTAATACTGGTTTACAGACAGTACCTATTTCGATAGTTTCTCCTGGAAGTACATAGTAATTCGATGTATAAGTATCTATACTTAGTGGACTCAGGTTTTGTAGAGTATCTTCAATATATGCTTCATTTTTACAGCCACAAACTACTAAACCCGTTGCCAGGCAGGATACTATAGCACATAATGTAACAATGATTCTCGGGAAAAACACAATTACCTCCTTGCAAGTGTAATCAGAATACTATCTCAGATCGTAACAAAATGTACATGAATTTATATATTTGTATTAATCTGCCGCATACGGATTTTATCATACCTGACTTTTCGGTTCCAAAAGAGTTCAAAATTGAGTGTCCAAATACATGTAGAAAACGTCACATTCTGAGTGAATGAGATGCTTCAAGAATTGCCTAAACCATAGAGCTTACTGTTTGTTGATATCTTAGTTTGAAAGCTGACTACAAATCACCATTTTAAGGATTATTTACGCTCGTCAAAGAAGGCTTCGCGGCCAATCAAGTTCACAGAACCAGTTCCTTGATGTTTTGAAAACCAATCATTAACAGCGGGAATATTGATCCCCAGATGAGCCAGTATACTGCCAAACCCAAATACCAGGCTATCTGATCGTTTTCAAGAGATCCTGCCAGAAACTGGAAGACGGGATACATCGTAGCTAGTAATATCGAAGGTATTACTATCGCTGCTATCTGTTTCCTATTAAAAACTAAGGCGCTAATCTTAGAGTTATGTATGTGACCCCAAACCAGAGTTGTGCTAAACGAAATGTTTACTTTCATCTTTCACTCATCTTATCCGTTTTCAGGTCAATGAGAAGTGTTTTCCCTTCTTGAGTTGATTTATATATCCTTAATGGTGCTTCCACCGGTCCCTTTAAGTAAGAGCCATCAAGTTTAAACTCACTCTTTCCAGTTACACAAAGGAAGATTTCTGAACCCGGATCATATCCTAACCGTTTCTCTCTGTGCGGACACTCATTTAAAGCCACTACGTACCTTTCCTCTCCTATTCGAACAATGATCAGATGAATATCATCTTCTTCCATAGATACAGCTGCCGAGTCTCCTACCCGAGACAATAATGAAGTCTTATCCATTCTCACTATTAGATGATCTCCGTCAACTAAAAAGGCATCTTGATCGATTTCAGGAGCGGCAGGAAAGCCACATCCGGAGAGAAATGGCATCAACCCAATAGCAGCACTGCTGGTCATCAATCCCGATACCTTTAAGAATTCTCTCCTTGTCATTTCTCTTGCTTTGTTCATAAGTCTTCCTGCTAAAAATTATCCTTTTGAGCTAAGCGATACGCATCGACGACTTGCCAAATCCAGAAAGCGATGCCATAGAATGCAAAAACACCATGCAGCAATCTTGGAAAGGTGTGGCTGTAGAAGCTTAAATCTGTTTGTGTTCCAACATAAATGCTCAGCCATATCGCATTGAGATTGCCTATAATAATAAAGGCCAGTATGAAGGCAGCACCGAGCGCCCTCTTCCCTATATAGACTTGACCGAGTCCAGGAAACACCAGCGACAAGAAACCAGCCAACCATGGATTATGCTTCATCCTATTAACCTCCCCTGTTTCTTTCGGGTAATCTCCTTTATTTCGTGGTATAAACTTCCCAGAAACGGTAATACTCTATTCAATTCGTCCTGCTGAACCTTATTGAAGACTTTTTCGTATCCGGTTTGGATCAAATTCATTGCTTCCGCATACATCTGTTTTCCCGATTCGGTCAAGTTTAAGCGGTTTACTCTCCGGTCTCTCTTATCACTCGTACGCTCAAGCCATCCTTTCTTTTCTAGAGAATCACAAAGTACCTTGGACGTTGTGGTATCAGTTTCGAGTAATGCTGCAAGCTCCTTCTGCGTTATACCTTCTTTTCGAATCAGAGCCATCATTGCTCCAAGTTGGGGATATGTCATATTGATTACCTTGATCTGCTTTTCCGTATATTTCCGTATATTGATATGAATTCCAGCTATTAGTTGGACAAGCTCGTAATAGGGCTCATTTTCAAATAGCAATACTCTTACCTCCTATTCTTATAACTATCATAATTATAGTTATCATGTTGATAGTTGTCAATATCTTTATAATTTATGGATTGTTCGTAAGAGTGGGAAGGAGGGGATGATAAACGTGCTAGTTCTTGACATGTAACTTTCTGACTTTTTGTGACTCACCATTCGCTCTTAGAAAAACCATATGTAACTTCAGTCACTCTTAAGTATGGTTTTCAGCTTTATATACCTGTCGAATCCTCTCCTGCTCGAATAAGCTTAATGAAGA
>DUFA01000145.1 GCA_011191975.1 Dehalococcoidia bacterium
AGAAATATAACCGTCATTGGAGCCGGTAATATAGGAGCACAAATAGCTGCATTAGCCGCGGAATCAGGCTACAAGGTTAATATTAGAGATATTGAGGATAAACTCCTAGAACACGCCCGTAAATTGATAGAAGATATGTATGATAACAGGATTAGCCGTGGCAGACTTACAGAGGAACACAAACAAGATTATATGAGCAGGCTTCATTTTATGCTGGACCTGAAGGATGCGGTTGCTAATGCCGATGCTATCATCGAAGCGGTGCCTGAAATATTGGAATTAAAACAGAGCGTTATAAAAGAAATTACGGCACTATGCCCGGAACACGCGGTATTTGCGACGAACACGTCTTCGTTGAGTATCACCGAAATTAGTAAGTCAGCCAAGAAACCGGATACGGTTATAGGAATGCACTTCTTCAATCCTCCCAGCCGGATGACATTACTGGAAATTGTTCATGGTGATAATACGAGCAGTGCTACAGTTAAAATTGCCGAGACTATCGCCGCAGCTATGGGCAGGGCTGTAGTCCACGTGAAAGACGTTCCCGGTTTCGTAGCAAACAGGATCTTTTGTACGATGACCAACGAGGCTGATTGGGCATTAAATCAAAAGGAATGTAAGAGTGCCTTCGAAATAGATTCAGCAGTAAAATACAAGCTGGGATTACCTCTTGGATTGTTGGAACTTCAGGATACTTTGGGTGGTGGTTCGATAGATACACAATACGATGTAATGGAGTATTTTGGTTCTCAATTGGGTGAAAGCTATGGTCCCGCCCCTATCTTA
This sequence comes from Dehalococcoidia bacterium, assembly GCA_011191975.1. Classification (GTDB taxonomy): domain Bacteria; phylum Chloroflexota; class Dehalococcoidia; order Dehalococcoidales; family UBA2162; genus MGML01. The sequence continues at coordinate 790 of DUFA01000145.1, forward strand.
ACAGAACTCTTCCATTCAGGTAACCATGGAAAAAAGACCGGAAAAGGATATTACGAATGGTCGGAGGAAAATAACAATGAAATCCCGATGAATGCCGGCGTGGACTTTGATCCAATTCGATTGCTGGCGCCGGGTGTTAATGAAGCAGCCAAATTGATCGAAATAAACGCTACAACTAGAGAGGAAATAGACACAGCTATGCTTCTCGGGCTCAATTATCCCCGGGGTATTCTCAGGATGGCAGATAGTGTTGGAATAGATAGAATAGTAGTTGAGATGAATCGTTTGGAGGATACCTATAAAGTTGAAAGATACGAGTGCTGCAAATTACTAACTGATCTTGTGAAGCAGGGAAATCTGGGAAGAAAAACTGGTAGAGGTTTTTATTCCTATGGAACGGGGGAATACGAATTTGTAAAGCTGGAAATTAACCGGGAAACCAAAGTGGCTAGGCTAATACTTAATCGACCTTCCCGTGCCAACGCCTTAAACTATGACTTTATAATGGATATTAATAACGCTCTAAACGTAGTTGAAAAACAGGCTGAAGTACAATGCCTTATTATAACTGGCTCAGGCTCGAATTTTTGTGGTGGTGCTGATGTCTCCGCGTTTGCGTCCGGACAGATGGATGATGTTATGAATTTCAGTAATGCCGGACATGATTTATTTACTCGAATCGAAATCTTCCCCAAGCCTGTGATCGCCGCTATTAATGGACCTGCTATAGGTGGTGGCCTTGAACTCGCCATGTCTTGTGATATAAGAGTAATGAGTAGCAAAGCTCAACTGCGCCTTCCTGAATTGAGTCTGGGACTTACTCCAGGCTGGGGCGGTACCCAGCGCCTTATTAGATTGATAGGGGGCACTCGTGCTCGAGAAATGGTGCTATTGAGCGAACCGGTCATGGCGGATAAAGCACTAGATTGGGGACTGGTGAATTTTACTGAAGAGCCGGAAACATTTACTGCTAAGGTGGATGAGATCGCGGGTAAATTGGCAAATGGTGCTCCGTTGGCACAAAAATTGGTAAAAGCTTTGTTTTACTATGGTGCCCAAGGAGACCAGAGAACAGGTTCATTCATTGAGAGTTCAGTTTCAGCCAGTATTTCACTTACTGAAGACTTGAACGATGGGCTAACTTCAATGTCCTACAGGCGTTCTCCTGAATTCAAGGGTCGTTAATTAATAAACAATATACTTGAATGCCTGAGTTGGCAGGTTTAGAATATCAGCAAATTACAAGTGCAAGTTTCACCAATCTGTCACTAAAGAAAAAGGGAGGATTAGGATGACAGGCGAAAAAGGTAAGGCGGTAGTCAGCTTCGAACCAGGTATACCATGGGAGGTTAGAGAGTATCCAGTTCCCGATCCTGAACCAGACGCCATCGTAACGAAGATCACAATGAGCTCTATATGCGGTTCTGATATTCACCTGTATAAAGGAGATATAGGTAGCCCGATTGGTGAAAGGCAGAATCCAAAAATACCAGGACACGAATTTGTCGGTCGGGTGCACAAACTGGGCTCCAACATTCAGACCGACTTTATCGGTCAGCCGCTCAAGGAGGGAGATCGTGTTGTTTGGAGTTACTACGTTCCATGTGGAAGATGTCCGTCCTGCCTTTACGATGTAGCTCTGCCTTGCCCCAACCGACATAAGCATGCTAATTTCAATCACGATGAATATCCTCATTTTAAAGGAGCATTTGCTGAATATTACTATGTCAGTCCGGGTCAGTGGATATATAAAGTACCTGATATAGTCCCTGACGAAGCGGCTGTCTATGTTGATTGTGCCGCCTCTACGGTTGCTTACGGGCTACAGAAAGTAAAGTTAGGTCTTGGAGCTACAGTCGTAATTCAGGGTGCCGGTGGACTGGGATTGAGTGCTGCTTCGATTGCCAAGGATATTGGTGCGGCGAGAGTGATAGTTATCGATAAGCTTCCAGACAGGCTGGAGCTTGTCAAATCCTTCGGTGCCGATAATATAATCGATCATAATGAATACCCTACACCTGAAGCGAGAATCGAGAGAGTCAAAGAACTCACTAAAGGTAGAGGAGCTGAATTGGTGATGGAAGTAGTAGCTTCAGCTCCTGACGTTGTACCCGAAGGTATTGAAATGCTTGGTTTAGGGGGCACCTATCTAACCATCGGCTTAGTAGGCCCATATTCGACTAATTTGCGAATGGCACCGTTCATCAATAAAGGCATCAAACTCATTGGCTCAGCAAATTATGGGCCCTCAACCATACCGCAGGTGCTTGAGTTTATGGCGAGAACGTTGGATAAATATCCGTTTGACAAAATAATATCTCATAAATTCAGACTGGAGGATGCAGAAGAGGCTATGAAAAAAGCTATGGAGGGTAAGGTTGTAAGAGCAGCTATTGTCCCGGATTAGGCTTAATCTGAATTTGATGACACCAATGATTTACTAAAGATACATTATTTGAATAAGAATCCGACTTACCTGAAAATATAGTTTATAATTCATGCAAGACTTTAATTGAAAAGCGAAGGGATTGTATTTAATGACGAAGATAAAAGACAAAATGAAGTAGGCACGCTACTTACAACGCAAGGAATAAAAAGAGACTCAGAAGAAGTATAGCTGGAGATGAGAACGAAAGTCCTTTATTGCCTTAAAATAGGTGATTATGAGGATATTAAATTAACAAAAGCAAAAGTATTCTTTAAAACTAACGTAGAAAAAGTGACCAAAGTATCCCTACTGTATATAAAAGTATATTGACATTATAAGTGGATAATTACCCCAAGGTAACGGCACCGGGAGATGAGTAATTATTTAAATAACCGGATATAGTTATCAATATAACCTGTTATCAGGTGATTGAAAGGAGAATTATGACTGATATTCGTTCGCAACAAGCCCAGGAAATAAAAGCATTACGGGAACAGATCCAACAGGAGACAGGCAAAACGCCTGAGCAACTGTACGAAGAAAGAGAAAAAAGAATAAGGGACGCTATTTCCTTGGAACAGCCAGACAGGATACCTCTCTTCATTTTCGGTAATCCTCGTGCACACTCTAATCTTCCCAATTCTGCTGCCTATTATGAACCTGCGGCCTGGAGGAAGGCTTTAATTGAAGATGTCCTTAATCTTGAACCGGATATGGCAAGCGGAAGTTTCAGCACTTCAGGGGAGACTCTCTCACTCCTTGATGTTAAAAACAAACGATGGCCGGGAGGTCCCTTGCCACCCGATTATGAATATCAAGCTGTTGAAGGAGAGTGGATGAAAGAGGATGAGTACGATATCTTTCTACAGGATCCCTCTGATTTCATAATACGCCGCTATTTGCCAAGGATTTATGGTAGTTTGGCGCCGCTTGCCAAACTACCTCCAATCAATGTGATGATGCATGGATTTGATGCTATGGTCGAAATATTCACTAATCCTGAATTTAAAAAACTTGCCATTACTTTGGACAAAGCTGGCAGAGAACTTCGAAAGTTTCGAGATGCAATGGGTAATCTCCAGCAGGACCTGATTTCACTTGGCTTCCCACCCTTTTCCCATGGCGGGGGTGCCGGAATTGCACCGTTCGACCTCCTCTCCAGCTTTTTACGCGGCATGAAAGGTTCGATGCTGGATATATACAGGCAGCCCGATAACGTAATAAAAGCTTGTGAAGCGATTCTCGAAATGAATATTGCCAGGGCTTTCCCCGCAAACCCCAATACCCCGGGCAACCCGAAGAGAGTATTTATACCGCTGTGGCGTGGTGATAAGTCATTCATGTCTAAGAAGCACTTTGACACGTTCTATTGGCCGACTCTCAAGAAATCGATGCTGGTTTCCATTGACCTGGGCTATGTTCCAAACCCCGTCTTCGAAGCCCATTTTGGAGACAGGCTTGAATGCATGCTTGAACTGCCAAAAGGAAAAGCTGTTGCTTCCGTAGAACATATGGATGTGGTTCAAGCAAAAGAAATTCTTGGCGGACATACCTGTATCATTGGCAACGTTCCCAAGTCTTTACGCTACTCTACACCTGATGACGCCCTGAACTATTACAAGGACCTGATTGGGAAATGTGGCAAAGGTGGCGGTATAATGCTTATGGTTGCGCTACCCCACAATACTTCTGCTGAGGAACAAAAAGAGATGGTTAAAAAACTCAAGGAGTATGCAACTTACTAAAAGTACTGTTCTACGAAGAATCTCTATTAGATGTGATGAATGGTTACCTATTGACAGGATAATATCCAGAGGACATCCGATAGGGGTTATTGGCATTATGAAGATGGTCGACATAGTTTGGAAACTGAGAGAAATAGCTATCATGAGACAAGTTCCAGGTACAAATCGGCCTGGTTCATTGCCTTGGGGAAGAGTTGACCATCTCGTCCAATTTTTTTTAATCGACGGAAAAAAGTTATAGGGCTGGGCTCATCCAGCCCTATATTGGTTCCTGAAAGTATAACCAGTAAAAATCTAAGCTTTGCCGATTCTGAACATCTTAGAACCACATTTCGGACAGACGCCCTGGGTAGCCGGTTTGCCATTCTTCATGGTTATGGCTTTGGCATCTTTCATTTCTTTCTTCGACCGACATTTCACACAGTAGGCTTCCATATTGTCTCCTCCTTTACCAGATTTGCCTTAAGAGTAGACAATAATAATTGTATTAGTCAAGCGTTGAATAATCCCATATTGGGAGTAGGAATACCCCCACTCCCATATCCGTATTAAGGATTATTATTATTCGGAAAACAGGGTTATGGCAGCCGGTCTGTCGGCTCCTGTAATTATCCAGATTTACAGAGAGTCTCTGTCATATAGGCAGAGAGTTGAGTAAGGAGGTTCGGAAGGTGTGATTAACTTATCTTGTGAAATTCTGCAACGGCTTCCGGTTTCAACATGGATGTTATGACCTCAATGCCTCTCTTTAAAGCATCCGGGTCAAACTTGCTCTCTTGTGGTGGCCTGAAGTTCTCCTTCAAGGCCGCTTTCATTGCTTCCTGCTTGCCATCTTGCGTGTGTTCCATGATAAAATCAAATAACATTTTTTGACCGTTTTCCATTTGTGTTACTCCTTTTTAGGTAATAAAGGTACTATAGATTGTTAAACACTTGGATTTTTGTACAAACGCAGGATTCAGATAAGACTATTCTATCTGAAATTCACGTAACAATCCGCCCAATTGTGTGATGAGTGCCCAGTAACAATTTCTTATGAGGTCCTCTCCATTAGAATGTGTGTTTCACTTTGTCCCGTTATCTGAAAACCCAATCGTTGATAGAATGTTTTCGTTCTGTTATTGACCTTCAGAACCTGAAGCCGTACAGGAAGATTGTAGGTAGCAGCGTCTTGAATAATGTGGATCATACAAGCTTCACCGATCCCTCTATTCTGGTATTCAGGTAAAATATACAACTGATTGACCTTGATACAAGCAGGCTCTCTCACGACAACCAATATTCCGATATCTTGGCCTGACAACTGTACTACCTGGAATTCTTGAGACGAATAACGTCTATCATGCAATTGGCGTTGCGTATCCTCGTCCCAATCCCAAACCTTCTCGACGTACTCCCTAAGCGCCACTTTCTTTGTCTGATAGGCAAATTCACTATCACTATCTGTAGCTTGTCGGAATTTCAGATTCTTCATGAGTAAAAAATCCATCGAGTAATATTCTGCCCAAATGTAGTATCGCGGTATAACAAATCCCTGAAACAAAATATATACTATGATTTTAACAGATTCAGGCGAATGAAATGTCTAGAACGAACGAAGTTTTTCATGATATCGCTGATATACCAGTTCAGATTGTGGAGGATTGACCTGTATATCGGGAGTTGGCTTTATCGACTTCTACGATGGGCTTTGTTGTCATTTCTACCCAAGTCGGCTTGAACCCGCTCTTTATAGCATTTCTCACTGAACCAAGATTTGACCATGCAGTACAGTAAAAAGGAACCTTGCCCCGGTCGATGATCTCCAGAGTAAGACGGCTTGTCAAAGCCGACGCTATTCCCTGTCTCCTGTATGAAGGAAGAACGTCGACGCCTATCTGCCACATCGTTTCGCAATCGGCCGAACATCCGGCTAATCCTATCAGTCTGTTTCCATCATATGCACCCACTGCGAGGACATCATGCTCTTTCCGATTCTTTTCCAGGGCGTTGCTCCATTCCGGTTTATAAAGGCCGGCAAAGTCTTGCGGTGATAAAACACTAATTTTAAATGTACAACCGAGTTCTTTCAGCATGGTCGTGTCTGGCAGGAAATACTCAGCCATATTGCTGACCTTCTTACCTTTTTTCTCGAGTTCATCATTCAGTACATACATATTCGGTGCTTCGAAGCAGTATTCGATGTGATACCTGTCAATATATTCTTTGACGGTTTCAGCGATCTCCCTGTTTACGGAAGCGACGACGTTATGACCGTAGGAAATCAGGTTACAGTAGAGGGGAAGTGTGAGGTATATCCTCACTTTCGGGTTGGATGCGGAGAAAACGACCTTGTTTTCTTTTGACAGGAAATCATCCGGTCTGCAATTAGCCTCCAGTGCCGACTGTTTCAACGCTGTTTCCAGGATTTGGTTGTTATTCAATCAAACTCCTCCGAAACCATGCTATCCATCTTGTGCACCGATCGTCCAGATATGATAATGGCGCATTGGTTACTTCTTCCTTGCGACAATCATAATGTGATTGCTAACTCCTGTTGACGATCAAACTGCATCTGATTAATTGAGGTATTATACCCAGAATAATCTGTAAGTCACAATCCGCTATTTAGTAAAATCTGAAACCGTTACTATTGGACAGTTATCGGGATCATTGTCCAGTTATGCGTGCTCGTGGGTGATGCCGTTATGCATTGATATAAAGTTACAAAATGGAATTTTGTTGTGACGTAGAGTTAATAAGTAATTTTCCTTTTTAGGGTAGAAATACCACATCAGCCCGGCACTGCTCACACCGGTGGAATTGCGGAACAATCTCTTCACAGGTTCTTCTGGCTTCTATAAGCTCATCACAGGTGGGATTTCGATAATCTTTCATCTTACCTGATGGGATGAGGGGCATGATATTCATCAAGTCAGCACCTGCTTCTTTAATATGCATAGCCAGTTTTTTCATGTACCGGTCGTTTATTCCGGGGATGAGTACGGTGTTTACCTTTACCGAAAGTCCGGCAACAACAGCCTTTCTAATGCCGTTGAACTGCTTATCAATCAGCAACTCAGCCGCTTCCTTTCCCCGGTATACAGTTCCTCGGTATTTAACCCAGGAATAAATATTCTTCGCCACAGCGCTGTCCGGAGCATTAACGGTAACCGTTATTGCTTTAACTCCGGCACCGGTAATCGCCTCAAGTTTGTCCTCAAGGAGCAAGCCGTTGGTGCAAAGGCAGCCCATGATCCGAGGGTAAAGTTCGTTAATTAAAGCCAGCGTCTGGAAAGTCTGTTCATTCGCCAGAGCGTCGCCTGGTCCGGCGATTCCCACCACAAAATCATAACTCTGCCTTTCATTCACTACCGACCTGACCATACTAATCGCTTCATCAACTGACAACAGCCTCGCCGCCCATCCCGGGTGCTGAATATCAGAGCACATTCTGTGTTCACAAAAGTTACACTGAATATTGCATTTGGGTGCCACAGGCAGGTGAATCCTGCCCGTACGGTCGTGCGCTTCATCGTTAAAACAGGGGTGCTGCTCAATAATATCGGTTATCTCCAGTAGACTGTGCAATTTAATAGAATCTCCTTACTTACTCGCTGAACTGCTTGCTTTCTCTAGTGCCCGTGGAGTGAGAAGACCTGTAAAGGCTGGTATAAACTTTTTACCGCCAGTAAAACATGTAGAGTAAACTGATAGTGGTCCAAAAACGGATGGTCAACCAACCATAAACCATCCGGCGATTGCCACTCCATAAGTCGCTGAACCCCAGCCCTCATCTTCTCATTTTCCAAACCATATCCCAGCGTTGCGAGGGTTGATACTACGTGATATGTGCTGGCTGCTTCAATGACAATATCAGGTGGTGGGGGTTGATTAGCAGGAGTAACGCACCTCGGGTCAAACCAGGCACCGTCAAAAGGTATGCTTTTATCATCATATGGCGGTTCAACGCGTAAATCGCGCTTATAACCATACCAATTCAAGATAAATTCTGCTCCCCGTCTGGCAACCTCACTATTACGGGTCTTTTCCGTCGCACTGAGTCCAAGTAATGCATTACAGGTAGAGTGAATACCGCAGTAAGTATACGGGTACCCTTCTCCCTGGTCTCGGCATAACCTTGCCCGTGGACTAGACCAGCTGCCGTCCTCCTCCTGCCAGCTGCAGAGCCATTCATATCCCTTCTCAACTCTCGGGTCGTCACCGTGTCCTGTTCTGGCAAGGGCCAGTAGCGTGGTATTGGTAATGATTGGATTGGATTTTACAGAAGGAAATTTCCTGGCGACCGGGTCTATATCCGTGCCGCATACGCATCTGATTTCTCCCTGGGAGAAGGATCCGTCTTCTACCTGGTGGAGGAACAGGTAATCCGTGCCCTTCTTCACTGGTTCATCCTCAGGACTCAGTCCAAGCTCCATCAGCTTCATCAGCTGGTGGGTGGTACCGTTCGCGTAGTCATACGGCTGACCGTTCCAGGAGCCATCCTCCATCTGTTTTTCGATAATCTCATCTACCAGAGTGTTCCTCAGCTTGCTTGCTTCGATATCGTCCTCCGGCTTCTCCATAATTTCCCGCAGGAAGTAGTATTTGTCCAAATTTCCCACTTCCTGTAGAAGCTGTTCCGTGGGGTCCGCCTTCAATAAACTCTTCCAGTCCTTTTGCTTTTCCATAGAATCAACTCACTACTGGTTTTTACCTGCCTTCAGATGCCACCGATAAAGGGCCTCAAGTTCGGAAAGCTCCTCTACCGGATTAGGTATTACCGGGTTGTCGTTGTTCATCACCTGACGGGCCAGTTCTCTGAAGGCTTCCGCTTCTTCCGACTCAGGAGAGTGTTCAAGTACCGTTTTACTCTCCACCTCACAGACCTGAATTACGGGACTGCGGGGAATGAAATAGACAAGCTTACTGCCCAGTGTCTGTGCGAACTCGGAAAGAACCCCCTTTTCTAATTGCTCGTCCCCCGAGCTATTACATATCACACCGGCCAGTCCTGTCTGGCCCTGTCGTGACAAGCGTCGAATCCCTTTAGCTATGTTGTTGGCAGCATAAATGCTCATAAAAGCTCCGGAACAGAGAAGATATATTTCCCGGGCATAGCCTTCTCTAATTGGCTGGGCAAAACCCCCGCAGACAACATCTCCTAAAACATCGTAGACCACCACGTCAATATTGTAGGTATCGAAAGCTTTGAGGTCTCTGAGAATGTTTATAGCTGTCAAAACTCCGCGACCGGCACAGCCTATGCCGGGTTCAGGACCTCCCGATTCGACACAATAAATACCTTTAGATCCCGGAAAAACAATGTCTTCGAGGGCGATGGCGTATTCATCTCGCCCCATTCTCAGGTGCTTCCTGTAGGTCTCAAGCACCGTCGGTATTAACCGTCCCTCGGTGAGACTCCTCGTAGAGTCCCTTTTGGGGTCACACCCCACCTGCATTACCTCAAGACCCTGTTCGCGGAGGGCCATGCAGAGGTTCGTAGAAATAGTGCTTTTTCCGATTCCTCCCTTGCCGTATATAGCAATCTGTCTCATCTACCACCTCGCTTTATAACGCCTTTCTTTCGAGCGGTATCTGTCCAGCCAGTCATTGTGGATACACTCGATGATATTCAACATACCCACGTAACCGAAATACTCGCGATCGATACTGCGGAATCGAGAAATCGGGTTCACCAGCCGGAACACGAACGGGATGCCAAGTTCCTCGGCAGCATGTCTTTCTATATTACTACCGAAGACTACCTCCGGTCTTATTTCCCCCAGGGAAAGTTTGGACTGATAAACATCGGTGTTGTATATAACTCTGGGACTGATGCTCAGTTCCGTTAATTCACGCTCCAGTATATTCTTTACCTCTGGCAGACATGATCTCAGACACAGGAGATTCGGGACCATCTCCAAGTCCTCGGTAATGAAATGTAGCAGGGGAATGCCCACCGTGGCATCGGCGACGATAGCTGCCGGTGCCCGGTGCATGAAGAACTGCTCTAACCCCTTGCGCCGGCACTGCTCTACCACCATGGTCTCTCCCTCGGCAGCAATCCTCTCGGCTATATCCAGCGCTCCGAACTTACTCCCGAGCTCCATAAGCCAGCGGCGTGTATTGGTAAATCCCACCGGCAAAGGCATGTCATGGCATAACTGCTCTGTCCCGAATTTATGAGTCAGATAGTCCGCCGCTTTTTGACCGCTATCGTGACTGAGTACGATACACGCCTCCGCCGAGGATACATCCTGGAATTCACCCAACGCTGTGTTGTGGGTAAGCGTGGCGAGAACCGTTACTCCCATCTGTGATAAGACACCTTTAACCCAGGCAAGGTCGCCCATCCAGGTGGGGTTACCGTTGGCATGGGGAGCAAGCAAGCATACCGAGCCGGGGATTTTTTCTCTCTCCTGAACTACCAGCCGCTTTAACATAGCATCCAGGGCGATGTCAGTACCTTCGTTCTGGTCACCCTGGAAGCCGGCGCATTTAATGGGAATGATTTCGTATTCGACCCGGGAACGCATATCTTCGCATACGGCTACAATGTCATCCCCTACAATCTCCGGTCCGCATGAACTGAGCACAAATAGAACCGGTGCTCCAAGTTCCTGGGCTTCTAGAATTGTACGGGCCAGAAGCTCCTCACCTCCATGGACGATTTCATCTTCACACAGCTTGGTGGACAGAATATGAGTCTCGGTATAATCCGAGTCCTGCCAACCGAAGGCGGCGTTGACCAGTAGATAGCATCCCTGCGGTGAATGAGCCAGAACACAGCAACCGGTGACTCCCAGAGCTGTTTGAGCGGCACCGTAGAAGGCACAGCGGAGATAGGGATCGTGGCACCTTTCAGCCGTGCTCATCATCAGTTCGTCGGTTTCAGCCACGTTAATTACCTCCATACAGGACTCTACGGAATAACTTAGAGCGGGGACGGCTGGCATTCTCCACGCTGGACTGCACCAGCCTGGCTATGTTCTTTATCCCGCTGTAGCCATAGTGTGGATATCCGGTCATGGTAGTCAAGTTCACCTGGGGGATACCCGGCTGTCTCATGGGAGTCCCTAGATATACAGCGTTATCATATTGAGTAGCAATCTCCTCCAACTCTGCCTCCGTCTGCCATGATGAACGGAAGGTTCCAAGGGAGAAGAGTCCTTTGGTTAGAATAACCTCGGGATTCTGTCCTTGCTGCAGCAAATACTTTATGCTGGGCATCCGCTCCTTTATAGTGTACGGATGGATATTGATGACAATAGGATGAGCGCCAAACTCACCAGCCATCCTGGCCAAGGCAAGGGCCCTGATAGGCCCGGGGAATTCGGCAATTTCTACCAAGGCAGTCTTGCCATCGAAAAACTTCCTAATGGTGTCTATTTCTCTGGTGAGTTCGCCTGTTTCCTTTTGAATCATATGTTTTGCTGACTCTTCGAGTCCTAGGGGTTGGGCTACCCCCATAATCCATTCTTCAGTAGCTTTCAAACCATAGGGAAGGCCAGTACGTGCGTAAGGTATACCAAACTGTTCTTCCATGAGATCACCAAGCTTCTGCCCCCAGTCATAGCACCAGGAAGCATTCAGTTCCGCAGCCCTTGCCTGGCGGATTTGCTCGAGGGTGCACCCGCCGCAGAAAATACCGTTTATTTTAGCCCCAATGCCATATACCATTCTCTCGATTTCATCCAGATCCTGCGTCCACTCGGTATAGGTAGGGCCTTGCCGTGCACCGATAATGTTAATTGTTTTCTCCATCTTCTCGGAAGGAGTCTCCATCAACTCCATAATTACTCTGAAAGCATCCTCGTAGCCACTGCGGAAGTCGCCACCGAAACCCTCACTGCGTATAGCCAGCACCTTTGCGTTAACTTCTTGCTCGGCTCTTTGAGCAATGGTTTCCACATCATCGCCAATAATTCCCGAACAACAGCATGAAAAGATCACGATTAATTCAGGGTGATACCTTTGTTCAGCTTCTTTTACCGCCTCCAGGAGTTTTCCCTCCCCTCCATAGACAACATCAGCTTCGTCCTGGGCAGTACAGGTAGTAGGCTCCAGAGGAACGCCGCGGTATTCGCAGCTGCTCATTTTATAAGCGTTAGCCACTGAATAGGTACAGCCCTTGGGGCCGTGAATCACCGGTGTCATATGACGGATACCGTTGAGTACCTGGAAGGCAGTCCAGAATTTACAGGGAGGAGCGTGAGAAGCCTGAAGCTTGGGGATCATCTCCCCCTTCTCTACCTTTTCAAGGAGCTGCTGTAGTGTACCCTTAAAAGCTATGCTGCTACTATCCATTATATTACCCTTATATACCTTAATCAGTTATCTCCGTGGACAGCGATTATACTACGATTTCATAGTTGTATTCAAATTGTTATACAGTCTGGAGGTAGATCAGAAATAAAACGATATGTTACTTTGTGTGATGAGATTCACTCTACACTTTACTATATTGTTACCGCTACGAAATAATCATCCAATAATGGGTAAAGCCATCTAGTTGAGACAATTAATTGTATCAGTATTTTACCAATATTCACTTGCATAGTTAATCGAATTAAGTTAAGATACGCAAAAATTAGGAGTTAATATCATGCTTAAACGCTGGATAATCGGCTCTCTCTACACGATGTTAATCATCCTGTCGTTGGTACCTGGTTGTTCAGCTGCACCGAACAAACCTACTGACGCTGACGAGATCGCCGAAACAATGTTCCAGGCTGTCCTCGAGGAAGACTATACTACCTACCGTAATTCTTTCTCAGAAGATCTTCAAGCTCAATTATTTTCGGCTGAAGAATTCAGTCAAACAGTTTCGCAGATTCTGGAACAATATGGTGAATATACAGGAAGTTCTCTTAAGTACTCGGGATTTGAAGTTATGGAAGATGAGTTGTTGAAAATATATTACAAAGCTATATTTTCGAAAGATGATGATGTTGAGGTTGTGCTAATTTGCAGAGTTCGTAATGGTGAGACCGTTGTAGAAGGATTTCAAATCAATCCTTAAGAACTATTCCTCGGTATTAAGTAATGAAAAAATACTCAATTGTATTACTATTACTATGGCTAATTGGGTTGATAGCGTCTTGCTCAAATACTCTAACCTTTAACCAAAAGGGATCGAAGGTATACGGGAGTGAAACCTGTGACGTTGTAGAGATTACTTTCAGATCGGAACGTTTCAAGATTGTTGGTGATCTGCGATTTCCTCATGATGACAGCCTATATCCGGCAGTAATACTGGTTCATGGGAGTGGTGATGCCACGCGCGAAGGAGCAGTTAATTTTGAGCCATTGATAGAAATATTCTTAAGAAATGGATACGCTGTATTTTCCTGGGACAAACCGGGAAGCGGTGCATCGACAGGGGAATTTGAAAGTGGACAAACTCTTTATCAAAGAGGGCAAATCCTTGCCGATGGAATCGATGCTTTAAGTGAACATCCACGAATCGATTCATCAAAACTTGGAGTCTGGGGAGTGAGTCAAGCTGGGTGGGTGATTCCTCATGCATTGGAATTAAATGGGAAAATTGGTTTCATGATTATCGTAGGCGGAGGAGGAGAGGATAGTATAGAACAGATGGCGTATCAAGTAGGGCAAAAGGTGATCTGCGACGGTGGAACGAAAGAGCAAGCTGAAATTGTAGAACAACACTGGTCGCAATGGACAAAAGCGACCGATTACGATTCATATAAAGAAGCACTTGAGACAATTTTAGACATCCCTGGAGTACAAGAATACACAGGGTTGACTATCACTGCTGAGGATAACTGGAGTCCATGGCCACAAGATATCGATGCGTTCATGAATCCAATGGACGTAATTACCCATACGACAATACCGGTTTTGGCATTATTTGGTGAATTTGACAAAAACGTAGATCCCATACAAGGCGCTGAAGCATACAAATTGGCACTAGAGAATGCTGGTAATCAACATTATCGAGTCGAAATCATTGAAGGGGCTGGACACGTGCTGACCACTACGAAAACAGGGTGCATCGGAGAATCCGGAGGAAAAGATTATATTCCAGAGTATTTAAACATTCTCGAGGAATGGGTGCAAGGTTTAAATTAGGTATTCAACCAAACACAGAATCATTTTACATGGTGCAGATTTGGGGTTGTCGACATAGACGTAAGAACTACTTGGTTCCCGTTTGTTTCACAGCTAAAAGGTCACATTTTGAGTGAAAGTGACGTCAATTAACCTTTGGTTTTAGAGTGACATCGATTAGCGACACGATCTTTCTCCTAAAGTGATGAAACACGCTTTTAAAATGAAGAAATCGAGTAACGTCGTATTGAGTTTAGTAATCAAATTAAGGATGATTACGTCTTATTCTTGCCTAGACTCCCGTTAAATTACTTCCAGTAAACCAATTGCTTGTTGGCTATACTGTTGTTACAATGTGAGTCAAAATGAAAATGATAAACACTACTGTCAGCATGGATATGGATTAAATCATGCTGAGAAGTCTGAATAATAAGATAATTTTTTCGATCATACTGGTTACGTTGTTGGGAGCTTTTTTAACTGCTTTCACAGTAATCCTCACCGTACAGTACCAACTTTCACAGAAATATACAGTCGAAAAGCAAGCCACAATAGAATCGTTATCCCTTTCTCTCTCCGAAGATATGTTCTCAAGGGACTATGAACAGGTAGAGCGAACAGTTAAATCTGCTCTTGTTTATGAAAATATCGCTTCCCTAACTGTATTTGATCAAAACGGGAATGTCGTAAATTCACTCTCGGAGTTTAATGATAACATTGACCTAGAATTATCAAAACATACCTTATCAATGGATGGTAAAGCAGTGGGTGCCTTTGAGGTTGGATTTTCTGATCGATATATCGATGATCTTATCCAGAGAACGGTAATAGTTTTAAGTATTGTGGTAGTAGGTTTTCTCATACTAATTGGGCTTGCTTTCTTTATATTTATGCGATATTCGGTACTGCAACCCATCAGAACATTTTCCTCTGCGGTAAACAGAATCGATATGGATAATCTCTCAACAAGAATCAGGATAAATTCTCAAGACGAGATAGGTCTTCTGGCAACGGCTTTCAATGACATGGCGGAAAATCTGGAAAAATCCCAGGCAGATCTCAAGCAGTCTTACGATGAACTAGAAGAAAAAGTTGAATTGAGAACGAGAGGTGAAAGAAGGAGAGCGGAACAGCTGCGTACCATTAACGAGGTCGGGCGCAGGATAAGCATGTTCCTCAGTCTGGATGAGTTATTACCATACGTCGTAAATTCTCTAAGAGATACATTCCATTATTATAACGTTAATATATTCCTGGTGAAGGATACCGGGAGTGTCGAGCTAAGTGCCGGGACAGGCGGGTATGAGAAGGAAATCCCAACCGGTTTTTCGATTACTTTCGGTCAGGGCATCGTGGGAACTGCAGCTCAGAATGAAGAATTCGTGGTGGTTGCCGATGTATCAACGGATTCGAGATATATTGCGTCCGAGGAATTACCGAATACCTGTTCCGAACTTTCCGTTCCTATTAAACTCGGTACAGAGATACTGGGCGTTCTTGATATCCAGAGTGATGAGATAAATGCCTTCGACGAGATCGACATTTTTACGGTACAAACTATTGGTGACCAGCTTGCAGTAGCTATACAAAACGCACGGTATTACCTTGAGACACGTGAACTGGCAATTATTACTGAAAGAAACCGATTGGCAAGAGAAATTCATGATACGCTTGCCCAGGGATTTACCGGGATAATACTTCAACTCGAAGCTGCTGAACAGACCCTGGGCGAGGACAACTCCAGTTCGCAAGAACACCTTGATACAGCGAAAAGGTTAGCGAAAGAGAGTTTGAACGAAGCTAGACGTTCAGTATGGGCTCTTCGACCGCAGTTGTTGGAAAACCTGACTTTCATAGATGCGTTACGTACAGAAGCAGAGAGTTTTGGGAATGAAAACAACGTCAAGGTAGATTTTTATACTACCTTCAAGGAACGGAACATCAATCCAGATGCTGAAAATGCCTTGCTTCGTATCTTCCAGGAAGCCTTAAATAATATAAGGAAGCACGCCCGTGCAAACAACGTTGAGGTAAGATTTACCCGCTATGAGAGTAATTTTGTTTTGATTATCAACGATGACGGGATCGGTTTCGATTCAACAGAGGATAAAAGTAGCGGATTTGGTTTGATTAGTATGAGGGAGCGAGTAAAATTACTGGGTGGTTCATTGGAAATCTCCAGCGAGAAAGATCGGGGAACAAGACTGTTGGTAAAAATACCTGTACGAGAGGGGGCATAATGGAAAGCAACAGGAAGATAAAAATCCTTATCGTCGATGATCACCTGGTGGTTAGAGAAGGACTGTCTGCGATGTTATCGCGGAAATCTAATATCGAGGTGGTGGGAGAGGCGGAAAACGGATCCCAGGCGATCGAAAAAGCTGATAAACTCGGTCCGGACATCGTATTAATGGATCTGAGAATGCCGGAGGTTGATGGAGTGGAAGCGATGCAACGGATAAAACACGAGCATCCTGAAATTAATTTCATCGTACTGACCACTTATAATAACGATGAATACATCTTCAAAGGAATTGAGGCTGGTGCCCGTGCTTATCTGCTCAAGGACACCCCGAGAGAGGAATTATTCAGGGCAATTGATGCAGTGTCCAGGGGGGAATCACTTATCGAGCCTGCGGTAGCCGGCAGGGTTCTGGATAAACTGGTCGAACTCTCACACCAGACTCCGGCAACCGAACTTTCAAGGCGTGAAATAGAAGTACTGGAATTAATTGCCAAGGGTACCGGAAACAAACTAATTGCTGATACTCTGAGCATTAGTGAAAGTACGGTAAAAACCCATATCCAGAGTATTTTCCAGAAGCTGGAGGTGAATGATCGTACCGAAGCGGTTACCAAAGCTCTATCAAAAGGAATTATTAGACTGTAGTTCATACATGACATCGGCCAAAAGGTTGACCCGGGGGTCAACCTTTTTTCTTTATAAAAACCAGACTTATATACGATTACATAAAACGATTCCGGGTGTATAGTGAATTCAGAAACCAAAAATACGCACGGAGGAGAAAAATGTTTAGAAAAATTCTTAAAATTGCAGCTACAGTACCGTTCGCAGTCTTGATAGTACTCCTATCCACTACTCCGGCAGCTGCTGCTGAACTTCACGGGTATGACGACGTAATTATCACCAGCGGAGAAGTCGTAAATGACGACTTATATCTGGCAGGAAACCGTATCACTATCAACGGTGTGGTGAATGGCGATGTCCTGGCCGCTGGAAGTACTGTAATTATCGATGGGACGGTAAACGGTGATGTTATCGCCCTTGCTTCAACCCTAGAATTCGGCGGTGAGATTACCGGATCGCTACGGACTGCCGCTTCTACAATACTCATCGGTGGGACTATCGGTGAAGACCTTGTAATTGCGGGTAGTACTATTGACCTGAGTAATACCGCTGAAGTTGGCCGAGACCTGGTATTCGGAGCCAGTAATTTAAAAGTCAAATCAGCTATTACCCGTAATATACTCGGTGTCGGTGATAAGGTTGAATTTTCCGACGTAACCGGAGGTGATATCTCGGTAGAGGTTGAGAGTCTGACAATCGCTTCGACCGCGACTATAAAGGGAGACCTTGTTTATACTAGTGATAACGAAGTAGATATTCGCCAAGGAGCTGTTATTGAAGGTGAAATCACCCGGAAGATACCGGATAGATGGATTATTACACCAGCTATGAAAGCATGGGCGAAAGTAATAACCTACTTGATGGTATTACTGCTAGGCATAATTATCATCCTGATCGCACCACGAAAATCTGCTGAAGTGGTATCCAAAATTCAGAAAACACCACTTAAGACTCTGGGATGGGGTGCTCTTATATTCTTCGTAACTCCTATCGCAATAGTGATAGCAATACTGACAATCATCGGTATACCTGTAGGATTAATCGCAACTGTGCTGTATGGACTACTGATCTTTGTCAGCCAGCTCATCATCGGGCTCTTTGTCGGGCGATGGATCCTGTCAAGATTCAACGTTGAAGACACAAAGGGAAACCTTATTCTGGGATTATTCATCGGTTTTACTCTTCTTACTCTCGTCAAACTTATACCCTGGGTTGGGTTTATTCTCTGGTGGCCAACCGCCCTGTTCGGTATCGGAGCAATAGTACTTATGTTCAGCCGGAAACGAAAGCAGGAAACGGTAGTGGAAGTCATCGAAGAAGCTCAAAGCTAATTCTTGATACCACCCACCAGTAATTATAAAGCCCCGGTGTGTGATAACTCCGGGGCTATTGTTTTGATATCTAACCAGATGAGCTTAGGAATGAAAAAAGTGCTTGAAATTTTACCTTATGACTGATTAGTAAAATTTACTTAGGAATTTTCTGCTGTTTCAATATCAACAACCTGAAATATTGCTACCGAATATTCTATGGGTGTATCATTGAAAATAGCATTTGAAATGGTTGGATAAAAAATCCCCTCTTTGAACAACAATAGTCGATATCGATTCGTAATATTGGGAATTATTGTCCTCATTCGCTCATGTCTGGGAATGAACTGGGCCTCAGCCGGCCCTCTTATTCCGCTTTTAATTGAAACTTTCGGAATGAGCCGCAGTGCCGCTGGATGGTACGCATCTATCGCACCTCTCTCTCTAGCTGTGGTATCTCTACCTATTAACATGGTAGTCGCTCGTTTTGGCCTGAATAAGACTTTCGCCGTCGGAGCGTTTCTAATGTCGGCAGGAGCACTGGCTATTTTTACCGACGAGTATCTGCTGTTACTGATTTTACGGGCTATCTTTGCCATCGGAACGGCACTGATAGTTCCCATAGGGACTGCCATAACCGCAGAATGGTTTGGCAACAACAGACTCCCTATCATCAATGGCATCAGCATGAGTTTTGCGAACCTGGGTCACAGCCTCGCCTTTGCTACGGCTATACCGATTGCTGCAGCCATTTCATGGAAGGCGCCTATATTCGTGTACGGAGGATTTACTTTAGCATGCGCCATTGCCTGGGCATTTTTCGGCAAAGAGTACAAAACAGAACAATTAGAGACCGAAACAGTCACTCCCGAACCGGCACAGCTCAAATCGAAACTAAGTCTCAGACAGATTCTCACCAACCGGTATGCGATTTTACTCACCTTATCCGTAACAGTATCGTGGGGCTGTCAGAACGCCTTCAATTCATGGTTGCCGGACTACTATTATAACGTTTTCAATATTCCTCTGGCAGATGCCAGCTCAATTATAGCCATTTCGAAGATAGGCGGTATCGCTGCCTCAATACTTGGTGGAATTCTCTCCACCCGCCTGGGACGTCGGAAGCCGTTCCTTATTATTTCAGGGATATTCACAGGACTGTCCGGATTAATTGCGATTCTGTTCAACAATCCCACCGCTATTTATACTGGTGTTTTGCTTCTGGCTATCTTCGGCCCGCTCTTCATGTCCAGCATAATGACCATTCCGATGGAAATTCCCCAGATATCCTTGCGTTCAGGAGTTATCGTGGTAGCAATGATGCTGGTGGGCGGTAACTTGGGCAACTTTGCGAGCCCGCTTATCGTTGGTTACCTCGTCGATGTAACAGGCTCTTACCTGCCGGGATTCATCACCTTCATAGTGCTTTCGTATATCCTTTTACTCGCAGGAATACTACTACCGGAAACAGGCCCCGCCGGACGGACAAGCAATAGTAATCGTTAGCAGACGCTGCTGGATGAAATACTCCCACAAGGGATAATGTCAAGCTATTTGACCCAAGAAATTATATAGATAAAAACGTCCGGTGGTTTACAGGCATGATCGTTAGGCGTGCAGCTCATTTAGAAATAAGGAACCATTTTTTGACTAAATAACCTCCTATTAGTAAGAGGTTATTTAGTCAACTAGATATATCTCCGGTAGATTTTGCAGCTATGTAAGGTCTACCTTTGCTCCGGCTTCTTCCAACTTGGCTTTTGCAGCATTAGCTTCTTTCGTATCCAGATTTGCTTTCACGGTAGCTGGAGCACTTTCAACAAGTTCCTTGGATTCTTTCAGTCCAAGAGCGGTAAGTTCCCTGACAACTCTAATAACAGCTATCTTGTTTTCACCTATTTCCTTTAAGACGACATTAAATTCAGTTTTTACATCTGGTTCTGGCTCAGGCTTATCTGGACCAGCTTCGGGTTGAATTTCTTGTCTTTAAGATATAGCTGTCACACCGAATTCTTTTTCGATTGCTTGTACCAGTTGCGTCAGTTCAAGGACATTCATATTCTTGATCTGATCGATTAGACTGTCACTCGAGGTGGCTTTCTTTACTGCTTTCTTAGCAGGAGCTTTTTCTGCTTTTAGTTTTTCCTCTTCAGTTGCCGGTGCTTCTTTATAAGTTTCTTGTGTTGTGATTTCTTCGTCTGCCATTTTAATTTTCCTCCTTTTTCTTTAGCCTGTGCTATTTCAAGTAATCCCCGTATCGGGCTGTTCATTCCACCCAGCATCTTGGCTATTAGCCGTTCTCTCGTCGGTAATGTTGATAGAGAGATGACTTGTTGGGGTGTAACGACAGTATCCCCGGTGAATTCACCTTTAATATCAAAGTTATTCTGGATTCACGCATGTGTGCAACAATACTTTTGTAGGAGCAGTGATATCACACTAGCCGAAAGCTATCGCTGCAGGACTTCCCAGCGATTCTACCAGGTCTTCCTTGCCTGTTCTTGTGATTCCAAACCGAATCAAGGTGTTTTTTTTGCCACGATTTATTCACCGCCTGCCTTGAAGTTGTATACTGGTTTCATCATAAACTCAATATCAACCGTTTCATTAATAGCATCGATAATCATTTCAATATCTTTATACGCCATTGGTGATTCGTCAATGGTATCCTGTGTCGCTGTCGTGGTATAAATGCCATCCATCTGAGCCGTGAATTCATCAAGTGACAATGTTTCTTTAGCTTTACGTCTGGACAGGATTCTACCAGCCCCGTGTGGTGCTGAAAAATTCCAATCTGGATTGCCTTTCCCACGACAGATAGCAATACCATCACGCATGTTAAACGGTATGATTAACCGTTCGTCCCTGCGTGCCGATACTGCACCTTTACGAATAATATCATCAGCAAAGTCAATATAGTTATGAGTAGAAGAAACAGCTTCGAAACTCTTACCTCGTAAGTCTTTGAATAAATATTCCAGAATGAGAGTCGCCATTGTTTCTCGATTGACTGACGCATAACTCTGAGCAACTTGCATCGCATCTAGATAGTCACTCCCTATTGAAGCTTCATCACCTGATATTTGTAAGTATTCCAGTCCTTTATATGCAGATGCTCCTTCAAACTCCTGCTTTACTAACTTCTTAGCTTTGTTCTGGTAATACGTTGCGACTCGTAACCCGAAATTACGACTGCCGGAGTGAACGACCAGCCAATAATCACCATCATCGGTAACATCAACCTCAATAAAATGATTACCACCACCAAGTGTGCCGATTGAACCGAACACCTTTGAGGTTTCCTGTCCCGTTTTTTCTGCTAAATTGATTACGTCTGATTGCAGCGTACGATTCAACATTTCACTCGGCTTCATCCGGTTAAACATGCGTTCGCCGGCACTTCGTATACTAAAACCGCTTGGAATGTGCTGCTTTATGAAATTGTCAAGTTTAACAAAATCAATATCTAACTTACCAAGCTTATATGCCAGCACACCACATCCGATGTCAACTCCTACAACATTTGGTATAACATAATCATTCATCGTGCTAGTAAATCCTACCACCGCACCGGCACCGGCATGACAGTCCGGCATTATAGCAATGTATGTTTCAGCGAATGTTAGATGATTGAGGAACGAGTAGATTTGTTTTACCGTTTCCTCGTCTATCTCATCAATCATCACGTTTGCCGAGTTGTATTTACCTTTGTATATCAACACCATAATCCTCCCGTATTCCCATCGTTGTTCCAAATATTTTTATCATTTCCAATCCCTTGAACCACATTTAAATGATCAATATTTTCCTTCAAATTTCTATAATTATTTGTTTATTCCTAGGCGAATGACCAATTATCAGTCAAAGCAAGTGACTTATTTACATCATAAACAACCACATCATACTGACCCCCTTGTTGTCGTAATCAGTACTTTGACGGTAATAGATTTCAGAATTTCCACGTTCAAGCTCGATAGCTTTCTTATAATCAGCAATCGCCAGGTCCTGTTCTCCCTTGCTATCATAGGCAATACCTCGATCGTTATACGCATCAGCATTTTCAGGATCAAGTTCAATGGCTTTAGTATAGTCATTTATAGCGAGATCATACTCACCCTTACTATCATAAGCGTTACCTCGGTAGTAATATGCATCAGCATACTTAGGATCTAGCTCAATGGCTTTTGTGTAATCGGCAATAGCCAGGTTATACTCATTCTTATTGTCATAAGTAATACCCCGATCGCAATAGAATATAGCATCTTCGGGATCAAGTTCTATTGCAATGTTATATTCAACAATAGCCAGATCATGCTCTCCTGTATCATCATATACATCACCTCGACGGTTATAGGCATAAGCGTCTTCAGGATCAAGCTCAATCGCCTTGTTGAAGTCGACAATAGCCAGATCATATTCGCCCTTTGCATAATAGGCATTCCCTCGAATTTTATAGGCACTGACATGGCTGGGATCAAGTTCAATTGTTATACTAGAGTCACCGATCGCCAGATCATATTCTCCCTTCCTGTTCCGTGCGTAACCTCGATTGTTATAGGCAGAAACATACTCAGGATCAAGTTCGATGGCTTTTGTGTAGTCGGTAATAGCCCGGTCGTATTCCTTCATAAAGCTAAAAGCAATACCGCGATTGTAATAGAATCCAGCACACTCAGGATCAAGTTCAATGGCTTTGTTGTAGTCAGCGATAGCCAAATCATGTTCACCCTTATCATCGTAAGCATTACCCCGATTTTGATAAGCCCCAGCATGCTTAGGATCAAGTTCAATGGCTTTGCTATGATCAACAATAGCCTGGTCGTATTCTTCTTTAGAATAAAACACCCAACCTCGACCGTCATATGCATCAGCATTTTCGGGATCAAGCTCAATGACTTTATTATAGTCAGCAATCGCTAGATCATACTCACCCTTATCATCATAGGCATAACCTCGATTGTAATATGCCTTGACTTTCTTAGGATCAAATTCGATGGCTTTGGTGTAATCAGCAATTGCCAGGTCGTATTCACCCAAATCATAATAGGTGGTACCCCTATTGTTGAAGGCATCTGCATAAGTGGGATTGAGTTTGATGGCTTTGTTATAGTCAACGATTGCCAGGACATCTTCTGCTTTTAAATAATAGGAGTTTGCCCGACTATAGTAAGAATCGGCATTTTCTGGATTAATCTCGATGGCTTTATTGTAGTCAACGATCGCCAGGTCATATTCTTCTTTTAAATGATAAGCATAACCTCGATTGTGATAGGCATCAGCATCCTCAGGATCAAGTTCGATGGCTTTGCTGAAGTCAGCTATAGCCATGTCATATTCTCCCTTTTTACCGTAAGTAATTCCCCGATTTTGATAAGCCCCAGCATGCTTAGGATCAAGTTCAATGGCTTTGGTGTAATCAGCGATAGCAAGATCATACTCGCCCTTATCATCGTAAGCATCACCACGATTGTAATATGCATTAGCATTGTTGGGATCAAGCTCAATGGCTTTGCTGTAATCAGCAATCGCCAGGTCATACTCGCCGTTATCAGCATAAATATTTCCTCGTTTAATATATTCTTCAGTATTCATTGTTATTCCCCTAAATATCTTCATATGTTTCTTGTATCTTTCACTTCTCCACCTTTCATAGATGTTCAGCAAAATTCGCTAGTGCCAGAAGTCGGACTCGAATCGACACAAGGATTTCACCCTAACAGTTCCTAAGACTGTCGTGTATACCATTTCCATCACTCCGGCAATCTACAAATAAAAAGCCCAGGATTTCGTTCCTGGGCTTGCACTTCACACGATTAGTTCAAATAATTACCAGTTCATGTTTTCTTTAAACACCAATACAATCCCTTCTTTCCATCCCATAATTGATAGATAGTATCAAATGTGTTCAGTTGTATAGAGTATCGAAGTAAAACAGCCATTTTCCTTCTCCAATTAATAAGGCCAATGTATAATAAACGGGATTTCGAAATTTGTCAATATGTATATCTAGAATTGTTTGTAATTTCATGTTTTACATTAAGAGAGTGCCGAAAAAGTCCTCTTTGCAAGCTGCAGATAATAAGGCTGTCCCACGCGTGATATGAGGCTAAATGCATGATAAAATATGGGTAACAAACCAGCAGGAGGTGCTCATGCTCAAACCGAA
>DUFA01000146.1 GCA_011191975.1 Dehalococcoidia bacterium
CGGTAGTATTCTTTGATAGTCTTTAGTTATTATTTTGGAGGTATAAGAAATGAAAATAGTAAACGTGGAGACCTTTTTAGTGGAAAATCCTGCTCCTAGTCGTGTAGGAAGAAACTGGCTATTCGTGAAACTAACTACAGACAACGGAATTGAAGGCATTGCCGAACCGGTTCGTGGCGGCTTTGATAATGTGACTACAGCTCAATTAATTAGGGCCACTGCGGACCGATATATAATTGATGCCGACCCGTTTAATATAGAGACGTTGTACCGGAGAATGTATGGAGTGGGTGGGGCTCAGAGCCCAATGAGCATACTTAGTGCCTTTGAAATAGCCTGCTGGGATATTATCGGCAAAGCCCTTGACCAACCTATTTATAATCTGCTCGGTGGCAAGTATCATGAAAAGATAAGAAGTTATTCGTATTTGAATCCCGCTCCTGATGATCCTGATCAGACAAGTGTTCATGCCGACCCGATACGGGCAGCAGAGGCGGCAGCCGCGTATGTAAAACTGGGTTTCTCAGCGGTAAAGTTTGATCCCTGTCCACCGGGAATAGTGCCGGCTCCTTACCAGCTTTCCCTAGAAACGCTTGAAAATGCCGAGGCTGTAGTCAAAAATGTTCGGGAGGCAGTTGGTGATAAGTGTGAAATTATCCTTGGCACTCACGCACAGATGACTACCTCCAGTGCTATCAGGTTAGCCAGAAGGTTGGAGAAATACGATCCGCTATGGTTTGAAGAGCCAACCCGTCCGGAGAATAAAGATGAGATGGCAAGAGTAGCTCAACACACAAGTATTCCTGTTGCCACCGGCGAGAGTTTATCCACAAAAGATGAATTCCGGGACTTGTTGCAGAGTCAAGCTGCTTCTATTTTGCAGTTTACCGTGTCACATGTAGGTGGTTTGTTAGAAGGTAAGAAGATTGCTGGTATGGCTGAAGCCTATTATGCACAGATAGCTCCGCATCATTTTGCCGGCCCTGTAGCCGTTATGGCCAACGTACAGCTTGATATCTGTAGTCCCAACTTCCTAATTACAGAATGTAACATACCTCTAGAAAAATTGGACGGTTTCCATGCCGAAATACTTAAGGAACCTATCCAGTGGGAGGAAGGGTATATCATACCTCCCACGAAGCCGGGACTTGGTATAGAACTTGACATGGAAGTAGTAAACAAGCATCTATATCAGGGATAAACAGGGGACCTGGTAACCATAAGGTTGGTACTTAGTCTTATATAAGAATCTGTTGTTGGATGTTAGGCAATATTGTATCCCTAGTAAAGGAACATAAAGTTTATCCCCACGGGGAAACAAACTCAAACATCTAATGAATATGTATGTAGAGAACCTATAGAAGGAGGTAACTATGGATTTGGAACTAGAGGGCAAGGTAGCCATCGTCACAGGTACGGGCAGTCAGGTTGGGATGGGAAAAGCTATATCGTTAAAATTAGCGAATGAAGGGTGTGATATCGTTTCGTGTGATATAGACCTGGAAGGAGCTATACAAACAGCCGATGAAGTTAAGACGCTAGGACGTAAAGCTCTGGCTTTGAAAACAGATGTATCTAACAAAGCCGAAGTCGGACAAATGGTAAAAGTAGCGCTGCAAGAATATGGCAAAATAGATATTTTAGTTAATACTGCTGGTTTGGCATCTGGCGGTGGGCCTTTTCATGAACAGGGAGAAGAATACTGGGAAAAAGATATCAACGTTAATCTTTATGGCACAATGAATTGTGTAAAAGCGGTTCTCCCTGGCATGATGGAACGCAAGTCTGGTAAAATAATCAACTTTTCGTCAATTAGCGGAAGAATGGGGCTTCCAATTTCGTATGCCGCAGCTAAGGGCGCGGTCTTGAATATTACCCGAGGTTTGGCTATGCAATATGGACAATATGGCATTAATGTGAATGGCATAGCTCCCGCCATGGTAGCAACTAAATTCCACGGAGGTGGTAAGGGACCTTCTCCGGAAATGATTCAAGTGGCTGCAGATCGTGTCCCGCTTAAAAGAATTCAGACAGTCGAGGATATAGCTAATGCCGTTGCTTTTTTAGCCTCGGATGTCTCCAGGAACATTACAGGACAGACTCTCCAGGTGGATGGTGGATGGTTTATGCCGTAATTTTGCCCTGTCAGTAAAATAATTTTTATATTCACCTCACCAGCCCGATATAACATATTTGTTATCTTCGGTATCATATCTGCTGAGGGAATAAGTTTTTATGGCAAAGCAAGCTTCATATTGCCATGCGAAGAATGCGTCGGTTAAGGTCGCGGTCCGTAAACAGGTATGGGCTGGCCAACCTCCAATGCCCCAAGGTCAGGCGCTTTCCCATTAAAGCCGTCATTAACGTTAGGTAGTATGCACCCAGAATCAACCGCCGCGCAATCCGGTTTAAGGCGGAAATCCAGGTCTTCAACTTTGTAAACATTCGTAACGTCACTTACGGGAGAGACTCCCTGAAATATATCATAGTCTACTATTATGCTGTGCTTGTCCTGACCAGTGTCTTGAATGTAATCGATTAACGTATTATATTTTCGCTCTTCCCTTAAGCTGGAATAATCCTTTATCTTATCGAATGCAGGAGAGTTCCATATGAAAGAGTATTCAGCTTCTGGATCGGGTCGGAATCCATTATAGTCGGACGAAGTGTAATTGGTATAAGTATCTATAGCGAAAATTGTCTCCGTGGAGATCCAGCCAAGAACCAGGTTATTCCGGAAATGATAATTAGAGCCCACAGTGCCGATAACTTTCGTGATAAATGTATTGTGATAATAGAGTACCCCAGACGGACTAGCGGCGTGTTTCACGGCCTTCGGTACATTATATAGAATATTTCTCATGAAATAGGCAGGGCCACCTAGCAGCGGTTGAGTACTCAGGCCGTTCGTACCAGCATTCAGGCAAAGATTATGGAACACTCGCATGTTATACATGCCCCCATCGGCTTCAATAAAGTCATCATGGACATTGCTGATAATGTTATTGTAGATATCGTTCGATACGAACATCCTGTCTTGCTTTAACACTTTTTCCACCGGATAGACATCCGGATGGGAATATGGCGGATAGCCGTCTGGTACACCATAGGTGGCATGGTCAATACCATCATGGAAATTAGTAATATAATTATGGCAGACTACATGACCTGCTCCGCAGATTTTGACCGCATATTCAGACAAACACTTCTCATACGGATGTCGAGTGTCTTGCGGTGTTCTAGTGGAGCTGTAGTTCGAGGTTGGTGAATGGTAACCAGTCCATCCATGGAGTACATCTGGATCGTGTCTGCCGATAAACACATTATCGGCAATATAGTAATTCTTAGAGCCTGACCAGTGATTGTGAATGCCCTTGTCGATATCCTCAAAACGGCATCGTTTGACCGTCAGTCCACTGCAACCTAGCATATCTTTCTGGCCTGCTAGAAACACGACGTATGTATTGCAGAACGTTAAATCCTCGAAGTAATGATAATCAGCTACCATAACATTGAAAAGGTTAAAGTTACCATTCCCATCGAAAATAACGTCGCCGTCTCCGGCAGCTTTTATCGCGATAGGCTTTCCCGGGGTACCTTTCGCAGTTAGAAAGTACGTACCCTGAAAAGGAGTTCCCATTCCTTCTCCCCATATATCGCCACCATAAAAATGCCAGTCATCCCTGTAAACGCCGGCATGGATCAAAATAGTATCCCCAGGCTGCACTCGGGGCGGGGCGACATTCCACCAGTCAGCCTCGCACCAGCCGGTGTAATAAGCCGCCATCAGATTGTCAAAGTTGGGCTCCTGTTTCTGACCTTCATAATCACGAGAATACACATGATAAACACGACCACCCGTAAAAGGCTTTGGCTCAGGACGGGTATATACCGTTACTGTCTTCTCAGATTCACCCGTCACGCCATCAGGATCGGTCATAACAAACCGGCACTCGTATTCTGTATCCTCTTCGAGGTCGAATATACTCCCGGCAAACATATTTGGCGTAATATAATCAAGGCTGTTATTGAGAAATCTGGTAATACATTCTTCATTCTGGAGGCGAAACAACGGCAGTGCTTTTTTCCATTTATTATCACTCAGCTTACGGTACGAAACCTCTACTACAGCATTACGGTTATCATCTCCTTCGATATACCATTCAAACCCAAGGCATTTAAGAGTCGGTGGCTCGATTATTAACTCTCCTGCTTTAACTCCATTTTGTTCTGCCATTCTCAACCTCCTTCACGGATTAAACGACCTAGGTAATGCTGACTCAGATACCAGTTCATGTATTTTAGTGTTAATATTATTACGTCAAACATCGACAAATTCCACATCTCTGCACACCATAATCCGATAATCTGCCGTATTGTTATCCAACAACAATACTCAAGTCAAGAAGCGATATCTCCTATCTTATTGCTCTAGATATTTGTATATTTGCATTCATTACATCTTGTTATGTATTATCAGTTACCTGTGGCATATGATAACCGAATAATCATATCAGGAGGTGCGCTATTGAAAATAATTCACCTGAATCACAGAGTTCCTCAGTAAAGTACAACAGACTTTGCCCATAGATATTTTTACTTTGTAAAGGAGAGGAGAAAAATGAAAATTACAGATGTGAAAACAACGGTGATTGAAGTCCAAAATCCTATGACACTTCCGGTAAAGACTACCGGTGAAGCGAACTTCGTACAGGTGTTTACAGATGAGGGCATTGAAGGTAACTATCTGTCAGGTGCTGGCCCCTCTCGATGTCGGGGAGTCGCTGAAACAATAGTCGAAGTAATGAAACCGATAGTCGTCGGCAAGGATCCTTTCGACAGGGAGAATCTCTGGCAAATGATGGTGGCTAGAAGTTCCGGTGGTATGGCGATGAATGCGGTAGGGGCCGTGGACATTGCCCTTTGGGACATTGCTGGTAAAGCAACGGGACTGCCGATTTATAAACTACTTGGTGGCTACCGCGATAAGATACGGGCATATGCCAGCATACTAGCGTACGACTCGCCTCAAGCCTACGCCGACTATGCAAGAGAACTCGTTGCCATGGGATATAACGCAATCAAGTTACACTTGAGAGGGACTATACAGGACCACCTGGATGCCTGTCGTGCTACCAGAGAGGCGGTGGGAGATAAGATCGACGTTTTACTGGATGTAAATTGCCGGTATGATCGCAGGGAAGCTTTGATGGTTGGCAGAGAGATAGAAAAGTTGAATTTCTACTGGTATGAGGAACCGCTCCCGAATACTGACATTGAAGGTTATAGAGAACTTTGCCAGATACTTGATATACCTGTTGCGGCGACTGAGACACTTACCTATGCAAATCCTTCCCATTTCCTGCCCTATCTCACCCTGCACGCTGCCGATATCCTCAGAACTGACGCAATACGCGGCATAACTCTGGCAAAGAAGTTATCCGATCTATGCGATGCGTTTAATGTCAAGTGCGAGTTGCACGGATGGGGATTTGCCACAGGCCAGTTCGCTAACCTTCATGTAGCCGGTGCTGTGAATTGTTCCGATTTCTTCGAAAAAATGGAACCCGGAGAGGCTTATGATGTATGCGCCAAGGATTTCATTAAGATTGACGAAGAAGGGTACGTGCACCTGCCAACTAAGCCTGGTCTGGGTATCGAGTTCGACCTGGATGAAATTGAAAATCGTACTATACTAAAAATGTAAATCCCACCGACTGGATCAGAAATTATATGCTTGATAAAAATAACCTATGTGGAACCGGAGAATCTTGTCCTTCATTTGTCACGGGATAACCTCATATTCTTGATTATATGCGTAAATTAAGTAAAATATCGGAGGAAGAACTGGATGAAGATTGTAGGTTTAAAAACATACATAGTTGAAAATCCTCCTCCTTCTCACGGTTTGAGACTCTGGAATTTCGTGAAACTGACCACAGACGATGGAATCGAGGGTATCGGTGAACCCTGGGGAGTCGGTTTTGAACCTGAAGTCGTAGATAACTTATTAAATGCCATCGGTGGACAGTATTTCATTGATGCCGACCCGTTTCAGATAGAGAGAATATGGCGACGAGTGTACGGCGGCGGTTTCTCCGGAGCAGGGAAGATATGCATACTCAGCGCTCTTGAACAGGCGTGCTGGGATATTATTGGCAAAGCCCTCGACCAGCCCGTATACAACTTGCTTGGAGGCAAGTATCATGAAAAAATCAGAAGCTACACTTACTTATACCCACCTTCTGATGTCCATGAATTCGGCGCGATGGAGGATGCCCATCATGTACCGAATATTGCCGCGGAGAGGGCGGCAGCTTATCTGAAAATGGGATTCACCGCAGTGAAGTTTGACCCCGTTTATCCCGTAATGGTATCCAATCCTGAACAGATTTCGCTTGAGTCACTTGCCAATGCTGAAGAGGTGGTCAGAAGAGTACGAGAGGCGGTAGGTGACAAGTGCGATATCCTTATCGGCACTCACGGACAAATGACCACCTCAAGTGCTATCAGATTGGCGAGAAGGTTGGAGAAATATGATCCGTTGTGGTTTGAAGAACCGGTTCCGCCAGAAAATAAAGAGGAAATGGCAAGAGTAGCCCAACATACTACTATTCCGGTAGCTACCGGTGAGAGGTTATCAACAAAGTACGAGTTTAGAGAGCTGTTACAGAACCAGTCCGCATCCATTCTCCAATTTGCTCTTGGACGTGTCGGTGGTATCCTGGAAGCCAAAAAGATTGCGGGTATGGCCGAATCCTACTATGCTCAGATAGCACCACACCTTTATGCCGGTCCGGTAGAAGCGATAGCTGATATACAGATTGATATCTGTAGTCCCAACTTCCTGATCCAGGAAAGCATAGAACGATTTGACGGTTTCCATTCCGAGATACTCAAAGAGCCTATCAGGTGGGAGGAAGGATATATCATACCCCCCACGAAACCGGGACTCGGCATAGAACTTAACGAAGAGATAGTGAATAAACACCTCTATAAGGGAGACTGAAATTGATTCAGATATCGGGATAAAGGATGAAAAGGAAATTCTACGAAAGAAGATCAGTAAAAACAAGTAACCATATAACTAATCAATGAAAGGAATGGAGGATACTATGGACTTAAAACTTGAAGGTAAAGTTGCACTTGTAACTGGAACAGCCAGTCAAATTGGCATCGGCAATGCCATATGTAAATACCTGGCAGGAGAAGGATGCGAGATAATTTCAATTGACATAGAACTCGAAGGAGCACAAAAGACGGCGGATGCAGTTAAGGCTTTGGGAAAGAAAGCCGTCGCTTATAAAGCGGATGTCGCCAATGAGGACGAAGTTAATGAAGCAGTACAGTCAGCATTAAAGGAGTTTGGTAGAATCGATATACTGGTAAACACTGCTGGTCTATCAGCAGGAAAACCAACACCTTTCACTGAGCAGAAACGAGAAACCTGGCAAAAAGACATAGATGTTAACCTTTACGGGACTATGCTTTTTTCCAAGGCAGTGTTACCCGGCATGGTCGAGCATAAATACGGTAAGATAGTCAATTTTTCGTCTATCGCGGCTCGACAACCACTTCTTGGCTCGTATTCTGCGGCTAAAGCAGCGGTAATATCCATCACCCATGGGCTGGCGGCGCAATATGGCCCCGAGGGTATAAATGCGAACGCTATTGCTCCGGGCATGCTTAAGACAAATTTCTTTGGTGAACCCAACGAGCGTACTACTCAAATGATGGAAGGTATGGCTTCGCGCGTACCCACAAGAAGGATCCAAACAGTTGAAGATATTGCATACGCAGTAGCATTTTTAGTCTCGGATGTATCTAAAAATATTACTGGACAGTGTCTCCAGGTAGACAGCGGGCTTGTCATGCGCTAGGTAACCGATTGTTTATAAGTATAACTTGAAAATATGGTGGATAGACAAAAACGGGATAGATTAGATAAGTCTCCACATGGAAGAGCGTGAAATACAGCTCCTGTGATTACGGAGTCATTATCATGCTATATATTGATTGGTGGCATCGGGGAAGACAGCCACCTTGGTTCCCACCCCGTGGGATTGCTTTAGGAAACTGATAACATCCTCCCACTTTGTCATATATAAAATCCTTTTATCTTCAGGGAACCAGCTACTCCCTGGATGAGGGAACTCGTTAAAGACAATCACGTTGTTGATGTTATCAGGCAGTGCCCGTTGCGGTCTTTTAGTCGCGAGTATTTTACCAAAAGGACTGCCCAGGTAATGCGTGATCTGTCCCTCTGGAGCATTAGCAATAAGGACTATATCACCACCGCTTGCACTTACAGCCGGTAATGCAGCATCCATACCGATGTTTGACTCATTAACCTTAGCGTAGGTGTTGGCGAGAATGATATCCATACCAGTTACCTTTGGAGTAAGATAATGGTTTCTGGCCTCTTCAACAGCTTTAACATGAGATGCCCGTAGAGTACCCGAATAAATAGATACGGAGTCTCCCCATTCATTAACGATCACTGTTATTCCGAAATCGATTTTAGTGAGGTCTGCAGCTTGGTCGATGTCCTTGCGGAAGTCATTGTTATCCATTTTTCCCATTTTGCTGCTGGTATTTCTAGGTTCAACCAAAGGTCTCGTCGGATGTGAATGATGATATCTTATAGTCTCATAGGCAGCCACGCCTGGTAGAACAATTTTCCCACCACCTCCAAAACCTGCGCCCGGATGAGGGACACACCCTGTTATAGCTATTCTCATGTCACAGGACATTACCTCCTCATTTACGTAGACTGGAGTTTTAAAGAGGTTGGTTGTACCGACGAATGTCCCGGCAGCAAAAGGATTATGATTATAAACGCGGTATTTGGAGATAACATCTTCACCAAGTTTCTTGGCAAAATCAGAACGGTTCATTGCACCGTGCATACCCAGAGCGCAAACGAATCGAATATTGTTTTCATCAACACCCGTCTCAATCAACTCTTGCAGGATGTGTGGTACGATAGGAGCCGGACGGGTAATTCGAGTCTGATCATCGAAGATTATAACAACTTCGTTCCTGCCGTTAGCCAACTCCTTGATAGTAAGTGTATCTATTGGGTTATCGAGGGCAGCTTTTATTTCTTGGGAATTTAGAGCGGGACGATCATAACCAGCCATGTGACACATCCTTACGTTCCATTCATCCGGTAAATCAAGTCTTAATTCGCCTGTTTTATACCATGCTTGCTGTGGTACGCTGATAGTACTCATTTCTTATCTCCATTCTCATTCATCTAACCTTTATGCCCAAGGTATAGGTGAATATCCTGAATATTCTGCCCGGCAGCATCAACACGGATCGCGATTACCATAGTCAGCGATATTACCTATTTGTCTGTTTCAGCCAATGCCCGTTGCAGACAAGCCCTCATATACCCGGTTGCGAACGCCTGGTAAGTATATGGTGAGCCAACCATTTCAAGTGAATGGTCTAAATGCACTGCACCATCATAACCGGCATCAACGAGGGCTTTTATCGCTTTGTACATATCGTAATAGCCGTTATCCGGAAAGGTTTCAAGGAAATGAGGAAGAGTAGAACTGACATTGCGGAGGTGTACCTCCCTGGTTTTTTTATTGGATACAAACCAGTGAATGGCCTCCGTTAAGTCCACGCCCATCCTTTCACCACCCTCCAACCAGATACCAGCACATAAGATTATTCCTATGTTGGGGCTATTGGCAATTTGGAGCATCTCTTTGATACTATTAAAACTTGAAAAAATACGGGCTACACCAGCCATCGTCTGATACCCCGGAGGATCATCCGGATGAAATCCTATAAAGACACCACACTCTTCGGCTACTGGCACTACTTTTCTAATAAAGTAGGTGAAGTTTTCAATGATCTCGTCGCGCGTATACTCACGCTCGAATGCAAGCTTATTAACTTCGAATGGAGGTATAGATTCACCAGCGGTTCGGTCTCCCCAAAGGGCTACTCTCGGAAATTGTGTGATTGTGGGTGCTGCTTCATTAAATTCTCTCGTGCCCGCTCCCCGGACACTCGCCTCGCCGCCACGCCCGGTTGTCCACACCCCTGTACCTCCCATAAACCCGCTGTTCGTGTAACAGAAACCAGCCTTTGATAAAGTTCGAATCCAATTCAGGTAAACTTCTATTAAGTCATCCCGACCTGGCAAGTTCAGTACGATCTCTTTTGGCTGCATTCCAATTGGACCAAGGACGGAATAGACTTTTATTCCTGCATCAGCATATCGTTTCTTGATCGAAAGTAATCCTTCAACACTTCTGAGATGTTCTGGAAGCCCTGCCACCAAAACGGTGTCCAGACCAATCTGCCTTGTAAAGAGTAGATATTCGTCAGTTGGCTCAGCCAGACCGGGATACATGACTATTAGTGGTGATTCGGAATTATCGTTGTTCATTGAGATTTTTTTATCTGTCATTTTTCTTTCTCCTTTATCGGATTCCACCTGAAACAATACGCAATTCTTTTAGCTGTTGTAAACTCTTAAGAATATCTCTTATGGAACTATTAATTCTCCATCTACCTCTTCAAGATCAAACCACCATTTTTCTTCTTTCATAGCTTTTTCTGGCTTTAACATTTTCGATGTTTTTATTGCTATTCTCCTGGCAAGTCTTGATCGTTGTACAGACCACCGAATAATATTATGAAATCTCGTATTCGGTTTGGTCCATGGACACACCTTAATACACCTTCCGCAATACGACCCTTTCTGATTTAGTATCCTGAAAGTGTGGCAACACTGTACATCCAGCTTCCATGTTTCATACCCGTTATACATCACCTTTTCACCTTTTGAGATAGCAGAACCTGGACAATACTCGGCACATATCCTGCAATTGGTGCAAAAATCCTGCAGACCGAAATCAATCGGTTTATCAGTAATGAGTGGCATATCTGTAAGAACGACAGCTGCCTTAAAATTCATTCCCAAATACGGATTAAGAATAATCCCCGCTCGACTCACTTCACCGATACCAGACCACAAGAGAAGTGGTGCGAAAAGCACACTCGGACCTCCGGGTGCTTTACCGGTATGTTCAGCCGATGCACGATATCCTAATCTTCTTATGTAATTGGCAATCGTCTGAGAAATAACGGCTAAACGAAGATATAGATTGTAACTCAAAGCTGTATTGATCCAATCAAAACCATTGGAGGCAGCAGCCGTTTCATATTCTTTAGCCATCACAATTACGATTGCGAACGGATAATCAATATCTATCGAGTGTCCTTGCATATCATGGCTATAGACTGCATATTCAGGAAGATTGCATACACTCATTATGTCTGCAGTGAGAAAATATCCGAGCCTTTTTATATGACGTGTTAATGTATATGAGTCAGTAGGTATTGGAGCAATCTTCCCTGCAACGGTATTTGGTATTATAGTTCCAACAGGTTGTCTGATATCGGTAAGCGAGACATTCAATGGATATTTTTGAGATGGACGATGAGCCTCCTTTTGCACAGCAGGACCATAATCGCCACGAATTGCCTTACTGAACGCATTTTCTCTTGCATCTATTCTTCTAACATTATTAGTAATAATATTCGATGGTGTTTCGACCCGTTTTATGCGATTAAGGTTAAAAATCCCAAGTGTCTTATTGTTTTGTAAAATACTTCCAAATTCCACTACTTTCTCCATTAAAATCTCCCTTCACATTTCTCTACACTTCCAAACAAGGGTTCCAATATATTACACGATAAAATCGAAATAATACTATCATGGGAAAAAGTAACCTCGACTTTTACCGTAGCATGTCTCATAATAATATAGACCAAATGCGAACACTTCATGAAACGATCATGAGTATTATTGAGTGAATTTCTAATTTCTCTTATAACAATTACGATTTGACTCCTCAATGAGGGAAAAATTGCGTGCAGTTAAGACTATATTTGAGTAGTTTTAGCTTCAAATCGGGGAGAAAATGCTAGCTATGTGTTCCAAAACCGCATGTCGTACGTTCGAGTCGCACCAGGGGTACTATCGAAATTACCGGTGCTGCCGTTCATTTGACGCTAGCGTCTTTTTCTTTTTGCTGAGCAATGTATCTTATTGTTAAATAATAGAATTTATACTCAAGCTTGGTTGCCGGACGAGGATTCGAACCTCACTTTCCAGGGTCAAAACCTGGTATCCTACCACTAGACGATCCGGCATTTCAATGCTATCTATAATATACTTGATAACGGCGTCATTGCTCCAAGTCTTTAATTCAACACTAGTTTGTTCAATATGCCTGTAATTTAATCTCCTTATATTTTCTCCTTCACTTCTTAGTCCTTCGAAATAGTTTGGGATAATTCTATGGTACCGGAGGTCGGACTCGAACCGACATGAAAGTTTCCCTTCAACAGTTTTTAAGACTGTCGTGTATGCCGTTTCCACCACTCCGGCTTTTAAGAGCTAACTGTGGTGCTGAAGGAGAGATTCGAACTCTCACGAGCTTTCGCTCACTAGTCTCTAACACTAGCGTGTCTGCCAATTCCACCACTTCGGCAAGCTACAAATAAAAAACCCAGGATTTCTTTCCCGGGTTTGCTTTGCATACTATTATTTCAGATTACCATTTCATGTTGTCTTTACAAGACAATGCAAACCCCTCCATTCACATAATGATTGTAGATTAGTCCTCGCAAGATAAATTGTTATTGAGTAACGATTCTTTATCATCATTTTCGTTTCCTGGCGGTAGAGCCTATTCATAATAAACAGCATATAGGTGTTTGTCAATAGATTATTTGACTTGGCGAATCATTTTTGATGGTATATTCAAACGTTACTATATAGCTATACGCATGATAGGACAAATATCGGGATGATTTTCCTACTACCTGTAGATTCGCATCTAAATACCTGTTAATTGTTTTTACTTTTATATTCTTCCAACAACTCCTTAATTTCTCTAGTAACCGATAGATCCGTAGCCAAACTGAGTGCTAGATTTAAATCATCTATTGCCAGATCATATTTCCCCATTGCACCATAGATACTACCGCGATTGTAATAAGCAGCAACGTTCTTGGGATCAAGCTCAACGACCTTGTTTAAGTCATCAATAGCCTGGTTGTAAAATCCTGCCATACCGTATGCACTACTCTGTGTAAAATAAGCTTCAACAAAGTTGGGATCAAGTTTAATAACCCTGTCGAAGCTAGCAATAGCTTTAACATGCTTGCCTTTTTTAAAATATGCATAACCTAAAAGGTAATTTGCGTTGACATTCCTGGGATCCAACTTTACAGCTTTCTCTAAATCATCAACTGCGCGATCATATTCTCCCATTGCACCATAGATACTACCCCGGTTGTGATAAGCTTCACCGTTCTTGGGATTAAACTGAACAGCCTTGTTCAAGTCGGCAATAGCCAGATCATAGGCACCCGTTTTACCATAAGCCGTACCTCGAAGGTTATACGCCTGAACGTGCTTGGGGTTAAACTCAATGACCTTGTTTAAGTCATCAATAGCCTGGTCAAACTCACCTTTGTTAGAATAGAGATAGGCCCGGTTGAAATATGAATCAATATGTTTGGAATCTAATTCAATAGCCTCGTTAAAGTCAGTAATAGCCAAGTTATATTCACCCTTTTTCGCATAGGCGCAAGCCCGATTGTAGTAGACTTCAACATTCCTGGGATCAAGTTCAATGCTTGTGTTTAGATCGGTAATTGCCAGGTCATATTCTCCGATCAAAATATTTGCATGTCCTCGAGAGAAATACCCAATAGCATCGCTTGGATCAAACTCGATGACTTTATTATAATCAACAATAGCCAAGTCATACTCACCCTTGTCCTTATAGGTAGTCCCTCGATTGTAATAGGCATCAATATTTGTGTAATCAAGCTCAATTGCTTTGGTGAAGTCAGCAATAGCCAAGTCATATTTTCCTTCTAGATTATAAATATGCCCACGATAATGATAGGCATAAACAAGCTTGGGATCAAGCTCGATGGCTTTGGTGTAATCATCAATAGCCCGGTCATATTTTCCCATTGAAGAACATATATTCCCACGAGAGAAATACCCGATGGAATTGCCTGGATTAAGCTTGATGACTTTATTTATGTCATCGATAGCGAGATTAAAAGCACCCTTATCAGAATAGGCCTTACCTCGCATGATATAAGCACTAACCTCCTTAGGATCAAGCTCGATGGCTTTACTATAGTCATCAATAGCCACGTCATACTCGCCCTTGTCAGCATAAGCAACACCCCGATTGTAATAAGCTTGAATATACTTCGGATCAATCTCGATAGCTTTGTTAAAGTCAGTAATAGCTCGGTCATATTCACCTTTGTCAGTATAAGAGTTACCCCGATTGATATAGGCATCAATATTTTTATAATCAAGCTCAATAACCTTACTAAAGTCAGCAATAGCCCGATCATACTCACCTTGGTCAGCATAAGCAGTACCCTTATTGCAATAGGCATCAATATAATTGGGATCAAGCTCGATAGCTTTATTGAAGTCAGTTATGGCTGAATCATACTCACCTTTATTAGCATAGGCAATCCCCCTACGGTTATAGGCTACAGGATCGTTGGGATCAAGCTCGATAGCTTTGTTGAAGTCAGAAATAGCCCTATCATGCTCATCCATGTCAGAATAGACACAACCCCGGGCGTAATATGCTATGGCATAATTGGGATCAAGCTGGATAGCTTTGTTGTAGTCGGCAATAGCCCGGTCATACTCACCTTTGTCAGAATAAACACTACCTCGATTGATATAGACAACATTATTCTCTGGATCGAGATCGATTGCTTTATTTAAGTCAACGATAGCTCGGTCATATTCACCTTTGTCGGCATAGGCATTACTACGATTGAGATAGGATAAGGCAAACTCAGAATCAATCTTGATGGCTCTACTATAGTCAGCAATAGCAAGATCATACTCACCCTTTTCATAGTAGGAATTACCACGATTGTAGTTGGCATCAGCATCCTTAGGATCAAGCTCAATAGCCTTACTATGATCAACGATAGCCAAGTCATACTCACCATAATCAAAATAGGCATTACCCCGATCGGTATAAGCATTAGCATTCCTATAATCATGCTCAATAGCTTTACTAAACTCAGCAATAGCCCGGTCATACTTATCGTCTTTAACAATTATCATACCCCGTTTTTTATATCTGCTAGCCTTCATAGTTTCTACTCCTCACATATCATTACAGGGTCCATAAACGCTTGCACTGTCGACATCCCATAATACACAAATAATACAGGTCATAATTAAGGTTATTAATTATAGGTTAGAAGAGAAAAGTGGGTCCATAAGACAAGAATATAGACTCAAAATGAATTAAATGGCTATACGCATGATGGGACAAACATCGGGATGTCTATAACACATAACTATATACCTATTAAAGACTATTTTAGCCTGCGAACCGTTCATACTTTTCAATTTCCGCAGGTGAAACTGATGGTTTTATTTGTTCTATAGCTTGTAAAATGTCTCGTTTCTCAATAATGCGGTCTTCACCGGTTCTTACCGATTCTATGAAGGGAATTTCACTGGATTTCTCGCATATGCGTCTAATATCTGCCCCACTATATCCCTCGAGTAGTTGATTTATTTCTTCGAGAGATATGTCTGTTGAAAGAGGTTTATCTTTCATGTAGAGGTATAACATGCTTAACCGGGCACTACTATCCGGCAACGGGATATATATTCTTTCATCAAACCGCCCCGGGCGAAGAACAGCGTCATCAAGAGACCAGGGTTTATTGGTGGCACCAATGAAAAGCAGCGAATATGAG
This sequence comes from Dehalococcoidia bacterium, assembly GCA_011191975.1. GTDB lineage: Bacteria > Chloroflexota > Dehalococcoidia > Dehalococcoidales > UBA2162 > MGML01. The sequence goes on from DUFA01000146.1 coordinate 15,811, forward strand.
TTAGTATCACTTTTATCAAATCCCTCCATCTCCGAAAGGATTTGAGGAACCACTCTCTGCATAACCGTTGATCCACCGTCTTTTCTCTTAGGTATTAGTGCTTCAATTTCATCGATAAATATTATAGACCTGTTATGATTTCTGGCAGCCCCGAAGAGTTTAGAGATATTTTGTTCGGCAACACCTACCCATTTACTCATAACATCCGAAGGTCTGACGGTAAAAAATGCCGCGTCGATTTCTGTTGCCACTGCTTTAGCCAACATGGTTTTACCGGTTCCCGGTGGCCCGTAAAGAAGTAAACCGCCACCTTTTTTGATACGAAAACGTTTTGCTAAATCAGGATGGGTAAAAGGATATATCATCCTTATCCTTATCTGTTCTTTGACATCATCAAGACCGGCAACTTCGTCGAATACTACGTCCGGCTTTTCATATACAAGCCAGTCAGCAGCATCAACATCTTCTCCCTGGGGGACTTTAATCGGCTTCTTTGCTGAAACAATGTGCTCGAGATCTTGAGCTTTTTTAAGGATTTCTTCTGCTCTTTCAATTCTTTTCTGTTTAGACCAGGACTCTGATTCCTCCGCCGCTTTATACAAGAACTCGGCGGCTTTAAGGAGATTGGAACGCGCTGTTTTAAGATTCCCCTCACGAGCCAGCTTAAACCCTTTTTCCAGGTACTCAGCGCTTTTTTCTAACAGGAAGATACTCATTTGATCTCTTTTTTCATTTCTTCTTCGATCCGGCTTAAACCGGTAGCAATCCGGTTATCCAGGGCATCGTTTTCTACCTGAGATATCTCCATCTTCATTGCACTCTCTATATCTTGCAGGGAAGTATCTGTTAGCCCTTCGGACGAGAAGATAGTATCATTACTCGCGTCCATGACAGCTGCCAAGGTCTCCTCCAGAGTTTGAGCTCTTGTTAATGCCCGTTCAAGATCTATTTGCACCCTGGTAATATCCTCAGGTTTAGCCCCGGCCATGATCGACTCACTCATCACACTCATCGACTTGGCAAATTCACCGGTAGCCTTTACCTGGTCCTTCTGAACCGCTACCGTTTCCATGGCTACCAAGTATCTTTCCCATCGATTGGCTGTTTCGCCGGTGAGGATGTATGCTTTAACGACATTCTCAAACTGCTGCCGATCTCCAAGACTTAATGCTCGTTTTCCTAATTCCCAGTATTTTTTTTGCGAAGCCTGGCATTTCTTCACATAGTTTCTCACTCTTGAAAGACCTTGCTTGAACTTAACATCTCTGTTTATTTCCTTTGCCTGTCGTCTTCGTTCGAAAAATCCAGTCATCAGTAACCTCCTTAAAGGTACTCACAGTCTCACTCTTATATAAACCTTACCTCTTTGTACCGAAATTTCGAAGCAAGATAATTGCTGGACTTTTTAAAGGTTGTTTTCTAAACTCCCGAAATATATATTATTTTTTGTATTCTCTCGCTGCCTTAATTAGGTCCTGGAACATTTCTGTTTCTCCCAGTTGAGGTAACGTCTCAGATGCTTTGGCATACCAGGAACGTAATATTGTCTGTTGTTTATCACATGCCTTGTTAAAATCGTCCATTACAAGCTGTCTTCTGGGTGTCCTATCCTTGATTCGTTCCCTTAGAGGTATTTTGGCAGCTTCATCACATACAGCAACAATCTCCGCCGATGCGAAACCATCTAGTTTTAAAGCTAATTCGTCCAGGTCAACTTTTGGAGATACAGGCTTGTTTTTAAGATTAATTTCGAGAATTCTTTTACGGGCAGCCAGGTCCGGATGAGGGACAAATACAGTAACATCGAACCTGCCCGGTCGTCTCAAAGCTAGGTCGATATCCCACGGACGATTTGTCGCTGCCAGTACAAGGTGCTTTCTTACCGAATCTTTTGCTTCGAGACCGTCCATTTGAGCCAGTAACTCACTGACAAGGCTTCTCTCGTGCCCTTCTCTTGAACTGGAACGTTCTCCTGCCAGAGCATCTATTTCGTCGAAAAATATAATAGCTCTGTCATAACTACGAGCGGCATCGAAGACTTCCCTGATTTTCCTTTCACTCTCTCCGACGTACTTATCCTTTATATCACTTACTTTTAGGTTGATAAACACCGCATCGCATTCTCCCGCCGCCGCTGCTGCAATCATGGTCTTACCGCAGCCAGGAGGACCGTAGAGTAATATTCCGCCACCGGGCTTGACACCAAAATGTTCATATTCTTCAGGATATTTGAAAGGGTAAACAATTGCCTCCAAGATTTTCTCTTTCACTCCATCAAGCCCGGCTATGTCTGAAAATCTAGTGCCTGGTTTCTCAGAAATTATCAGATTTTCCCTCTTTTCTTCCAATTTTTCCTTCTCTCTTGGAGGTTGGGGAGGGTTACGCAATATCTCATCGGCAATTTCACGAAATCTTTCCGAACGAGATAGTAACTCAGCTCGTTTTTTCGGAGGTGATAACTCGGCAAGATGTTTCGTCAGCTCGGAACACTTAAGATACTCCGCACTTGATTTTGCCAACTCACCCTGATCATAGTATTTCTTAGCCAGCCGGCGGCATTTATTTAATTGGCTTTTGAGTTCGTCTATTAGTTCCATGATAATCTCAAATTACCTGTGTTACACATTATCCAAAATCTACATCTATTTCTTTAGAATGTTCCTTTTCATATTTAACGAATTCCTCTTCCGGGTCTGCTTCAACATCATTCCATATGTCAATAATTTTTTGTGTTTCTTTATCATTTATAGGCTCGATCTGAATACCCCATTCTAACCTCATAGTAGCTAGAAGGTTATCTACCTTATCTGCTAAAATTGTTTCTTTTATGTTTACTTGCTCTAGAAATTTTTCCAACTTACTTTTGGGTATTTTCATCAGGTTTTTCAGCAAACCTTCTCTTTCAAGCATCTGTTTGTTTTCGTGGACAAAGATCAGGTTTTCTACTACCCTTATCTCGTCACTGGTTCGTTTCAACTGTCTATCATCAAGTTTAATTTTGTCGTCGAGTCGTTGAAACTGTCTCGCCAGAGTACGTTTTTCTGCTTCGGTAGCACCAAAACCTTTACTGAATACCTCTTTTTTCGTCTCTGAAAGTTTATTCACTTCAGTAATTTTTAATTTTTCGATTCTTTCAAGTCTAATTCTCTCGGCTGTCAGTTCATCCATTTTTAGTTTTTCAAATGGGTTCCCTCTTATTCTGTCAATTATACTCATAATTTTCTCCTTTATTATTGTTTTTTGATTTCAAGAACGATACCGACATCTTTGATCATTCTGATCCGGTATTCTCCTTCGCTTTCCAGGTCATAGAACGCCTTGTTTATTATTTCTGTTACTTCATTTGTCTCCTCCACAATATCAGAGTATACTACGTAATCTTTTCGATTCAGCTTCTCCAGTATGAATGACTTAACCTGCATAACACGCTCTCTATCAAACTGGGGCTTGAAGAAGTCAATATATTCAGAAATTCTCTCATCGGTCGGATTGTAAAATACATCCCCGGTAGCAGAATCGATTATGCAGATCGAGACATGTTTACTCACGTAATTCTGCGTGAATTCAGAAGATTCAATCTGTTTCTTCACTCTTTCATCCCACCCTGTCGGAGAAGCTATCCCCAGGACATGAAGATATTTGCCCATTTCAGCAGTTTTTATGTACTGCATTATAACACCCAGGAAATCAGCTATATTGGCTCTTCTGGCATCGTAACCATAATTCTTGTATTCCTCCAGGTGATTGAGTGATACCGCTTCGAATACCACTTTGTTTATTTTTTCGCCGAAAAATCCATATTTCTTTTCGGATATCGAATACCGCGAACGTATATTTCCCGGAATACCGACTGACACGTCCTCCATAAATTTCAGATGAGTGTTATCTTTCCACGATCTGACCGTATAAGATCGATTTTCTACAGGAGAGTATATTTTCAAAGGTAGATTCTCCATCTTCGTTTCAAACCTGCTGATATAATTGAGCTCGCATAATTTGGCAGCTTCACCTGCGATAATGCGGATCGGTTTTCCTTCAAGAATGTCATTAATCTCCTGAAGTCTGCTTTCAAGTTCTTCTCTCTTCCTCTCAAACTCCCGTTTTTCTAAATCGATAGATTCTTCCTGATCCAGAAGCTGCAACTTGAGGACTGATATTTCATTAAGTTCACTTTCCACTAAGCGTTGCTTTTCCTCCTGGAGTTGTGACTGATATTCCTGCTTGTCCTGTTCAAGCTCATGTTCCCGGTTTTCCAGTTCTTTTCTCTGCTGCTCAACCACGTCGATCCTGGATGAGAGTCCTCTTTCCAGACTGATATATTGACCCAGCAACGCATCTTTCTGAGTCTCCAGCGATTCCAGATCTTTGGGCTGCCAGCCTGTTGCTAATTCTGCAACCAACTCGGACAATTTCTGATTAAGTCGCTGCCCTTCCGAATCAGTTTCACTTGCCGGTGAAAAAATGGAGGAGATTTCTCGAATTTGACTCTCCAGCTCATCGGCAATTCTCTTTCTTTCACCCTCGGATTCCTTGATTTTGTCCCAGATTTTTTTCTCTATTTGCGTAATAATAATAACCGGACCATAGAGTCCGACATAGGCTTTCACTCCTTCGGCAATCTTCTCAAGCCTTTTCTTATACTGGTTCTTAAAGGCAAGCTTGAGATCTCTTTGTATGTCCGGATCATCAAGTAACGTATCCAGGTCCGAGTATTGTTTTTGATAGAAGTCAACGATTAACTCGTAAATATCTTCTCTTCGAGCAATTCGCTGAACGATTTCTTCTATAGTAAGAACATCGAAGACATTAAACCTCTCGAAATCCTGAACCAGATCGAGTTCCTTTTGATTAAACTCATCCAGTGTGGGACTGTCTTCATTGTTTATCCACAGTGCCGCAGCGAGAAACAACCTGGCTAGACGGAATTTACTGCTCAGTTCATTCCGTAAGTCCGGAGAAAGAGCCGGTAAAAATTCATTGTTGTAGGTATTTTGACTCATAACGATCCGATTCCATAAATCAGTCCTCTCTCTTGCATCTTTCCTCCTCAGTGCCTCCAAATCGCTACCTAAAGTTTCGTCTACAGGACTTAAAATCTTATTAAGTGCATCCCAGTTAATTTTCCTGCTAAGACTCATTTTCAGCCCTCCAACAGTTTAAGTTCCTCGGCTAGTTTATCGTGAATAAAATCGACTACTTCACCATACCCAGAAATTCTAATGATTACGTCAGTCTCGTTAGCGTTTCCGCGAATATTCAGAATTATTTCCACCTTTCCTTTTCTTGAAATTACTTCATATACTTTTTGGTGTGACTCAGGTGATTCCATCTTCAAGGTAGCTCGTTGCCTGGCCATTATAAAATCAAGTAATTTCTCGGCTGTTTCTCGCCTCTCACCAATTTTTAACCTTATTTCCTTTTTTGTCTCAGTTACCTCCAGGTGTTCTTCTTCAATTCGATAGAAAGAGACATTTTCTCTTTCCGTTCTCGAATACAACTCAACCAGCAAATCCTCAATATTATTGTCAGCCACGATCGCGACTACTCCGTCAGGCTTTGTTATCTTCTTCCTGTCTCTCCACTTGTCGATAACGTACTCAATACGTTTTCTTTCGGAATCGCTGCTGTATTTTGCAGTTATAAGGTACAATTAGACGTTTTCTCCTCTCTACCACACTACTCTTAAATATCTCTTTCGTAATTCTGTTTTCTCAGCTTATGATGCCAAAATTGTATTAAAACTACAATAATTTTAATTCATGTCATATAGGGAACAGAGTTCTACTCACCCATTCTGGCACGGTGAATGATTTTCTCAAGAAAAGGAATCCTTTCTTTACAATCTACTCCCTGAGATGAATAAAATTCTAATGCTTCTATTTCCTCCTTTATCATTTCTTTAAATTCTTTGGTTACAGCATATGCAAGTAAGTTGTTGAGGTAAATCAGACACTTTTGTGCATTTTTCTGAGCAGCGAAAACTTCTATCAGAGCCGAACAAAGCGTCAACTTTTCTAATGTATTCCTGCTCAAAGTCAACGATTTCTCAAAATCGTCTCCCAGGAAATTTGCCAGGTCATCCTGAAGCTCGGACAGGTTTTGATAACGATCTTGTTTTTTCTTCTCTAAACATTTCAGGATGAAGGGTTCAACATCGGCGGCTTCAGGATTAATTTCAGATGGCGGTCTTGGTGATTCTGCGATAATTGCATTCTTTATTTGCGTAAGATGGTCACCTCGGAATGGTAACTTATCAGTTACGAGCTGGTAGAAAATAGTTCCCAGTTGAAAAATATCTGTTCTTTCATCCTCTTTACCGAATATTTCCGGAGAGTATTGTTCTGGCGCAGCATACTGAGGTGAAAACGATCCGGCAAGACTACTTCCGTCTTCACTCTGCACTTTACTTAATCCCCAATCAGAGATTTTCGGAACATCATCCAGTAAGAGGATGTTTGATGGTTTGAGGTCCGTGTGGAATATTTTTTTCTTATGGGCATGACTTAGTCCCCGACTTATCTCTAGGATAATGAAAGCGGCTCTCTCTACCATTAACGGTTTGCCTATTTTTGCCAGGCTACCATTACAGAGCTCCATTTCCAGGTAAACTGGATAGACGTTATAGTCCAGGAATTTGGTGATGTTGTCGTGATCCAGCTTCCGCCAGTTTTCGATTTCTGCTTT
>DUFA01000147.1 GCA_011191975.1 Dehalococcoidia bacterium
AGGTTGATTAGGGAGAAGTCGGTCTTTTTATCAGGATTGCGGTAGTAGTGTTTTCTTCATTGTTACGCCAGTAAACGATCTCGACTTCCTGGCCTATCTTGGCAGATCGTATACCAATAACCAGGTCGTCCATAGTTTCGACTTCTTTGCCGTTAAAACTCAGTATCACATCCTGAGGTTTGAGTCCGGCTTTCGCTGCCGGGCTGTTATCACCAACGGTGACCACAAATACACCATGATCGATTGTCAGACCGAAGTTCGATATTACATATTGATCTACAGGATAGAGACTAACACCGAGATATGGATGAGAAGCCTCTCCGTCGTTAATCAATTGTTCGATAATCGGGACAGCTTCTTCGGTACTGATAGCGTAGCCAACCCCTTCAACCTCAACCTGGACCTGCTTGACGCTGTTAATACCAATGACTTCTCCGGCCAGATTTACCAGCGGACCTCCGCTGTTGCCGGGATTGATAGCTGCATCAGTCTCGATAAGCCCGTACAAGACCTGATTGGTGTCAACTTGAAGAGAAATATCCGTCCTGCTGACTATTCCCTGGGTAGCCCTGATTCCCAGCCCAAGTGAATTTCCGATTGCTACCACCCAGTCGCCGATTCTCAGTCTCGATGAGTCACCGACCTGCGCGGCCGGAAGATTCTGAGCTTCTATTTTAATAACGGCTAGATCGGTCAACGGATCTCTCCCTACTATTTCCGCAATATATACCTGACCATCGTCGAGTATAACGGTGATACTTTGCGCGTCGGCGACAACGTGATTATTCGTGACAATATAACCGTCTTCGGATATTATCCAACCCGAGCCGGCAGCTTCCTGAGTACTTTGACGATTGAAGAAATCTGTAATAGTAATTTCAGTATTGATCGCAACGACCGATGGTTTGACAGTGGCTACAACGTCGGCGATGCTTGGTAATACCTGCAGCTGTGAAGAAGTAGGAATAACTACAGACTCGGCTTTAGTATCAGTGGTGTTTTCTACGGTGGTAGTCTCTTTTTCAGTCACTTCGCTGGCGATGATCGAACACCCGGTACCGAAGACCAGCGACAGGATTAATAGGACTGATATCAATAAAAAACCTATCTTTTTCATAGCTTAATTTTATCACATTAATTGTTAAGATAATATTAACGGATTAGTGGACCTTTACGCATATCGTTTCTCCCTTTACAAGGTAAGGTAAGTTGGACTAGATAACTATTAGCTCATACGCACGAGTACAAATATGTGTCTGAGTTCTGTATCGCATATCTTCTAACCTTATGTGTTGTTAGTTACTTTTACCATCATGGGGTAACGGGAAGCGAAGTTCTTCGTTATAAATACCCATTAAATTTTAGCTTCAGTGTAATAACATGGTAGAATTATCCTGTTATGGATAGACAAATACAACATCCACAGAGAGTATTCAGACTTGATTTAGAAAAGTACGGTCTTTCCCATCTGGACGGTAGAAATATATTGGGTATCGATGAAAGCGACCTGAACATGTTTCTTGATGCTTTGGCTGAGGATGACATTTCTCTTCAGATACCGGGCGTGTTTTCACCGGATCATATCAGAGAAATACTCTCAAGATCTGAATGCCGAATGTGTGGTGCATGCTGCGTACCGAATCCGATGAATCCCAACAGTCCTGGTGTGGAGTTATTCGAAGACGAGTTGAGAATAATAGCAGACAAAACGGGCATGGACTATGAAGCACTCCTGGAACAGACCACGGAAGGGAAAAACCAGGATTCCATATATCCTCTAAACGAGCTTATAGGTACTCGATTGCTACCTTTACCATGTCCCTTTTATATTGAGGAAAACAAAGAATGCAGAATATATTCAACGAGACCTCTTGTCTGCACCATCTACCCGATTGTATTTGGTGAGAATGATGAATACGTTGAAATTAAGGTTAATTGCGAGTATGGTAAGGAAGTTGCAAAAGGTGCTCTGAAAGCACTCAAGGAGAAGAATCCCGACTTTATTCTCAAGATATGATAAACCATTCGGCGGACTTCCACGTTGACTCACAATTCAGGTAGACAGGTATAAAAGGTCATTTCCGTGGTATTGTTAAACTATAGAAAAACATAGACCGGAGATATAGTCAGGGGCCGGTATATCACCAGCCCCTTTACATTTTCTTGAGGATTTTTATTGACCGGGTATCTGAGGTAGCGTTGCCAGGGCTTCCTTGACTTTCTCTTCAGGATAAGCGTAATCAACCAGTTTACCTGAGAGGTACTGCTCGTAAGCTGCCATATCGAAATGACCGTGACCGCTATGAGCAAGGAGTATCACCTTGGACTCGCCTGTTTCTTTGCATTTCAGGGCTTCGTCAATAGTTACCCTTATTGCGTGGTTGGTTTCCGGTGCGCTTATGATACCCTCGGTTCGAGCAAACTGAACTCCTGCTTCAAAGGTTGCGATCTGAGGTACGGCAACTGCTTCGACATATCCGAGTTTATGAAGATGACATACTAGAGGAGCCATACCATGATACCTTAAACCTCCTGCATGAACCGGCGGCGGCATAAAGGTGTGACCGAGAGTGAACATTTTGGCGATAGGAGCCATTCCGGCTACATCACCGTAATCATAGGCATACAGTCCTTTGGTGAGGGTAGGGCAGCTTTCCGGTTCGACGTTGATGATTCGCAGGTCAGGTTTGTTGCCTTCGAGTTTATCCTTAACGAAAGGTAGGAACATACCGGCGAAGTTCGAACCACCGCCTACGCAACCAACGATAATGTCCGGGTAGTATCCGGCCATCTCCATCTGCTTCATTGCTTCCTGGCCTATTACGGTCTGGTGTAGCAGTACATGGCTGACCACACTACCTAGAGAATAATGAGTATCATCTCTCATCATGCAGTCTTCAACAGCTTCACTGATTGCCAGTCCAAGACTGCCGGGACAATCCGGATCCTGGGCAAGCATATCACGCCCGGCTTTCGTATCCGGGCTGGGACTGGGAACGCAGGTTGCACCCCACGTTTCCATCATCAGCCGTCGATACGGCTTCTGATTATAACTGACCTTCACCATGTAGACTTTAAGTTCCAGATCGAAAAGCGTGCAGCCGAAAGCAAGTGAGCTGCCCCACTGTCCGGCTCCTGTTTCAGTGGTAAGGCGCTTGATGCCTTCTTTCTTGTTGTAATACGCCTGGGCTACTGCCGTATTCGGCTTGTGACTACCGGCCTGGCTTGTACCTTCGTATTTATAGAAAATCTTGGCTGGAGTATCCAGTGCCTTTTCCAAATTGTAGGCACGGTGAAGTACGGTCGGTCTCCAGGTGGCATAGATTTCCTGGATTGCTTCCGGAATATCTATGTAGCGTTCCTGACTGACTTCCTGCATGATTAATTCCATCGGGAAGAGAGGTGCCAGGTCGGGTGGAGTAAGGGGCTCCTTTGTCATCGGGTGTAGCATTGGTGGTAACGGTTCAGGCAGATCTGCCTGAACGTTATACCACCGGATCGGCATATCCTTCTGTTCAAGGAAAAACCTTCTTGTATCCATATTCCCTCCTTTATTGTATTCGGTGTATTTCCCCTTTTTTATCGAAAGGCTGGTATCAGAAAATTTACCATACCTTGAAATAATAAACCCCGCCCTTAAAGGGGCGGGGTTTTGTTTTCCGCGGTGCCACCCTTCTTAGCTGGTTCTATAAATAAACCGACTGTCTTTTTCAGGTACTGATAATAGCCGAGTTTAGTAATTCAATACCCTGGGATCTGATAACGCTTCCCTTGCGGCAAAGCCTACTGTTACCGGAGTAACCGGAGGTTCGGTTTGCGGCTCCCAAGCCCATTCACCTACTGCGCTGACATCGGCTCACACCACGAGTATTCATTATGTGAATACTGTTTTCCGACTCTCTGAGACTCGCTTTGAAGGCTACTAGTCTTGTTCACAGCCTCTGATTTTATACAATTGTCATTGATTCTACTTCAATATCAGGATTATTGTCAATATATAGTATGGTTTGAGGTTAACTATTACTTCCGGTTGACTTCAAATATCTAAAGTTTTATACTAATTTCGACTGGTGGGTTGTCATTTTGTCTTCTGATAAGATATCCCTGTCTGATACAATACGTTATATAAATGTACGAAACACAACCAGTCGTACGTATTAATACGTGCAGATACAAGATAGAAAAAAACCGACCAATCGTTATTAGTAAGTGATCAAAATAATAGCTGTAACGTATCTCGGTATAATGCCTGTCAGTAAAATATGGGCTTGAGTAATATCAATATAAAGGAAATCTCAATAATAGTGATTAAGCTCTTGCCCTGAACGGGAATGAAGCCCGCGGACTGAGGTCAGGTATTATGGCTGGACTGTACACCACCAATTCCAGATTTACCACGAATGATATTTGTACTGCTATAATTGGAAATGTTTAGAAATCAGACGTATGCATTTGTGGCGGAAACAATATTCAGCCGAACTGAAATGAGTGTCGCGCGGGAATATTCAGGATGGAACAAGGTACTATTAACAAACACTCATGAAAGATGTCCTGAATACACTTTGTTGATAAATGCTGGATGGGGCTTCCCGGTCTTTCACAAGTCTTAAGGTAGGAGAATTTTAGTTGGACAATATAATCAAACTGACTATTGATGGAGAAGAGATTGAAGCAACGGAAGGGATGACCGTGCTTGAGGTAGCAGAAGAGAATGGTTTTTTTATACCTACGTTATGTTCCGATCCTGACTTGAAACCATACGGGGCTTGTCGCCTTTGTGTCGTACAAATTGAGGGAACTCGCGGCTTTCCTACTTCCTGCACTACACCAGCTACCGAGGGTATGGTAGTGCATACGGATTCTCCGGAAATCAATAATATACGCCGTACTGCTATACAGTTAATGAGGAGTGACCATCCAACCGATTGTGATGCCTGTCCAAAGAACCAGCAGTGTGAACTTCAGATGATGGAAGCCGTTCTTGATGCCGCCAAGGCACGTTTTCAGACCATGACCAAAGACCTTCCGATCGATAAAAGTAATCCATTTTTCAATATCGACCGTAATTATTGTATTCTCTGTTGTCGGTGTGTCCGTTCGTGCGATGAGATCCGCGGTGTCAATGCAATCAATTTAACTAATCGTGGCTATCAAACCAGGATCACCGCCGGAATGGACAGTGAATTAGTTGAATCAAACTGCGAATCGTGTGGAGAATGTCTGGACCATTGTCCGGTTTATACTCTTCATCCTAAAGAGACCAGAAAAGCAGGGAGAGAGATTGAATCGGTGTGCCCTTATTGCGGAGTAGGTTGTAGCGTCAATCTGGGCATTCGTCAGACTGAAGTGGTTACTGCCCATGGTAAAAAGGAAGACTCTGTAAATAAAGGAAGTCTTTGTGTAAAAGGCCGTTTTGGTATTCCGGGTTTTGTCCATAACAATAAACGGTTGATATCACCTCTAATAAGAAAAAATGGGGAAATGAATAAAGCTAGCTGGGATGAAGTGCTTGACCTTGTCGCCGGCAAATTCAGCAGCTATAAAGCAGATGAAGTAGCGGTGATTGCTTCAGCCAAATGCACTAACGAAGATACGTATGTTGCTCAAAAATTTGCCAGAGTCGCGCTGGGTACCAACAATATAGATACTTCAGCCCGTTTATCATTATTACCCAGCTTTGAAGGTCTCACCAATAGCTTTGGTATCGGGGCTATGACCAATTCGATAGAAGAGATTAGCGATGCAGCAGGTATTTTAGCTCTTGATATCGATTTAACGGTTACTCATCCCATAATCGGTCTTAAGGTAAAAAATGCGGTGCGAAATGGAGCAAAACTTATTGTTGTTAGCACGCGCGGTATCGATCTGAATCGTTTTGCCAGTTTATGGCTGCAAATCAAGCCGGAGACAGAAGTGGCATTACTCATGGGAATGATGAAGGTCATCATTGATGAAGAGCTTCTCGACTCAGATTATATCGAGAAGCACTGCAAAGAATTCGAACTATTCAAAAAATCACTCGAAGCCCTTTCTATGGATGATGTAGAAGAAATTACGGGTGTAGCTACTGCAAAGATAGTTGAAGCAGCCAGAATATATGCCACAAGCAGCCCTGCTACCATCCTCTACGGAACGGATTTTGTCAGGGCTGGGAACGGTACTGACAGTGTAAGTGCTGTCGCTGACCTGGCAATGCTTACCGGAAATATCGGTAAGGTTTCATCCGGAGTAAATCCTCTGGTTGCTCAGAATAATGCCCAGGGTGCCTGTGATATGGGAGCATTACCTGACTATTATCCCGGCTATCAACCCGTGAGTGATACTTCGATAAAAGAGAAATTTGAATCTAACTGGGGATGTTCTCTTAATCCTTCTCAGGGATTAAGTTTCACTGAGATACTCGATGCTGCAAGCAAGAAAGAGATCAAGGCATTATATGTCATTGGAAGCAATCCGGTGCTGGGTGAATTAGATGCTGACAGCGTTAAAGAATCATTGGGAGCATTGGAATTTCTGGTGGTCCAGGATGTCTTCTTGACAGAAACAGCTGAGATGGCTCATGTTGTACTGCCAGCAACAACCTTCGCGGAAAAGGAAGGTACCTTCACCAATACCGAGCGTAAGGTACAGAGAGTAAGAAAAGCCGTCGATTCTGCTGGTGACTCCAGGCATGATTGGAAGATTATCTGCCAGCTTGCTCAGAAGATGGGCAAGGAAGGCTTCGCCTTTGATACTCCTTCCAAGATCATGGCGGAGATTGCCGGTCTGACACCGATCTATGGAGGTATCGCATATAATCGTCTGGAAGATAGGAGTTTACAGTGGCCCTGCGCAGATAACCAAAGCGAAGGTACACCAGCCTTGCATAGTGAGGAATTCACGGGAGGAAGGGGCCAGTTTGCTCCTCTGGAGTATAGGCCATCCGCGAAACGGACTGATGGCAACTATCCACTGACACTCATTCTTGGACGGAGTCTTTATTATTCCCAGACCGGGACACTGGCGAAGAGGGTTGATGGTCTCGCCATGCTCCGGGGAGAGGATCAGGTCGAGATAAATCCCGAGGATGCCAGTGTGCTGCAAATCGGGGAAGGTGAGAGTGTAAAGGTTATTTCACAGCATGGTGAGGTAATAGCGAAGGCGAAAATTACTGATAACGTGCCACAGGGCACCGTTTTTATGGTATTTCCCCTGGTCGATAATAAGGCTGGATTATTGAATAATCCGGATATTGATCCTGTTTTCAGCCTGCCAAAATACGTTCCGTGCAGTGTAAGAATTGAAAAAAGTAATGCCTAAAATACATGACTGGTTGAGTACAGTTGATAATATTTTTTACAGATAATGATTTAATAGCCATATTCATACGGCTTGGGATGGAGAGAAACAAATGACATGTGCATGCGAGATCCAGGATATAATGGAAAAGGTTCTTGCGAACCATACCGCAGCTCAGAAAGATAATCTGATACCTATTCTACAGGAAACCCAGGAAGCACTGGGGTATCTACCTCCTGAAGCAATGGAGAAGATAGCCAGTTTTCTCGGCATCTCGCCGGGAGTAGTACTCGGTGTAGCTACGTTCTACGCTCAGTTCAAGCGTGTGCCTTCGGGTAAAATGAAGGTTACGGTATGCCGGGGGACGGCTTGTCATGTACGGGGTGGAGCAAGGATACTGAAAGAGGTTGAACGACGGCTCAGTATTAAACCTGGAGAGACCACCGAGGATATGGAGTATTCTCTGGAAACCGTTGCCTGTATCGGTGCCTGTGCATTAGCTCCGAATATAACAATTAATAACGATGTGCACGGGCAAATGACCACAAAAAAAGTTGGGGAGATTTTCAGTGATAGAACAAGAGAAAGCGACTAATAGCCGTCTGACTATAAAATTCTGCCATGGTACCGGTTGCGTTTCAGGTAAAGCCTTCGAAATACGGGAGGCTATGGAGAAAAAAGTAGCCGAACTCGGATTAACGGATGTAAATGTCGATTTCACCGGATGTCATGGTTTCTGCCAGCAAGGACCGATTGCGGTTGTTGAACCGGAGGGAGTATTCTACACGCACGTTACAGTAGAAGACGTGGCAGAAATTGCCGAATCACACCTCAGGGACGGCAAACCGGTTTCACGTTTATTCTATAAGGATCCGGTTACCGGTGAGGCGATCCAGTACTACCAGGATGTGAACTTCTACAGAAAACAGCAGCGTTTAATACTCAGGAACTGCGGTCATATCAATCCTGAAAGGATTGAAGATTATCTAGCCGCCGATGGCTTTGAAGCTTTGAAAAAATGCCTGTTCGAGATGACGCCGGACGAAGTGATAGATGAGGTGAAACGCTCCGGGCTGCGCGGTCGGGGTGGCGCCGGTTTTTCCACAGGTACAAAATGGCAGCTATGCCGTCAATCGGAAGGCGACCAGAAATAYATGATATGCAATGCCGATGAGGGTGACCCCGGTGCGTTTATGGACCGCAGCATCATGGAAGGRGATCCTTTCACCGTTATYGARGGTATGACYATTGCWGCTTATGCAATCGGTGCTTCGGAAGGTTATATYTACATCCGGGCYGAATAYCCACTGGCTGTYAARCGAGTACGCATWGCYGTCAAGCARGCTGAARAAAARGGGCTACTCGGTGATAACCTGATGGGCTCTGACTTCAGTTTWARAATACAYATWAAAGAAGGGGCKGGCGCTTTCGTTTGCGGAGAAGARACTGCKTTAATGGCATCTATAGAGGGCCGGCGAGGTATGCCAAGGCCGCGTCCCCCATTCCCGGCTCAATCAGGTCTCTGGGGCAAACCCAGTAACATCAACAATGTCAAGTCACTTGCCTCTATTCCGGTTATCATTTCTAAAGGTGCTGACTGGTACTCGCAAATTGGTACTGAAAAGAGTAAAGGGACTACTGTTTTTGCTTTAACAGGGAAAATTGCCAACAGCGGATTGGTTGAAATACCCATGGGGACTCAACTATATGACATAATTTTTGATATTGGTGGTGGCATACCGAACGGTAAAAAGTTCAAGGCTGTACAGACAGGTGGTCCGTCCGGTGGTTGTCTACCTGTAACCCAGCTTAATCTTCCGGTCGATTATGAAACACTGGCAGAAGCCGGGGCTATTGTTGGTTCCGGCGGCATGGTAGTCATGGATGATGACATCTGCATGGTAGAAATTGCCCGGTACTTCCTGTCGTTTACTCAGGATGAATCATGTGGTAAATGTGTAATGTGCCGTCTGGGGACTAAGCAAATGCTTACGATACTGGAGAATATCTGTGCTGGCCGGGGTAGGCTAGAAGATATAGAAATCTTGAGGGATCTTAGTCTGCAGGTAAAAGCCGGTTCACTATGTCAATTAGGTCAGACAGCACCCAATCCTGTTCTTACCACCCTGCAGTACTTTCTTACTGAATATGAAGATCATATAAAAAGGCATCACTGCGAAGCAGCCGTTTGCCAGAGTATTGTCAGTTCGCCCTGCAGCCATACCTGTCCGGCGGGTATTGATGTACCACGCTACATTCGTTTTATAGAAGATGGTAATTTCGATGCTTCACTGGCTGTGATCAGAGAAAAGATACCATTCCCGTCTGTCTGCGGCCTGGTTTGTTTCCATCCCTGTGAGACGAAGTGCCGCCGCGGCCAGCTCGATGAAGCTATTGCCATTAGAATGCTCAAACGTTTTGCGAGTGAAAACGGTGGTGATACGTGGAAACAGAACCTTACCATAGCGCCGTCATCAGGTAAGAGTGTTGCAGTGATAGGCTCCGGTCCGGCCGGACTAACCGCTGCTTATTTCCTGAATACACTGGGTCATAAGGTTACGGTATTCGAAGCACTACCGGAAGCCGGGGGTATGATGCGAGTAGGCATTCCGGACTATAGACTGCCGAAAGATATTCTCAGAAATGAGATCAAAGAAATTGAAAACCTTGGGGTCACCATAAAAACTGATGCTACGGTCACATCTCCTGAAAGCCTGTTGGAAGAGGGATTCGACGCAGTATTCGTGGCTATCGGTACTCATCAGGGAACGAAGTTGGGAGTCGAAGGTGAAGATAATTCTGGGGTTGAGGATTGTGTAACATTCCTCCGTGACATTAGTCTTGGTAAACCGTTAAAGATAGGCAAACGGGTGGCAGTATGCGGTGGTGGTAATGCCGCTATCGACTCTGCCCGTTCCGCATTGCGACTCGGGGCCGAAGAAGTAACTATTCTGTATAGACGGACGGCAGAAGAGATGCCGGCCAGCTTCGAGGAAGTGATTCAGACCATTGACGAAGGAGTCAAAATTGAATACCTGGTTAATCCTGTCCGGATATCAAAAGCAGGCGATGCACTGGAGGTTGAATGTATCCGTATGCAGTTGGGGACTATCGATGCCAGCGGTCGAAGGCGACCTGAACCGATAGAGGGAAGCGAATTCAAGATGATTTTCGATAATGTAATCGAGGCTATTGGTCAACAGCCGGATATCCCGGAGCAGTTCGGATTGCCGGTTGGTCAGGGAAATACTATTGTCGTCGATGAGGATACATTAGCTACCGGTAAAAAAGGCATTTACGCCGGCGGCGATGTTGTTACCGGACCGGCTTCTGTCATCGAAGCAATTGCCCATGGAAGACGGGCAGCTGTCTCGATTGATAAATATCTCGGTGGAAGTGGAGAGATAGATCAGACACTCACTCCGCCGGAAAAGGAATTGCCACCACTGGAAGAAGCGGATGAACAATGGCGTCCGAATATTACCATGTTACCTGTTTCGCAGCGAATTAAGGACTTTGCTGAAGTCGAAGCCTGTTATTCGAGAGAGGATGCTATCGAAGAAGCGAAGAGGTGCCTGCGCTGCGACAAGGAAATTAGAGACGAGGATTTAGTATAACATTCGAAAAAGGCTTTTGTATATTAACGCCCTTAATCTAAAATAATCAAAAAATCAAGGAGGAATGTTACACCAACATTCCTCCTGATTATTTCCAGACCTACCGTGTATCTTCTTTAACTCGATATATTAGAGGTCTCTCCAGTCTCCTACCTGACCTATCTTCTCTACGCTTTCGTAAATCACGCATTTAAGAGAACACTCGCCTGTTTCAGTATCAATACTCTCTATAGAGGCGTTGTAGACCATCTGGAATTTTAAAACCTCGAGTATTCTGTCCAGAATCATGTTAGCAATAGGGCACATATAGGGCGCAACCCCGCCTTCATTTTTCAGACCGTATTGAAGCTTGGCTTCCATCGGGATATGAATACAGTTCTTGATTTTCAGTATCAGTAAGATACCTTCTCCAGCCCGGGAGTAAGTGACTTCCTCGGCAAGACCACCTGCCGTGATTTCTTTGATGCAGTTGTCCAATATTTCTTCGACGGTAGTACCTTCGATATTCTTTGATCTGAGAAAGTCGATTCCTACATATTCTACCTTTGGGTGAGTCATCCCTGATAGTTCATGGTAGAAAATTTCTTCTAGCCTGACCAGTAGATCGTTGAAGTAGGCAATTTTTTCATCCATTTATGGTCTCTCCTTCCTGCCGAATTCTTCCCAGAAAACAATATCCTCGAATTCCTTCTTCTCTCTCGCTTTAGGACTTTCAGCAGGCCAGCCAAGAGAGACAGTAGCTATCAGCTTATATTGCCCCATCCCGGTAGGTATTTTCAGCAATTCTTTCATTTTTTTCACAATCGAGGGATATACTGACGGTCCGTGTACCCAGCAGGCACCCAGACCGAGGGAATGTGCCTCCAGCAGTATACTCATTATGGCACAGGACAGGTCGTAAGGAGTATCGAACATATCATATAGTTCGCCGATCACGACAATTACCACGGGTGCATTACCGGCGAATTCCGAAGCCTGACCTGTATACATAGTCTTAAAGAGCCTGGCTCTTGTTTCCGGATTTTTTACGCCGGCGAATTTTCTCTGCCAGTAGTCCGAAAGACTGTATTCTGCGGTAACACGCCCACCGGTACCTAACTTGGCTATCTCAGCAATCTTGGCTTTGGTGTCGGGGTCTCTGACAACGATAAGTCTCCACGGTTGTTCATTTTCACCGCTTGGAGCCCACCTGGCCGCTTCGATCAACTTGTCGATTACCTCATCAGATACAGGATCGTCGGTAAATCTTCTGACGCTTCTCCTGCTTGAAATAAGGTCAATAATATCAGCCATTCTTTTTCTCCGATTTTTTATTTTTCTAGTTGATGATTAGGAAATATCAAACACTTGAGCAGCTGACCCTCCCATCACCATGTCTAACTCCTCTTTGGTGAACTCTATATCTGTTTGCGGCTCCTGGATTGCCTTCACCCACTCAGCTTCGGGAGTCAATACATTCGGATTGGGGAAACCACTGCCGAACATTACCTTCTCAGGACCGCAGGCATCTATCGCATCCCGCAGCCACTGATAGAAATAGTTAGGTTGCAGGCGCCAGAAGCCCTGGTACTCTGAAAAGTCCATGTAGAGATTGGGTATTATGCAAGCCTCTATGGCTTCATTCCTATATATTCTTGTACCAGCGTGTCCGAGTACTACCTTAAGCTCAGGGTACATCAGTGCTACATTGGCTATCCTTTGTGTCGGATGATTATAGTCCCAGTGAGCTATTTCCTTCCCGCAATGGATAATCATGGGTACTCCCCAGTCAATACATTTTTCATAGATGGGGTAGCAAACAGGATCATCCGGTTTAAATCCCGTAGCCGGCATAAAGTAGAATCCCCTCATTTCCCAATCTTCAATGGCCTCTTTGGCAAGGTCCATAGCATTCCCTCGCCTGGGATCAAGGGCACAAATCGGTATGAATCTGCCCTTATGCTTCTTCGCCGCATCGGCATGGGCCTTATTCTGATCTCTATATGGAACGTTCGGTGGTCCGGTTATAGCTTCCCAGTCCACAGGGAAGATAACAGCCTTGTCAACCCCTGCTTTGTCTAATAACTCAATAACGCCATCGCCCTCAGGGTCAACCACCGACGGCCTCATAGCCGTTAACATATCCTTAAAGTCATCAATGGTCTTGTTTGTTTTATGCACCCGATTATACTCGGTAATGTACATCTTCCATACAAAGCGTAAGTACTTTCCCCTTACCCAACCAGTCCCGCTAAGGTGCATGTGGGCATCAATTATCATAAAGATCCTCCTTTCTTAACTCGCAATACCAACACAGAGTTAAGATATTTCTCTGTGTGAATAATTAGAGGCGACATTTATAGTATATTGTTTGACTATGTCAATGTCAATTATTACACGGTCTGCCGAAATCTGACATATGTGATCAGAAGCATGTTACACCAAGGAGAGATTGTTAATAGAAAACAGATATTTTTCTTGAAGTTTGGTAGATAATCTATTGACAATGTACCTCAACAGGCCTATGATTGCCGTTACTTAGAAATCATGGCGTCGAGGGTCTATATGAATATTTACGTTGTGCCCATGGGAATCACCAGGTGCTATATCATTCAGAATAAAGGCACAATTTTAATCGATAGCGGACCGCCAAACCAACTACATAAATTCACCTCGAGAGTGCGGGAAATGGGTATCGATCCAAAAGAGATTAAGTTAATCATTAATACTCATGGTCATTTCGACCACATAGGTTCAGCCACCGATATTAAACATACTACCGGCGCTCAGATTGCCATGCATGAACTTGATAAAGAATGTCTTGAAGATTCTGTGAACCGCGCAATCACGGGAGTTAATACGTGGGGTCGCATCCTGGCGTGGCTGTCAGCGAGGATTAGCCTTTCTCAAATCCCAACGACTAAAGTCGATATAGTCCTGGGTGATGATGAATTTTCATTAACCCCGTTTGGCATATCAGGCAGGATTTTACATACCCCGGGGCATACAATGGGTTCGGTCAGTGTCCTGCTGGATACCGGTTATGCGTTCGTCGGTGATTTAGCCATGAACGGATTTCCTTTTCATTTCGGACCGGGATTGTCACTCTTCGCTGAAGCTCCGGAGCTTGTAAGAAAGAGCTTGAGACTACTTCTGGACCAGGGTGCAAGGGTAATCTACCCCGGACATGGTAAGCCGTGTCAGGTTGATACTTTACGTCGTTTGATTTAAACGTGATGTGTATTCTGTTTAGGAATATTTAAACAGGTACAACAATTCAGGATAAACTTGACATAATAACTGATTGTGGTATTAATGAAACGAAGCCCGGGTATGAGGAATATTAAGCCTTCTGTATACCCTTTTTTGGAGACCTCCCTAATGACAGTTCTACCTTGCCTGCTTTTTACTCACTCTGGTTAAGAACTCTTTGATATGTGGCAATACTTTATCGATTTGGATCGCTGTTTGCATATGATTGAGTCCAGGCAATGGAATAAAAGTTGAATCAGGAAGACGTTCGCTTGCATCTTCTATTGTTGTGAATCCCGGATCAAATTCACCTCCGAGGAGAAGAAAAGGTTCCTTCATGTATTGTAGGTCATCTCCCCTGTAGGGCCACGGCGTTTTCAAAATGGCGATCAATGCTTCACAATCATTTTGAAGGAGACGTTCACGCATTTTGTGTGATATTTCACCGAACTGCTCAAATGTTTTCACTAATCCCAGTGGTCCGGTTTCCAGGTTTTTTATCCGGTTTTGTAAAAAATCAGGATCCTGTCCCCGAGCCCCAATTCCCGATACGATAAATGATTCCATTCTTTTTGGGGTGTTCAATGCCAGTTCAAAGGCAAGTCTTCCTCCATACGAATAACCGAAGAAATGTGCTGTATCCACCTTAATGTCATCCAATACGGTGATAACATCGTTAACCCTATTTTCGATAGTATAGGCTTGAGGATCATGCGGTTTATCGCTTTTCCCATGGCCACGTGCATCTATTAGAATCAGTTGGTAATCATTCTTCAGATGTTCTACATAGCCAAATTCGCGCCAATCTTCTATAGATCCGGCAAAACCATGATGAAGAATTACCGGAGGACCTGCACCCTCGACTTCGTAATAAATTTTTATTCCGTCGTTGTTAACTACTGGCAATCTTGAACTCCTAATATTTGTTAAAACTATCTGCTATGGTGACAAGCAGCTTATATTTAGAACTATGCTTTAAGTATATCCTTGTGTTTAAGAGAACGGTTTAATGAAGGCTGCATATTCATTTCACGGAATTCCTTAATAACGAAATCAAGATGTTCAAGGGCTTCTGCCTTTTCATTGGGGAAATGCTTAAGAAGCAACTCGGCAATCTCCAGTCTTGTAAGAGCTAATTCAGGTCGGAAATTCATATTTGTAGCAACTTCAAGACCTTCCCGATAATAGTTTCGAGCATCTTCAGCTTTATTCATGAGACTTGCAGCCGCCCCGAGATGTCGTAATATACAGGTCATGCAGAAATAGCATGTTGACTGAACATCTGAACCTGCCAGCCGTTTAAGAAGTATTTCAGCTGCTTTTTCGTGATTAGTTGCTACCGCAGCGTCTAATAACATTGCTAAGATATATGCTGGAGTTTCATTATCTTCAGTTTCTGTAAGGGATGGTTGAACCACGAGTTCTTCAAGGATTTGGTTCGCTTCTTCTTTTTGCCGCATATGTGCAAGACAAAGAGCACTTGCCACCATAGATGGTACCGTCGGTAGAAGCTGGGCCAGTCGATAAGCTTCTTCGAATCTTCCCGTATGAATATGGGGAGTAAGACTAAAGTAGGCTGCTGCTGCAGAAGCAAACTCCGATAAACCCACTTCTTCGCCGCTTGATTGCATGTTCTGGCTTATTTCTACAGCTTCTTCAAGGCGACCATCAAGGGTTGCCATGATTAAATCACCTCGTAAAACCAGCAATTCAAGCATGGGTTGCGCACTTCGTTCGCTAAGATTTTTCATTTCATTGAAAAGTTCTTCTGCCTTTTCTCGCTTTCCTGCTTCCAGAAAGGTGCTACCCATGTGGAATAATGCGGTACCAAGAGTTGTCGTGTTTATCCCGGTTCGCGGTATTAATGCCAGTTCTTCGGCCAGGAGTAACCGTTCTTCGAGGCGTTTAGGAGCTGCGGCGTATTGCGAATACATATGAACTGACATCCAGTAAGCATTTGTCTTGCCAAGTTTACGTGAAAGTGTAACGGCACGACCCAGGAGCTTGACTCCCTCTTCATACCGACCTCTGACGCAGTACATCGTTCCCATAAAAGCATCAGCCCAGGCGCGATCGACCGTATCTGGAGCTGCATATCGGTCAGCACGCTCAACCCATCTGGCAAATTCAGGTGTATCGGCTACTAGCGTCGTCCCATAATTTGCCAGAGCTACCATTGCATAAAGACATACTCGTGAAGCCCTGTAGGTATCATTGATTGACTCAGCAAGATTAAATGCTTCAGGTAACTCGGTGTTGAGTGCTCGCCTGGGTTCTCCCGATATTGTAAGGGCGTTACTCAACCTTCTTAACAGGTCACAACGTTTTTCGATATCGTCAGGATCAAGTACTTCCTGTACCTTTAAAACGTGTTCCAGCAATCGGACATGTTCACCATAAGCATATACAGCTAGAGCTTGCCGGGCTGCCATTTCACCATAATGGACTGCCTTGGTTAAGTCTGATGGTTCTGTCGAGTA
Source organism: Dehalococcoidia bacterium (assembly GCA_011191975.1). Lineage (GTDB taxonomy): Bacteria > Chloroflexota > Dehalococcoidia > Dehalococcoidales > UBA2162 > MGML01. Next base: position 16,607 of record DUFA01000147.1, read on the forward strand.
AGAAAAATGGTCTGCCAATTCCCCGGCATGATCCTGCAGACGATTTGCGTATACCTCTTCCAGTACTTGGGCTACCTGTTGATGAAGACGCATACGCCGCGGTGCAATGTTCTCCTCGTACAATATCGTTTTAAAGAACGCGTGGGTGAAGCGATAGGTAGTTGCGGCTCCGAGTGAAGTATGTTCTTCGACGACACCTACTCTTTTTGCTGATTCTATCGAATTAAAAACTTCATCTTCGGATAATCCGCATACTTTTTGTAAAACGTCGGTGCGAAAATCTCTGCCAATAACGGCTGCAACCGAAAGTAGCTTATTACACTCATCACTCAGGTTGGACAATCTCCTTCCGATGACATCCTTCAAACCTTCCGGAATATTCATTTCCAGCGGTGTTTTGTCGGTTATCGTCTTGCCATTTTCTTTTTTCAGAAGCTGTTCTTCAGTAAGGTACCTGACAACTTCCTGGATAAAAAGCGGATTACCTTCGGTTTGCCGATACACGGCATCAGCAAGCCCGACCGGTATGGTCTCATTGGTAATGTTTTCCATCATCCGTTTCACTTCATTTACGTTAAGACCACGCAGTAACATCCGGTTAAAGTTCGAAGCGCGCCTTAGTTCTGCAAGGGCTCCGGACAATGGATGATTCCTGTCTACTTCTATATCCCTGTAGGTGCCGACAATCAATAATCTTGCGCTGACAAGGTTCCGAGAAACATACGACAGCATCTCCATCGTACCCTTATCAGCATCATGTAAATCTTCAAGTACAATTAGAATTGGTTTTACAGAAGCAGCTTTTGTGAGAAAATCTGAGACAGACTGCATCAAATGATAACGATCCTCTTCCGGATTTTCTGTCTGATGTGGTTCTACTTTTATGATCTCTCTTACTTCAGAAACGATTCGAGCTACATGGGTTGCGCCCGAACCCAACTCTTTCTTTAATTCTTCAGGATCCCTATCGTGCACATACGAGCGCATCGCTTCAATAAAGGCGAGATAAGGAAGAGTTAATGAGCCTTCTTCGTAGCAATGCCCCCAAAGCGTACGGCCACCTCTCAGATTTACAAAAGTGGATAAATGCTCGCAAATGGCGGTTTTACCAATTCCGGGTTCGCCTACTACCATTACCAGGGCTCCCTGGCCTGACATTGCACCATTGAAAGCACTCTGTAATTGTTTAAGTTCTTGTTCTCTACCAACAAACACAGGACGATAAAGTGGATTTTCGGTCTCCACTGGTCGTTCCGCAGTTGATTCTTTCATGTCGTCTTTTTCAATAGATTCAAGTGCCTTATGTACTTCTTGTGCCGAAGAGGGTCGCTTACTTGGATCTTTATCGAGCAACATCATGATTAGAGCTTCAAAAGCAGGCGGCAGATCATCTCTGTGCCAGGAGGGTGAAATCGGAGGGGTGGTGATATGTTGACCGATGATCGAGTAAGAATCATCACCGATAAATGGAGGTCTTCCTGTTACCATCTCGTATAGCATGGCACCGAGAGAATAGAGATCTGATTTATGAGTTACCTCTCCAGGTCCAGCCTGCTCTGGTGACAAATAGTTGGGAGTACCTACCATTATCCCTTCCTGGGTTAGCCTAGATACGTCAGTCATAACGGCTAAACCGAAATCACCGATTTTAGCGGTACCATCTTCAGCCAGCCAGACGTTACCCGGCTTGATATCACGGTGGATGGCACCTTTCGAATGGGCAAACTCGAGTCCTCGGCATACACATTTAGCGATGCTTATTACCTGATCTAGTGGTAACTTATGGTCCGGGCTTTTTTCAATCAGCGCTTCAACATCTTTATTCCCGTTGATACCGGGCATATGGGGCATAACAAGATAAGGTTGACCATTAATCTCGCCCATTTCGTGGATAGGCATGATGTTGGGATGGTCTCCCAGTTTACCCATAGTCTGGGCTTCACGGGTGACACGGATCCTGGCACTTTCGTTGAGGTTTTCGGTTTTTATCAAAGCGAAGGCAACGTCTCTGTCGAGTTTGGTATCATGGACAAGATAGACTTTTTTCTTACCCCCTTCACCGAGTTTGCTAATTACCTGAAAACGATTGTCAACGAAGGAAGTAGGTTCATCTGCCTTGGTTTCCATCGGTGATGGTGTTTGTTTCAAAAGAGAGCTACCACATTTATTGCAGAACTTACTATCGTTGGTGTTCAAATACCCACACTGAGGGCATATGAACTCATCTTGGAGTGATCTACCGCATTCCTTACAGAATTCCGCATCTTCTCGATTTATTGTCTGGCAGTGTGGGCATTCCATTTTGAATGATCCTCCTGCAGCAAAATTGTTTATATAGTGTAGTATCGTGATACCTTGAAGTCAAGAAACGAACGAATATCGAACGAATATCAGTAATAATAAGAACTTATTGACATATTTAGCTTTGTCACTTAAAGTATCCGTATTCTCAGGTCTAAATGATAATATGGAGTAATCTGACAGTTGGATATCCGGCTGGCAATAGGTAATCGATTCACAAAAAATAAATCGAGGTTGAAATATGGCTGTTGTCACACAAGATACTGGCGAAGGAGAATTTTATACCGGTATACCTAAGAAGGTTTCATGGGAAAGAATCTGGGCTTTCTCAGGAGGTCCGTACACTCTTGTAGGTTGGCCGAAAAAGAATATACACACGGATATCGAGTATGCCAGGGCCTGTGGGCTGCCCGATAACAAAGTGGCAGTTTCAGCTACCCAGTTTCAGGGTTACCTGGCTCAGCTGATGATTGACCTGTTCGGCATAGCATGGCTTTCGTGTGGAACGCTGGATGTCAAGTTCATTCGTGTTGTTAACGCAGGCGACACCATTACTTCCGGTGCAACCGTTCATCGAAAAGAAACAAAGGAACATGCAACTCGCTTTAGCCTGGATGTCGAGTGTAAAAATCAGGATGGTGAGAACGTACTCGTTGGCAAATCCACAGGTGAAATAGGGGAAACTTTTACCGATATGCTGCAGGTTTATAATAAACGATTGACTGAGGTTAAGGACTATTGTTCTCAACTAGCGCAGCCTGGTGATACTTCACCTGAGCCGTTAGAGTACCATGTTACTCCTGAATTCAACCAGCAGTTTCTCTTTGCCGAGGAGGATTTTAGTTCGTATTACCTGGAAGGAATCAATGGTGGTGATCCTGTCGTTCATCCGGCACTTCTATTGAACTGGAGTAATGATACCAGAAGTCCTTCTTATAAAGCAGCATCGTTGCAGTCTGGCCAGGATATATCGGCAATCATCCATACTCGCGATGAAACTTTTTTCATTAATCCGGTAAGGGTTGGAAAAAAACTTCAGGTAACCTGGAATCCGGTAGGTTCTTATGAGAAACGGGGGAGACCTTATTCGGTAAGTGAAATTCTGGTTGTCGACGAAGATGGCGTAGAGATAATAAGACGAATATATTACACGACGAAAGCCAGTCTGGAATACAGGTTACAGGATTAAGATTAAGCCTTCAATATATCCTTCCGCCTAAGAGATCTCTCCAGCGAAGGCTGCATTTTCATCTCGCGGAATTCCTTGATAGCGAAGTCCAGGTGTTCAAGAGCTTCGGCTTTTTCTTCAGGATAATGGTCAAGGAGTACCTCAGCCAGTCCTAATTCTGATAATGCCAGTTCCGGGCGGAATCTCATCTCGGTGCAGACTCTGATTGCTTCTTTATAGTGTTCCCTGGCTTCGTCGTATCTCTCCAGCATGGCTGCAGCAGCTCCGAGGTGACGGGCGATACATGTCGGCGAATGGTAACCTGATGTTGCGAGTGTATTATCGGCAAATCGTTCGTACAACAGTTCAGTCGCCTTTTTGTGCTCTACTACTATTGCGGCTTCCAGGTACATAATGTCTACCCATGCCGGACGCAGGTCTTTTCTTGTCGTGATATCCGGACGTCTTTCCAGCAAGCGATCCAATGTACGATTGGCAGCATCTTGTTGGCCAAAATATGCCGGATACAGTGCGAACCTTCGAAATGTCCGTGTGTCTCCCTGCTCTCGGACTACCTGCCAGAGAATCCTGTGACGATGTTCTTCGGTATCGCCCAGATACACTACCGTTCTTAAACCTGCAAAAGCTGCTTCACTTAGATTTATTGGCTCTACATCCGTACCCCGGCTGTCTTCTATGAGTCTTTCTAATATTTCTATTACTTTATCAAAATTACCATCGAAGAGTGGTATAATTGCATCGAGTACAAGACCTCTACTCATAACTCCGCCTTGTTCAAGGCGGCGGATTCTTCTCTCATGGATTAGATTTATCATTTCCTCCGCTTTATCCCGTTTCCCGCAAAAGAGGTAATCATTTACTGCATACATTCCATTATCTGCGCCTCTGATAAAGGCAGATTCTATATCTCTGGCATCCTGTAATACCTCGTCCCCCGACCAGGGTGCTATTCCAAAAAGTGACCTCATTGGTAACATACCCTCAGAAAGGCTCAAACTTTGATACATCATCTCCGAACGTCTCGAATCCTCAATGGTTCTCGCTAATTCAATTGCTTTGTTAAGAAGCGGAACTCCCTCTTCATAGTTCCCACTTGAGCAGGCTAAATTTGCTTTTTGCGAAATTGAATAAAAATACTCGACAGTACCTTCTTTGGCATATTGGTCTAAAAGGTCTCGCCATTTTTCTGCTTCAGGAGTAAACAATCCTTCGAATCCGACTGCCGATTGAATTGACATTAGGGCCAAAAAACATGCTCTTGCAACCAGATAGTCATCGTTAA
>DUFA01000148.1 GCA_011191975.1 Dehalococcoidia bacterium
AATTTCCGAAAGCAGTTCGACAAATAATCAGAACTTAAGCTTTATGAGTCTATACAGGGATATACCGGACTTGATGGCATGTTTCCTAAGGACTTTCATACCTCGCGATATAGGTATCTTCGGAGTAGTAAGCTTAATCCACTGGTTTGCCAACTGGTCTCGCTTGTGATTGTATAATACCATTCCAAAATATCTTTTCAGAGCTAAGTGCAACAATCGATCCACAGCAGCTTTTTTACTTATTTTTTCAATTTCGGCAACGATTTTCACCGCCTTATCAAGCTCCTTACTGATATAAACAGCCGCATAATAGTCATCAGGATACCGTTCTTTGTTTGTACGATATGTTTTCTTCCGCTTGAACAGCTTCTTTAATAGTGGTAAACCTTTCAATTTCTTCATCGGATTTGGCATTGCTTTAACCTCCAGAGTTAAATTTACAGTACGCATATAGTAGCTTGAAAATATCGTTGTTTTAGAAATTAACATCGAGTGATTCCGCTGGAGAATACTTCTTTAATTTTCCCTCAATATCTCTATTTGCTAATTTGACATAACGGCGAGTCATATCCAGTGTGTTGTGACCTAAAATGCTCTGAAGCGTCAGTTCATCACCGCCATTTCGAAGGTATTGAATGGCAAACGAGTATCGCAGGACATGAGGACTGCAATTAGTAGTGATACCAGACTTCTTTACAAATTCCTGCATGCGGTGTTCAAAGTATGTTCGGGAAAGAGGGCGTCCATCTTTATGTATAAAGAAATACTTCGATGTTACCTTCGGCCTATGCAGAGATTGGTATTTGTAGAGTCCTTTGAATACCTTGGCGCTCATGTAAAGAGGTCTCTCTTTGTTGCCTTTTCCAAGCACTATTACCAGACCGGTATCAAAATGAATATTTTCTTGAAGAATATTTAAGGTTTCCGTAACGCGAGATCCTACTCCGTACAATAGTGCGCTGATGCAGGCGTCTCTATACCCTCGATGATCGTTAAGAGGAATTGACTTAATTAAATGAGAAACTTCTTCCGGAGATAGCGGGACCGCTTCTCGGGCGGTTGCTTTGGGCGGTTTTACATTTGAAAATTGATTGTCATCTATAAAATGCTCTTTATACATCCAGGACCAGAAACAACGGATATTGCGGATCTTGGATGCTACAGAATTACTGGATAATAGACCGTGTTCTTGTTTTATCGTTGGATGGCCGAGCCACTTTGGTTTTGATTGAAGGTAGCGGATATAATCCCTTAAATCTTCTGATTTAGCTTGTTTGACATCGGTGGAGCCGCCGAGAAATTCGTCGAACTTAAGGACGTCAGATTTTACACCTTCGATATGTCGTTGGGATTTACCTTCAGACTGAGAGAATTTTTCGTAGATAAAAAGTAAACTGCTAAGATTATCTGTTTCTTCCATAGAACAGTACGGCTAGTGGCTGTTCCTTTTTGTGACCAGACAATCTTGGCAGTATGGATGCGCCCTCCCTCGCGAGGCTACCAAAATTGCATTCCTATTTAGTTAATTAGCCATTAATCAAATAGGTTATCAATTTGTTAAATTAGATTCTAGCCTGCCTCCATCTCTTTTAATGCATATATTAAACTCTAAATCAAATTAAAAATCAAGATAAGCATTATCTTCTTCCCAAAAAGGAATTATCCACCGGCGAGAACTTGCGATGTTGCTCAAGAATATCATTCGTCATGAGATTGACATACATCTTAACGACTTCCAGACTTGAATGGCCAAGTATCTTCTGCAGCGAAAAAATATCACCGCCATTCATCAGGAATTCTCGGGCAAAAGTATGCCTGAACCGATGAGGATTTATACTAATTCCCGATAAATTAGCTTTCTTCCCCAAACGTTGCAGCATCGACTGAACTGCCCTCGGTCGTAAAGAAAATCCATCTTCAGATAAAAAAACTTCTCGTGTTCGGGGAGAGTCGGGCTCGGACCTGAAATGCGTGACATATCGCCTTAGAGTTTTTCTAACATGATTGCCAATAGGAACAACTCTCTCCTTGTTACCTTTGCCCTTTACCAGGATGCACGACTGCAGAAAATCTATATCCTCTGTTTTTAATCCTATAAGCTCAGATAAACGGATACCAGTATCTAAAAGTAAAAGAACCATCGTGTAGTTACGAAATCCTGTAGGATGTTTCGTGTCGATAACTCCTATGAGCTTCTGTATCTGTTCATGTGAGAAAGTGTGTACAACCTTTCTTGGCGTTCTGGGCAGCTTGAGACCAGCCATCCTGTTGTGAGTGATATACTCTTCAATAAGAAGCCAGCTCCAGAAAGCCTTTATCGTCCTGACATATCCCTGTATTGAATAGGCTGACAAAGGTTTGTCATCATGTATGGAGGGGTTTTCTTCCCATCGTATGACGTCGTTCTGTAGATAGGTAATGAATTGACGGGCTTCTTCTTTTCCAATGTCAGTAACAGATACTGACAAGCTATTTTTCTTGAGGAAGTTGGCAAATCGATTCAGGTTAGCGATATACCATGTGATAGTTTTGGTGCTTTTACCTTCTGTGCCTAAACAGAGCGCATAACTTTCTGTCAGGCGAACAAGATCGAGACTAAATCCGGACATCGTACCCCCCTTTTTTACCGAATCAGGTGCTCAAAAAGGGGCTTTAWTTTGAGGATWTTCTGAAAAGTGAGGAAATTTAGCTTCAAAATTGATTGCTGGTAGGCCGTGCAGGTCTCGAACCTGCGACACCCTGATTAAAAGTCAGGTGCTCTGCCAACTGAGCTAACGGCCCACGTCCTCTGTCAGTTTATCAAATATAGTATTGTTAGGCAAGGTTTTATGTTTTCCGGGCTTATTAAATCGTATCCTTTTCTATATTGATTCCCGCCTTCGCGGGAATGACAGGGAGAATGCGATTAGGCAAGGTTTGCTGTTTATTCCGACTATATTAAGTTGGATCTGTATTCAAAATCATTATCTGTATTTGCATCGACGAAAGTATGAGCAGGGAAAACACCTAGTGCCTTTACAAAGAAGACATTAATAAGCTATTCTTAGCCTGTAGAACGACAAAATCAGGAGAGTAAATTGTATCAGGCACCGCGTGGAACAACCGATATTTTACCTGAAGACCAAGATTACTGGGTATTCCTGGAAGAAAAAATTTCTGAAATCACTAGATTATATGGGTATGAACGTATTGAGACACCCGTATTCGAGGATTCCAGTCTTTATACACGAACTACCGGTGAATATACGGATATCGTCCAAAAGGAAATGTATACCTTCGAGGACAGGGGCGGAAACAGCCTGAGTCTCAGGCCTGAGGGGACCCCGTCGGTATGCCGCGCTTATATTCAGCACGGACTTCAAAATAAACCTCAACCGGTAAAGCTGTACTATTTGACCTCCATATTCCGGTACGAACGACCTCAAGCCGGGCGATACCGGCAATCCCACCAGTTCGGCTGCGAAGCCATCGGGGACGCCGATCCGGCACTGGATGCGGAGATAATCGATATCGCCTGGCGTCTGTACCAGGCTGCTGGACTGCAGAATATTTCCATTCTGATAAACAGTATCGGCTGTAGGGAATGTCGTCCTAAATACCTGGAAGCACTTAAAGGACACTATTCAGGAAAAGAGGAAATTCTTTGTTCAGACTGTAAAACACGCCTGGTAAATAATCCATTAAGACTGCTGGACTGTAAACAACCTAAGTGCCAGGATATTACAGATTCAGCACCTAGGAACATTGATTTTCTATGCGATGAATGCAGCGCCCACCTTGATAAGGTTAAGGAATACCTTGTGGCACTTGAGTTGCCGTACCAGCTCAATCACCGTCTTGTAAGAGGACTGGACTACTACAGCAGGACAGTGTTCGAAGTCCAACCAGAAGATGACCGCGCCCAGGCTACGATTGGCGGAGGTGGGAGATACGATTACCTTATTGAGGAACTTGGAGGGAAACCGACCCCCGGAGTTGGTATCGCCACTGGTATCGAGAGGATCATACTAAACATGAAGAAGCAGGGCGTTGAAGTGCCACTCTTACCTTCACCGAGGGTACTTGTTGCTTATATGGGTGACGAAGCGAAAAAGCAGGCTGTCCGTCTGACATCCGACCTGAGAGAAGCCGGAATTTCCACGGTAAATGCCGCCAGCGGGAAAAGTTTAAAGGCCCAGCTTAAACAGGCAAACACGCTTGGCGTTTCATATACGGTGATCCTGGGTGAAGATGAAGTGAAGAACAGTACGGCCGTGCTGCGGGATATGACGAATGCCAGCCAGGAGATCGTACCTTTCAATAAACTTCTAGAACTGCTGAAGTAAGAATGCGTTACGCTATAATCGCAGATATTCATTCCAACCTTGCCGCTTTCCAGGCTGTCCTCGACGATATAAACAAACAGGAAAAAATCGACAAGATCTGGTGCCTGGGAGATATCGTCGGTTACGGACCTGACCCACATGCGTGCATTGAACTACTGCGGTCAACCGATCATATCTGTGTTGCCGGGAACCACGACCGGGCGGTTGTGGGAAAACTCGAAATAACCAGCTTCAATCCATACGCTGCCGAAGCTGTTGTATGGACTGCTGATAAGCTGAGTATCGATGACATCACTTACCTGAAAAACTTACCGGAAAGCATTGAACATGATGAATTTTTACTGGTACATGGGAGTCCGAGAGAACCAATCATGGAGTATATATTATCGATGAGTGTCGCCAGACAGAATTTCGATTTTTTCAGAACCAAATATTGCCTTGTAGGACATACTCATGTGCCGCAAGCATACAGTCTTGATAACGAAGATAACTGCACGGCGACTAAGTTACTGCCGACTATAAAGCTTATAACTGGTGAAACGAGACTGATAGTCAATCCGGGCGCTGTGGGGCAGCCAAGGGATGGGAATCCTGAAGCAAGTTATGCCGTTTATGATACCGGGACAAAGATAATCCAATTAAAGCGTGTGCCCTATGATATAAGACAGACTCAAGACAGGATTGTGAAGTCTGGATTACCTCCTCATCTGGCCGCCAGGCTGGATACGGGTGAATAATAGGTAGCGATGTTCCAAGAATGTCTTAACGGAGCTCTTTTTCGCATTCTTTACAAATAACAACTGCAGGGAAATACCTGGTGACAACCACCATATCACTAATCGGTTTGGTCTTTTTACAATTATTACACTTGAAAGTAATTTTATTACCTTTAGAACCGGAGGTTTTTTTCTCTTCGGTGGTCACATTAATCCCCCTGATATAATTTTAATATTACTGACGATATTACACTTGACGTATTAATCATCAGAGGCGGTAGTTGCAGCCGTTGTATCCTTTGATTCGGATGATTTCGACTCTACTGGTTTTGAGTCTTCACTGGTTCCTGTAAGTGTTGAATGACCGTGATCACTCCTGTGATCTGTTACATAGAACCCCGATCCCTTGAAAATAATAGGAACGGGCGAAAAAATTCGTATCGCGGCGCATTTACAGTCAGGACAAAGTACTTCACTTTCGTCACTAAAGCTTCTCCGTAGTTCAAATCTCTTTGAACACTCAGAACATTCGTACTCGTATATGGGCAATCCTGTCACCTCCAGAAAATCCCGGAAAGACTTAGCAATCCGAGGCATTGACTGCTAATTTTATTGTACTCCAGCCTTGAAAACTCGTCAAGATTTTTCCATCAGCTTAGAAGAAATGCCGGCCAATGGCTTAAATGATCCCCCAGTCTTTATATCCCTGCTGTATGATCGATAAGTATTCCTGTGAAGGTTTCGCCACCTGTGGTTGTCCACTCTTGATATAGGTGATTGCTTCAACGGATTCACCATCTTCGTCGAACACGTTGACTTTTATCCGGCTGTACGCTGTTTCATATTTATCCAGACGGTTCATGCATTGATCGGTTACCTCATAAACAGCGCCGAGGACTCTTTCTCCTTTAAAAAGAATGATAGTCGCTTTTCCACCTCTTAACTGTCTTGACCAATCCGCAAATATAAGTTTGTAATTTGGGAGGGCTGCCTTATAAAGTGGTTTACTCTCAGGGCATCTTTCTTTCATCTGGTTTTTGTCTAAATTCGACGCGTAGGCAAAATAATACGGCATAATACTCTCCATGGATTAAATGCTAATTATAATAAAGATTTAAAACCGTGACAAATATATACGATTAGCTTTCGCTGAATAATGTCCGTTCGATTTCAACCAGTCGCTCCAGCCCCTTTATTTCATAAGGAAACATTGGCAATTCAACGATCTCTATGTTGGAATATGTATTGTGTATTCTCCTTAAATATTCCTGTTGTTGATTATGTTTTGTTGACATAAAAACAGATTCATCATCTTTAGCAACGTTATTTATAATTATCCTTTTTACCTTAAGTTCATATTCGTCCAGTTCACGGAATATATCTTCAAGCTGTTCAACTGCCAGAGCTTCCGGGATGGTAACGAGTGTAAAGTCCACGATATCTTTTAAGAAGTCCATATTGATTGCTGAAAGTTTTTCCCATCGCCTGATAATATCAAGAATTGGTTCACGAGTTGTTCGTCCAACCTTGAGCCTGGAATATATCCTAGGAGCCATTTTCAAGTGTTCACTGAGAAGGGCGGGGGTTTCAAGGAGAGCAAGTGTCTGTCCGAGTGGGGCAGTGTCCCACACCACAGCGTTATATTCGTCATTCAGGGTAAGTTCTCTGATATAATCGACCATAAATTCATCACTCAGACCTGGTAATACTGAAGTCACGAATTCCACGAACTCGGGATATTCAATATCAACAAAGGAAGAGAATACACCATAAACGTCTTTACCAAATTTTTTGTCCCACATTTCTTTTACTTCAACATGCCCCAGTTCTTTTACAAAGAGGGAATCCGTTACGCAGGCAGGTTTGGGCTTATCCGATAATTCGTAAATATGTGAAAGCGAAGGGGTAGCATCTGTTGAGATAGCGAGAGTCGTGTTTCCTGTCTTTGAGTAATGAAGCGCCGTTGCGGCGGCACAAGTTGTTTTTCCTACTCCACCTTTACCTGTAAACATTGTTATTTTAGAACTATTTGTATTAGGATTACTGGTCATTTTTTTCATTACCACCATATCTTTAGTATGTTTAGTACCAGTTTATTCTATACTAAAATCGGGTATTTAGGTAAACGCATATACATAATATTTGCATTTTTGATTTTACTGAGTGTAAACTAAGTGACATCGAAGAGAATGAATCTCTTACTTTAACTGTAGCGGTCAAATATTTTGGATCAGATAGGCAACGGATTCAGCGGCGCCGGCCGCATGGGACCATCTCAACCTGGTGAAAGACAACCCGGGTTCTCATTCCGTAATCTCAGGACTTTCAGTTCATTTAAAAACCGAGTATTTGTTATTTATTTCGGCGGACTACTAGGGCAAATGGCAGGAATGAATATGCAAATGCTGGCACGCTCATACCTGATATACCAACTTACTAGAGATCCTGTTATTCTCGGGGCGATGTCACTATTTCATGCCGTTCCTATGGTTGTCCTGTCCCTTTACGGTGGAGTTCTTGCAGACAGAATGCAGAAAAAGAACGTAATGCTCATCGGTCAGATTGCGTCTGCAGTTGTATCATCCGCCGTAGGTCTAACTTTACTTACAGGATATTTGAGTTCCGAGAATCCCGGTTCATGGTGGGTGCTTGCTGCTTCGTCAGTATGCCAGGGGATCATAATGGCACTGATGATGCCGTCACGTCAGGCTATACTGCCTGAGATAGTCAAAGGCGAAGAATTAATGAACGCGATATCACTGAACACTATGGGTATGAACGTTTTTCGTCTGTTCGCTCCAGCAGCAGCCGGATTTTTGATCGCGAAAGCCGGTTATGAAGCAGTTTATTTTACCGTTTCGGTAATGTACGTGATATCGACGATATTTGTCTGGTTTCTACCCCTTACCAGCAAAGTAACCAAAACGACTACAAAAGTCCTCACTGCGATGAAGGAAGGTTTCAGCTACCTGCGAAAAGAAACAACCATTCTTATTATCCTTGCTTTTACGCTTGCTGTTACTATACTGGCTATGCCCTTCCAGCAAATGATGCCCATATTTACTGAAGACGTGCTGAATGTTGGTCCGGAAGGTATGGGTGTGATAATGAGTGTATCGGCAGTCGGCTCAATGATTAGCTCCTTAGTACTCGCATCCTTGCCTAACAAGAAACGTGGATTGATGATGCTGGGAGGGAACGTTATACTTGGAGTCGCTCTTGCAGGTTTTTCATTCTCTGAATATTACGCTCTTTCACTTGTCTTGATCGGATTTGTTGGACTCGGGCAGATGGTTCAGATGGCCTTAGGCACAACGTTGATTCAGTATTATATAGATCCTGCCTATCTCGGCAGAGTAATGAGCATTATGATGATGCAGTTCGGTCTTATGAGTTTCAGTACCTTCATCGCAGGGCTACTTACTAAAGCGTTTGGGATACAATGGTCGATGGGTGGTTTAGCCTTAGTGCTGGTAGGTTTGTCAGTAATTGCTCTGATCTTCTTTAAGCGAATCAGAAACCTGGAATAACATTACTCCTACTTATCCAGTCCACGTTGTAGACCCCTGATATAGGTAATATGCCCTGTATGGAGTGCCAGTTCGTTGATAAGCATAGTTACAATAGTGCTAACGGGCATTTCACCAAACATGGTGGTTTTTACTTCATCGAAATCTTCTGGAGAGAGTCCCGCGACGCATTTTTCTGTCTCGGCACGGACGGCTTTACCGTAAGCTATCATTTCTTCGAGTTTTGGTACCGCGAAGGATGATACCTGTTCTGCAGTATAACCCCAGCCATTATCTTTGAAATCTTCTTCAAATCCCATCCTGACAGCCCATTTTCCCGTTTCCCATTCTTCCGGTTTTCCAAGTAAAGTAGCGATTACCATCATATCTTCGGCGCGAATCTGGTGCCAGAGGATAAAACCTATCGAGTTAGATTCTTTGTCAGGTTGATATGATAATTCTTCTGGAGTCAGACTATCCAATACCCTTGTTAATGCTTCTTGAAGGTTGCTTAATATACTGAGTGTAAAATGTGCTGCATCCATTTTTCACCATCCTTGATATATTATTTACTAATTCTGCATTTTTCCGCGGTAATGATTGAACTTATCTTGGAGACGGCTTTGTCAATCTCACCTCTTTTATTCATTACAGCATAATCGAATTCGGAAAGTTTCTCCATTTCTTCTGAAGCAGTCTTGATTCTGAGTTCCAAAGCTTCAAGTGACTCTGTCTGACGTTGTTTTAATCGTTGCGAAAGTTCTGAAAGGGACGAAGGCATAAGAAATATTGATATTGAATCGGGTCTAACGCCTTTAATATTTTCCGCTCCCTGGACATCAACCTTGACTATCACGTCGTGACCTTTATTTAAGGCTTCTTCCACCTGGATTCTGGGTACTCCGTACATGTTGCCGTATACATTTGCATATTCAAGTAATCCATCATTATCGATGAGTTCCTGAAAATATTCTTTGGAAACGAATATATAGTCGATGTTTTCTCGTTCTCTTTCGCGGCGTGGTCTTGTAGTCATCGTAACCACGTATTTCAACGGGAGAGATGTTTTTTTGAGTCTATGCAGGACTGCGTCTTTTCCTACTCCGGATGGTCCGGAGAGAATGAACAGAGATGGCTTCCTTTTGAGTGAGGGAAATAATTTTTCATGACTTACGGTATTATCCATTACGTCCTAGTCAATTAATTGGGGTTCTTCCATCTGAAGTGACCTTGGTTCAAGTTGTCGGTACCTGCTGACGATTGTCTCAGGAGTTAAAGCAGAAAGGATCACATGGCCGCTGTCATTGATAATCACAGCTTTTGTTCTCCTCCCATTGGTCAGATCTATCAATAACCCCTTTGACTTACTTTCCTGAACAGTTCTTTTAGTAGGAGCTGAATTCGGAGAAGCGATAGCGATTACATTATTCATCACGATGATGTTATTGAACCCGACGTGAACCAGTTCGATACTCATATTAATGCACCTCGATAGACCTTAATGGGAGTACGTTCTTCTATATTATACCTTGAGGAATCAAGAATCAAACGAAAAACGTAGAATCAATGATGAGAATATAGCAGTTTTAGTCTTTAATGACAAGTGGAAATGGTGAAAAACTGCATGCTCAGTGTGTAAAACAAGTAACGAGGGATATTACTTTACGTGATTCGGTATTGAGCGTTATACTGAAAGATAGGATCAGACATAACTAATGAAAACTATAGGGATCTTATATCACCCCAAAAAAGAAACTGCAGGTATTCTCGCGGGAAAACTCAAACACCTAATTGAGTCCAGAGGTATAAACGTCTGGAAATTATCGGCATGGGAAGTGGAGGAAGCTAAAAAACAGGTAAATGGCACAGAACTGATTTTGACAATCGGTGGAGATGGAACCATTCTCAGGGCGGTGCAAACGATCGTTCCGGAGCCGATCCCTATAACTGGAATTAACCTGGGAAATTTAGGCTTCATGACCGAATTGAATGTTGACGAGGTTGAAGTCAGACTAAACGACCTGCTTGAAGGAAAAGGCTGGATCGACGAAAGGTACCTGCTTGAGGCCGAAATAGTCTCAGATACTGAACAAAAATCCAAAAAATTTTACGCACTCAACGACGTAGTTTTAGCTCGTGGTTCTGTAGCTCGTGTAATCTATGTTGAAGCAAGGATAAATGAAGAATTACTCACTACTTATAAAGCCGATGGTGTCATAGTGGCTACGGCAACAGGCAGTACCGGATATTCACTCGCGGCTCATGGACCGATATTATATCCGCAATCCAGAGAATTATTGCTTGTACCAATCGCCCCGCACCTGAGCTCAGCATATTCACTGGTACTACCTGATTCAGCGGTAATAAAACTCACTCCGATGACCTATCATTCAACGACAATAAGTATTGACGGACACATAAATTCAAATATTTCGAGTAATACCGAAGTTAAGGTGCAACATAGTTTGAATACAGTAAGATTTTTAAGAATCCATCCTCAGAATAAATTTTATAGCTCGCTTGAACATAAACTGAAAGGAAAGACCTAGGTTGGGACAGGTAGAAAAAGCTAAAATCAATGACGCCATACAGATGCACAGGATAATTAATCTCTTCGCTGACCGCGGTGAGATGCTCCCGCGTTCATTGAGTGATATTTATGAAAATATAAGGGATTACTTTATTTACAGGGAGGACAGTAAAGTAATAGCCTGTGCTGCACTCCACATAAGCTGGTCGGAACTGGCGGAAATCAAGTCGGTTGCGGTTGCCGAAGAGTACCAAGGAAAAGGATATGGTAATTTACTGATAAAAGCTTGTCTTGAAGAAGCGAAGGAATTAGGAATACCTACGCTATTCTGCTTGACATATAGACCGGGATTTTTCAGTCGGTTCGGTTTTACTGAAGTCGATAAAATGGAACTTCCTCAGAAGGTCTGGAGTGAATGCTATCGTTGTCCAAAATTCCCTAATTGTGATGAGATTGCCATGATACTTCGTGTCGAGAAAGCCAAGGAGAATGACTGAAGAGAAGGTATTATCTTCTGAACTGATTTACAAAGGTCGCGCTTTTACTGTACATGTAGACACGATACTAACCGCCGATGGTCGGAAGACTACGCGTGATATCGTAGAACATAACGAATGCGTGGCGATAGTGGCCGTGGATTCTGATGGCAAGATCCTCCTGGTAAATCAGTACCGCCTTCCAGTTGGTAAACAGCTTCTGGAGATACCCGCTGGTGGTATCGATGGCGACGAAGAAGCTGTTGATGCTGTTCAGCGTGAAATGCAGGAAGAGACAGGTTATTTACCTAATAAAGTTGAAAAATTAGGTGGATTTTACTCGGCACCGGGATTCTGCACGGAATACCTCCACCTTTACCTGGCTACAGAGCTGGTACCAAGTCGACTTGTTGCGGAAGATACCGACAGCATCATTTTGAAAAGAATCAGTCCTGAAAAAATTACTGATCTTATTCAATCCGGCGAGATATGTGACGCAAAAACTATTGCAGGATTACTAACATGGCTGGTTACCCGTATATCAGACTGAACGGGAACTTTCTTTTCAACCGAGAGAACTGCTGAGGTGACGACCGCCAATAAGATGCATGTGAAGGTGCTTGACAACCTGACCGCCCTGTTCACCGCAGTTGATAACCAGCCGGTAACCGTCTTCAGATATTCCTTCCTGATTTGCCAGCCGGTTGGCGGTCTGAATCATTTTGTTGGTGAGTGAAGTGTTGACATCTGGAATGTCCAATGTCGTCACAAGGTGCTCGACAGGTACTATAAGGATATGGGTAGGAGCAACCGGATTTACATCACGAAAAGCAATAACCTCGTCATCGCGATAAATGATATCCGAAGGTATATCACCGCTAATAATCTTACAGAAAATACAGTCATCCATTTTTCACTCCTGGCACACGGGTAATATTGGTCAAACCAATGCTATCATACTTATATATTGCAGGCAATACGCACAACGATAACCCGTGTCGCTGTGATATAATATCGATAATATTCAATGATCACCTGATTGAGGGAGGTCTGTTATGGACACGGTAACAGTATTTCTTGGGCTTGGATCAAACCTTGGAAATAGGCAAAAAAACCTAGACCTGGCTCTCGACCTTCTATCACAAAGGATGCAGATAAAAAAAGTTTCCTCGGTTTATGAAACCGATCCTGTTGGAAATAAAGATCAGCCAAGATTCCTCAATCTGGTCTGTCAGGTTAACACTTTATTGGCTCCGAAGGAATTACTCACTCTGGCTAAGGGTATTGAACTGAAACTGGGAAGAGTCCCAGCTAAAACAAAAAATGCTCCGCGGATAATCGATATTGATATACTTCTTTACGGCGATAAAATAATGAAGCTGAAACAATTAACGATCCCGCATCCCCGGCTGGTCGAAAGAGCATTTGTTCTTGTCCCGCTGGCAGAAATTGCACCGCATGCTATTCATCCTGTATCTGGAAAAACGGTAAGGGAATTGTTGAATGAGGTTACCGAAAAGCAGGGTGTATTTAAATGGGAAGAGAACGGTAAGGGTGTATAATGTACAGGATTTCTATTGAACGTCATTTTGACGCGGCTCATTATCTTAGAGAATATGAAGGGAAGTGTGAGAATTTACACGGACATCGTTATAAAGTTACAGCGAACTTGAAAACCGATAAACTTGATGAAATCGGCCTCGCATTTGATTTTACTGTTCTGAAAAAAAGTATCGATAAAATACTGGAAAGATTCGACCATACCTGTCTAAACGATATCGATCCTTTCACATCGATAAATCCATCCTCGGAGAATATAGCTTCGACAATATGTAGTGAGTTGAAGCCATATCTGGAAGGAAAAACTGTTGAAATCGAGAGTATACAGGTATGGGAATCTCCCGATGCCTGGGTTACCTACTTCCCGGATTGACTATCCTCTTCAGGCGGTAGCAGGTTAGGTATGGTATCCTCAATCGGATAGGTGTGATTGCAATTCCAGCATGAAAGTGATCCACTAATAATTTCTCCGTGTTTTTCATCGGTAATCTCCAATTCCAGATCACTCTTGCACACCGGACATACGATAATATCCATCAATTCTTTCTTCATGACGAGATTATATCATATCTGGATGAACTTTATTGATTTTTATCAGTGGTGATATTACCATGAAAGTAAGATAACAATAATAGACGGAGGTTGTGAAATGGAAGTAGTATCTGAAATTACAAAGACGACTCTCGGAGAGATCGAAAAGGTATTAACGACAAGAACCGTGGTTGGAGAACCTATGACAGTAGAAGGAGTGACTATTATACCACTTATAAGTATCGGATTCGGTTTCGGAGCAGGAGGAGGTTCCGGTAAAGGTGAATCGAAGCAGAAGGGTGAAGGATCGATGGGCGGTACCGGCGGAGGTGCCTGGGTCAGGCCCGTTGCGCTCGTGGTGATCGATAAGGAAGGAAATGTCAGAATAGAACCGGTCAGGCGAGGGCTGTCTTCTTTCGTTGAAAAAGTGACTGATACAGTTCCGAAGGTAGTTGAAAAGATTATCGATAGAAATCGTGATAAAGAAAAGGAAACTGAAAAGGAAGGCTAATTGCTGGCGTTATACATTATAGTCGGACTGGTTGTGTTTTTAATCCTGCTTCTGTGTATACCAGTTGAAACTGTTGTTAAAGTGGATACGGAATCCAGTAAAAAATTTTCGTTGAAGGTATCATGGCTATTTGGCATTGTTCAAAAAGATCTCGGGAAAAGAAGAACGAAACAGGTAAAGAAGAATAAAATACTCAAGAAGAAAAAGAGATCACTGCCGAGGTTTGATATTAATCTCGTATCTCAAATTCCAAATGCTACTGGATTAATCAAGCGATTTAAAGACTTTATTTTTGACATATACAGGCAACTAAGGATAAAGGAAATATCGGGGGATCTTGTTGTCGGTCTTGAGGATCCTGTACACACAGGTATGCTTTTTGCTGTTATAGGCCCGGCTAATGCTTTGCTTAATTTACACCCGAGATACAACGTTACCGTAAGACCGCTATTCGATGATGAAAACGTACTGGAAGGTAACCTGCATAGTAATGTTAAAGTACAGCCGATACGACTCGTTGGTCCTGCTCTAAAACTTATAACTTCACTAGAAGTTCTTCGAATTGGGCATAGCTATATCAGAAAGAAATTGCGGATTAAATGAAAGAATAATTAGCTATTTTCCTTTGGAAATTTCAACGAGTTTAATTTCGAAGGTCAGGTCTTTACCGGCCAATCTGTGATTAGCATCGACTATTATAGTAGTATCGGTTACTTCTACAACCGGAGCGTTTATAATCCTGCCACCCGATCCCGAGAGTGGAATCTGGTCACCAACTTTCGGATCCATTCCCTCGGGTAGTTCATCTTTTGAAAAGGTCAATATAAGCTCGTCATCATGAAGACCATAAGCATCTTCTGCCGGGATCGTAACTGTTTTAACCTCTCCTACTTTCATACCGATGACGGCAGCGTCAAATCCTTTTATCATCTGACCGGCACCAGCGGTGAACTCGAGAGGTTCTCTTTCTACCGACGAGTCGAAGACACTACCATCATCGAGTGTACCGGTGTAATGAACCTTGATATAGTCACCGGCTTCGACAACTAAAACTTCATCGACTACCACTTCCGTATTCTCTTCGTTAATGGTTTCCTCTTCATTATCCTTTGTACATCCGGAGAAAGGTATGATAAACATCGAAATTATTACTAATAAAAGAGTAATTTTTTTCAATTTATTATTCTCCTGATAATTCAAGTTTTTCTAATGTTAACACAGTCAGATGGATATACGCTACGAAACCTAGATCACCTTACGTGTCCATCTTCTTGTTTTGAAATAGGTGGCAAACATAAGTGCTCTTGCAACCAGAGCGAGTGCTATCGCCCACTGTATGCCGTTAACCCCAAGCGATGTATATTTGGGCAAAAACCAGGCAAGCGGAATCTGGATAATCCACATTGTCAGCAGAGTGACAATCATGGTTACCATCGTATCACCGACACCTTCGACACAAAGGCTTATGACGATTGTGAGTCCGAACACAAGGTAACCAACAATCTGAATTCTAAAAAAGGTTGAGGCTATATCAACCAGCTCAGCATCGGTACTGAATATTTTTACTATATTATCTGCAAAAAACCAGATAAATATACAGCATATAGCCATTACCCCAGAGAACAAAGCAACTGCTATCCATCCCCCTTTTTCAGCTCGGTCAGGTTTTCCTGCTCCTAAATTCTGGCCTGCAAGCACTCCGGCAGCATTTCCCAGAGAACCGGCTGGCATTCTGATAAATGTATCAATTCTCTGCATGAGAGAATGGGCTCCAACAGCAGCGGTACCGAAGGGTGAGACGAACCATACCAGAATAAGGTAGGGAAGGAATCTCTGGACGCCCGTAATCGATGCCGGGATGCCTATTTTTGTCATTCTCCAGATGATATCCTTATCTAGTCTAAAATTACTTAAAGTCAATTTTAGGCGCGTTCGCCCGGTAAAAAGATACCATATACCAAAAATTGCTCCGAAAAATTGTGAAATAACATTCGCCCAGGCAGCACCACTTACACCCATCTCCGGAAATATCCATATACCGAATACCAGTAATGGGCATATTACAACGTGGAGTAGCCTGAAAAAAATCGATATTCGCATGGGAGTAATAGTATCTCCGGAAGCCTGCATAACGGACTGTGATACCATTGCAGCCGCCATGGTTATTGAACCGGCAAGCTGGATTCTCATATAAGCAGCACCCTCGGTAACGACATCGGGCTCAACACCGAATACAGATAGAAGAGGTTCGGCCAGGAAAATACCGATAGCTGCCATTATTATAGAGAAGACCGTACCGATTACAAGGGCCTGCTGACCGATATTATTAGCGCCGTCCGTATCTCCTGAACCGATATAACGAGCGATCATTGCTCTCAAACCGGTATAGAGACCCATCATGATTGAGTTGACTGCCATTACTACCATTCCGGAGACGCCGACTCCTGCGATCGGAGCAGCTCCGAGTTTACCAACCCATATCATATCTATCGTCGGCCCCAGAACGGTTAATGTTTGGCCGATCGCGATAGGCCACGACAGTGACAACAGATTACGTATCACACTGCCTTCGGTCCAATTTCTATCATAAGACTGGCGTTTCATTGAAAACACAATTCTATTGGAACCTGTAACGTTAGTATTTGAGAATAATAGACTTCATAATAGCACAATATTGGTAAATTAGCTTAAAAAACGGGATAAGGTTTGCTATTATAAGTTATTATCTATTCTGGTAGAATATACGGAAATGCGTGAAGGTTCAACTCCCATCAGGCAGCAATATCTCAGGATAAAGAGGAAATATCCCCAGGCTATTCTCCTCTTTCGTCTTGGCGATTTCTACGAAACATTCGATGAAGACGCAAAAATCGTTTCACGTGAACTCGATATTGTACTGACGTCACGTGAAATGGGTAAAGGAAATAAAGTACCCCTGGCAGGGATACCTTATCATGCACTTGAAAACTACCTTGCAAGACTTGTGAACCGGGGGTACAAGGTTGCCATATGTGAGCAGGTTACCAGACCGGGAGAAACGAAAGGACTTGTCGAAAGAGAAGTCGTGAGAGTAATCACTCCCGGTACAGTAGTCGAATCGGGATTACTAGACAGCAAGACGAATAATTATCTAGTAAGTTTTATCACTGGAGATAAAGAAGCAGGTATCGCGTACATCGATATATCTACAGGCGAATTTGCTACTACACAGATGCCTATTGAAAGACTGATGCCCGAGTTGGAAAGGCTGGCGCCTTCGGAAATTGTCGCCTCTGAAAGCGACGCTTTCAATGATATTCAGATAGAGGTACCGGTGACAAAACTGGATGATTACTGGTTCGAGTACGAGATTGCTCATCAGACGTTGATTGATCACTACATGATTTCATCACTTGAAGGATACGGATGTGCCAAACTACCTTATGCTGTCCGGGCAGCTGGGGCAATTGTTCACTACCTTCAGGAGACACAAAAAGGCATGTCCGAGCATTTAGCCGGACTTTCTACCTATTCTACGGAATCATTTATGGCTCTAGACGAGCAGACACTGGCCAATCTTGAAATATTCCGCAGTTCAAGCGCTCGAACAGGAGTTACCTCGCTACTTTCAGTGATTGATCTGACGAAGACGGCGATGGGTGGAAGGCTTCTCAGGCGATGGCTTGGCAAACCGTTACTCGATATAGCTCAAATAGAAAAACGTCAGATGGCCATCAAGTGGTTCTATGAAAACACTTTACCGCGTAACCAGGTAATTTCATTGTTAAGCAAGACATCCGATCTAGAGCGATTGATTAACAGAGTAAAAAGCAGTATCGCTAATCCACGGGAACTTGTGTCGATTAAAAAAGGGCTGGAAGTAATACCGGAATTGGTAAAAGGAATAGAAGGCGGTACCAGTAACAGCCCTATTAACTGGCTGAAAAGCGAATTAAAACCCCGCCAGGACGTGATAGACCTGGTATCTGAAGCAATAATGGAAGAACCAGCGACGAACCCGGGCGACGGTAACGTAATAAGGTACGGTTTTTCCGAAGAACTGGATAACTTTCGTAATATCTCAAGAAATGCTAGGCAGTACCTGGCGAACCTCGAAAAACAAGAACAGGAAAATACAGGGATAAAATCTCTTAAGGTTGGATATAACAAAGTTTTTGGGTACTACATTGAAGTATCGAACTCTTATCTTTCACAGGTGCCTGAATACTTCATCAGAAAGCAAACTCTTGTTGGGGGAGAACGTTTCTTTACTCCGGATCTCAAAGAATACGAATCAACTATCCTGAACGCAAAGGAAAGGGTAGCGGAGCTTGAAACCGACCTTTTCCAGAGAATATGTCGGCAGGTTGCAACAGCCAGTGACAAAATACTGGAAGTAGCCAACGCACTGGCAAACGCAGATGTATTTTCCGCATTAGCTGAAGTTTCGGTCAGATATGGGTATAGGTGCCCGATATTAAATACCGGGAATACTATATCGATTATCAACGGCAGACATCCCGTAGTGGAAAGAAATCTCGATGACAGCGACTTCGTTCCTAACGATACGCTGTTATCCAACGAGGATGCCCAGATAATTATATTGACCGGACCGAATATGGCCGGGAAATCGACGTACCTGAAGCAGGTGGCTCTGATTATAATGCTGGCTCAGATCGGCAGTTTCGTGCCTGCTGATTCTGCTGAGATAGGTATAGTAGACCGTGTTTTTACACGGATAGGAGCCAGAGAGGATCTGGCTGCCGGACAATCAACTTTCATGGCAGAAATGGTGGAAACAGCGAATATACTGAATAACGCAACATCAAGATCGCTTCTTATTCTTGATGAAATAGGGCGCGGGACCAGTACCTACGATGGAATGTCCATCGCCAGGGCGGTAGCCGAATATATTCATAATCACCCGGGACTGGGGGCTAAGACACTATTCGCTACCCATTACCACGAAATGGTAGAATTGGCAGATTTTCTGCCGCGTATCAGGAACTATAACGTGGCAGTTACCGAAGAAAAAGGGAAAGTAATTTTCCTCAGGAAGATTCTACCCGGCGGTGTTGATAAGAGTTATGGTATCCACGTCGCCCAGCTGGCAGGATTACCCAGGCAGGTGGTAAATCGGGCGAACGAAGTACTTGAAGACCTTGAGAACTCTAGCTCCCAGAAGACCCCATCAACAAGGAAGAAAACAATAAAAAAAGAAGTTACCGAACAGATGTCGTTCTTCGGTCAGAAATCACCTCTGATCGAAGAGATACAAAATTTTGATATCGAATCACTTACCCCGCTTGAAGCTTTGAACAAGCTGTACGAACTTCAGAAGAAAGCTGGAAATCAGTAGAAATTCTGTATACGTTCACTATTGCTTTTCGCCGTAGTTTGTTGTTTAATAGTTAACGATATATCGTTATGAAAATTATCCTAAGACTTTTAGTATTCGTTAAAAAACGCTGGGCAACGTTGTTACTCGGCTTTATTTGTATTACCGTAAGTACGGTAGGCGGCCTGGTGATTCCTCGACTATTAGGGGAAGGTATTGATACTGCGCTAACTTCGGGCAGTAAATCAACCATAATTACACTGGCTTTAATCATACTCGGAACTACACTACTACGCAGCGCAGGTCGTTTCGGCGATACTTATATTACCCAGCTTGTATCCCAGCAGGCTTCATATGATGTCAGGAATGCATTATATGACCATCTTCATAAACTGGGATTCGCTTATTACGATAAAGCACAGACCGGTCAGATAATGTCGCGCTGTACGGCGGATATCGAAGCAGCCCGGATGTTTCTCAGTGCCGGGTTGTTGAATCTTATCCAGATGTTTATCGTGATTGTTGGTGTAAGTACCCTCATCCTTACCCTTAACTGGCAGCTGGCATTGATGACTCTGGCTTTTATGCCGGTAATATTCTGGCAGACACTTTTTGTCAGCGGAAAACTGCAGCCGATATGGGCACGGGTACAGCAGGCAATCGGCGTTCTCGGCGTAACACTCCAGGAAAGCCTGTTCGGTGTAAAGGTAGTTAAAGCATATTGCCTGCAGGACAGAGAGAACGGGAAGTTTTACGGGCAGGCAAACGACCTGTACAACGATCAGATAGCCGCGGCTCGAATTCAGGCAATATACACACCGGTTATGACATTACTTGTGGCATTACCGACCGCTCTTGTGCTGTGGTTCGGCGGTCGACAGGTGATAGAAGGTAATCTCACCATTGGTGGCATTACCCAGTTTATTCTCTATTTGGGAATGATGGCCGGGTTCGTGTCACGCCTTGGTCAACTGGCGAATATGATCTCAAGAACTATCTCAGCAGGACGCAGAATATTCGAGATTCTGGATACCGAACCGGCGGTAAAGGATAAACCGGATGCAGTCCAACTTGGTAAGGTGAATGGTCAGGTTTCATTCAACAAAGTCAGTTTTACTTATGGAACGACTGCTGCGGTGCTGCAGGATATCAGCTTCAGCGTAGAACCGGGACAGATGGTAGCATTGATCGGTGGTTCAGGCAGTGGTAAAACGACGATTATCAACCTGATATCAAGATTCTATGACGTAACCGGAGGAAGTGTAACGGTCGACGGTATCGATATTCGCGATGTTACACTATCATCGTTAAGGAAAAATGTCGTTGTAACCCAGCAGGATATATTTCTCTTTTCGTCCACCATTAGAGACAACATAGCCTACGGTGTTCCGAATGCTACTCCTGAACAGGTGGAATCTGCGGCGAAAGCTGCCCAGATACATAATTTCATCACGAGCCTTCCCGATGGATACAACACCTGGGTCGGTGAACGCGGCGTCACCCTCTCAGGTGGTGAAAAACAGCGCGTAGCTATCGCCCGTTCAATCCTGATGGACCCAAGTATTTTGATACTGG
>DUFA01000149.1 GCA_011191975.1 Dehalococcoidia bacterium
ATATTATCCTATATCATAAAATAAGGTTCTTCTTACCCGTAGGTATAATCACGCCCGATTACCAGGCGTGATTTTTTTATGAGAAAACTTTTAAAAAAGTTCCCTCTCCCCGCTGCTGGAAAGGGTCAGGTTTGTGCCACGTTTTTCTCTCCCCTTGCGGGAGAGACGAAAGTGAGGGGTATGTTCTTACTCACCCTCACCTAATCTCTCCCGTCAAGGGAGAGGAATGTCGTGTCGATTTCAGGAGATGTTATTCGGAGTTTCCCTAAATGATATTAATCAGAGGTTTCCTACACAATATCAAAATACCAATCTCAAAACATGAGATTATTTTGGTCATTAGTGCTTTGAATTTGTTTAGGGCTTAGGAATCAGGATTTAGAATTTCTACAAACTATATTTATCAGTTCTGTGAGGTAAGCAAGGGGCGGGGGAGGGAAATCAGGGTTGCATTAATTCGTGACTGGTTTGTTACTTTTCGAGGGCTCTTTTAACCCGAATGGCGGAGACAAGATTATTAAGTCATTTAAGCAAACCGGAGGAGGTGGCTAATGAGACCGCTTTTGTTCGATTATTGACCTGGAGTTTTTTCATTATATTGCGGAGATGGGATTTCACGGTAGCCAGGCTGATATAGCAACGCTCGGCAATTTCCTGATTTGAGTAACCCTGGCTGGCATAATTCAGTATTTCCCTTTCCCTTTTGGTAAGTAAAAAGGCGTATTTCACCTCTTCGTTGTGGGCAGCTTCCGCAACTAATTTCTCCATGAGTGATGAAGAGAGAACAGAATTCCCTGCCAATACCAGGCGTATACAATTCGCCAGTTCGTCCAGATTGACCGTCTTTAACAGATAGGCAAAAGCACCTGCTTTAATAACTTCGTATAACTCGCCCTGTTCATTTGCGTCACTCAGGACTAACGGTTTAATGTGTGGGTACTTATTTCTCATAAAACGTACGAGTTCGATACCGTTTCCATCCTTCATATTTACATCCATAATAACTAAATCCAGCTTAAGTTTTTTCAATGCGGATATGGCTTCATCCATACCAGCAACGTCGCCAACAACCTCAAATTCCTTACTGATAGCACCCAGTAATGATGCTAATCCCTGGCGAAACACTGGTTGGTCATCCACAATCAATATTTTTATACTTTTCATTTGATTTGATACCCCGATTAGCATATCCTATATATTCGATATATGAATATAAATCAGATAACATTTTCGGTATTCTGAACCAGATTATCTCCTCGTGTTTTCTACTAAAACCCTATCTTATAATGGTATTATAAAAAGAAATAGTCCTTGTGGCTTGCATCAAAAGGAGCAGTTTGTTTAATCCTTTCGGAGGATGAATTGATATCTGCTAGATGTAAAAATTAAACCATAAGGATGAGAAGGCTGAGGATAAAAAAGTGGCTCTCAATAATTTTCAATCAAGAGAATATGTAGATCTGAATACATATGCTATGCAGCCCGAGGCTTTACACCTGATTCCTGTATCGATCGCCACAAGGCACCTAGTCATTCCTCTTGCTATTGAAGAAGGCACGCTGCTGGTGGCTATGGCCGATATCAATAATATTCAGGCTATCCAGGAGATCGCCGCGGTCAGTAAAAAAAGGGTTGTCCCGGTACCGGCTGAACCTACTCAGATACGGCAGGCAATTGATTACAATTATAAGTCTTATGACGAAGTAGAAAAGCAGCTTAGCAAGATGGCACCTGTTCGTATCGTAGAGGAAGAATTTACTCAAGATATTTCTGATGCGCCGGTAGTCCGAGCTCTGGATATGATAATGAACGAAGCGGTAAAGGCTCGAGCATCGGATATACATGTTGAGCCACAGGTTAATCGATTACGGGTTAGATTTCGCATAGATGGGGTCCTGCACGAGACTATGTCTTTACCATTGAGTGCACAGGCTGCCCTGATATCCAGAATAAAAATTATGGCCAGGATGAATATTGCCGATAGTCGTCCTCAAGATGGACAGCTTTCACTCAGAGTGAGAAACCAGGATATCGATATGAGGGTTGCAACCATCAACACGATTTATGGCGAAATGGGCACTTTACGGATACTGGACAAGTCACTCGCGGCTCGAAACCTTCCTGAACTTGGCTTCTCGTCGGACACTCTTGAACAATACCAGAGAATGCTTAAGTCGCCACAAGGCATGATTCTTATTTGTGGTCCCACGGGTTCAGGCAAGACAACTACTCTTTACGCATCGATAAACAGCCTGGATCGTCAGGAACGTAAGATTATTACCATTGAGGATCCGGTCGAATATCGATTTACGGATATTGATCAGACCCAGGTCAATCCAAAAGCCGGCCTCACCTTTGCCAGTGGCGTAAGATCCTTTATGAGACACGATCCTGACGTAATCATGATTGGCGAAGTCCGTGATGCGGATACGGTATCGATAGCAACGCAAGCAGCTTTGACCGGGCAACTTGTTCTCTCCTCTGTACATGCCAGCGACGCTGCAGGTTCGATTTCCAGATTACTCGATCTTGGCACCAGTCCATATATGATTTCGTCCACACTGGTATGCGTGGTAGCACAACGAATGGTAAGGCGAGTTTGCCCTCATTGCCGGCAACTGACCGAAGAGACACCGGAAGCCTCTTTAGCTTTCTCCAATGAAACCGGAGAGGAAAAGAAGGAATTTTACATCGGAAAGGGATGTAATGCATGTGGGCAGACAGGATTTCTCGGCAGAACAGTAATATCGGAAATAATGGTGATGAGTCATAATCTCCGGAGTGCGATTTTGAAAGGTAGAAGTACCGATGAGATCAGGGATATCGCCATAAAGACCGGTATGGTAACCATGTGGCGGGACGGAATGTTTAAAGCTAAAGACGGTATTACAACACCTTCAGAAGTACTGCGAAACATCATGTTTACGGGATAAAGGAAGATGGCAGAATTTCAATATATAGCTTATAACGAGAACAGAAGGCTAGTAAAAGGAACAGAGAAAGCAATAAATCTTGAAATTGCATCACGATTGCTGGCCAGCCGTGGATTTAAAGTTCTCAGTATCAAGCCGGTTTCTACTTTCCTGCCACGCTGGTCATTCTTCCCTACTTTAACGAGAATTCCCAGGAAGACGATAATTTTATTTTCCCGGCAACTGGCATTACTTCTTGATTCCGGTACTCCTTTAGTTACTGCCCTGAGTTTACTCAGAGATCAATCAACTCAAAAACGTTTTAAAACTGTCATTGACGATATGATACTTGATCTTCGCCAGGGGCAGCATCTTTCACAAGCCATGGGTAAACATCCTGATGTTTTCCCTAAAATGTATGTTCAATCGATCTTGGTTGGTGAACAGAGTGCCTCTCTGGAGACTATACTTAATCAGCTTGCCGATTATATAGAGAGGGAAGAAACTGAATCAAAGGCGGTTAAAAGCGCTTTGAGATATCCCACAATACTCACCATAGTAGCAATTGCTGTACTGGCGATACTGGTGATCTTTGTTCTTCCTACTTTTTCAGACTTTTATCGGGATTTAGGTCTGGAACTACCCCCAATTACACAGTTTGTGTTCGATTTCACCCTCTGGTTCAGTGATTATGGGATATATGTCTTACTCTTTATCGTCGTCGCCTTGTTGTTGGTGTATGTTTATGGTAAGACTCCAAGAGGAAAGATATTCGTAGATCGGCTAATTCTCAGATTGCCCGTTATTGGACGAGTGGTTCACTTAAACGAGCTCAGCCGTTGTTGTCGTAGCATCGCGATACTCCACAGGAGTGGTCTTCCGATTTCGGAAATAATCTCTATGGTAACCGATGCAAGTAACAATTCCATTATCCAGCAAGCATTAACTCAGGTTCATCAGGATGTTCTTCAAGGAGAAAGGATATCTGATTCCATGTCAAAAAATTCCTTATTCTTACCCATGATGATTCAGATGACATCTGTCGGTGAACTCACCGGAACCCTGGATTCATCTTTACTTGCCACAGCAAGAAGTTATGAGACTGATGCTGCTGATCGAATGGGGACTGTGATTGATCTTATTCAGCCGGTAATCACTGTTGTGTTAGCAGTAGTTGTCGGCTTGATTGCATCTGCCCTGATTTCAGCCCTTTACTCAATGTTTGGGCAATTCAGTTAATCCGGAGAAATCATAATAAGTTTAAATTAATTAGGTAAGAATTATATTTTACAGATGAAAAGCTAACACCTTACTAGGAGTGTATTCATGAAACGTATATTAAATAAAAGATTATTGATCATCATTGGTGCTGGTCTATTTTGTGTTGGCTTGATTAGTATTTGGGTAGCTTATCTATCGGAAGTGAGGGAACAAAAAGCACTCTCAGAAAAGCTGTTATTAGTCGAAGAACAAACTGCCGACATTTCTATAGAAGAAACTGTAAATAAGCAACTGGTAGAAAAAGACCGGATAGCAGATTTTGAGGCACAAATTGCTGCTACTCAGACACGAATCTCTATTCCGCTGATTACCTCCGATTTGTTTAAGGATATTCTGACAACAGCTAACAATACAGATGTCCATATCACGAGTATAAATTCAAATCCGTTGTCCAATGAAGCGATAACGGGAATTAATTATCGAACTATGACAATCGATTTTTCGATAGCTGGCAGCGCTAATAAACTTTACGAATTTGTCGATTCGATGAGTCAGTATTTTACGACCGGGATATTAAAAACACTAAGTATAAACATCCAGGGAGGAAATGCTGCAGCTACGATGCGATTGACTATTTATAGCTTTAGATCATAGCTTTAAAGGGGAATATTATGAGTAATGCGGATGAGCAATTTGAGAGAAATGTGCCTGACATTGTAGTGTCAGCTGATATAGAAAGTTCGAAAAGGCGATCTCAAATCAAGCGAATGTTTGCGAAAAAAGTTACCAGTCTTTATATCAGTGATACCAGTATAAAGGTAACTGTTGTGCATGGTGACGAACTAGAACGATGGGCCACAGCTGAATTGGAACCAAATTTAGTTGTCAACGGCGTTGTCATGGACCCGGATGGTTTAGCTGCCAAGTTGAGAGATCTTTTTAAGGATCATTCAATAAGAAAAGAAAACTTGATTGTTGGCCTCAGTGGCATTCACGGAATAACACGTTTCATTGACCTGCCCAGTGTTCCCCTGAATGTGCTGGATGAAGCAATCTACCATGAGGCCGAAAGAGAATTACCGGTCACCATGGATACCGTCTATCTTTCCTGGCAGGTTATAAAAGAGACATATCAGGATATGACAATTTTCATAGTTGCCTATTCCCGGAATACTATTGATCCTTTGATGGATGCTCTGCAAAAAGCAGAAATCAAGCCAATCTTTCTGGAGCTTGCCCCTTTGGCTCTTACCAGAAATGTAGATAGTCCAACCTCCATCGTCTTTGATGTCAGGTCTAATGAGATGGACATTGTCGTATTGATCGATAATCTACCCATATTAAGTCGTTCAATACCTATTCCCACCGATAATTCCATGGAAGAGAATGAATCGATAATACTTGATGAACTGGATCGTACTATTTCGTTTTATGCATCGATGGATTCGACTGAAAACTTACGTATATTTGGTTTCGGAGATCTTGATACTCAAAGGTATGAGTCGCTCTCTTCTTCTCTAAACCGTCGTATTTATTCTTCGCCTTTACCACTGTTCTATCCACCCGAGTTCTCACCAAATACACATGGTGTCAATCTTGGACTGGCAATGGGTGAGATAAGACCTTTGGACGGTTCTTACGCACGAAGAGTGAGGGTAAACCTATTGCCGGAAATTTTAAAAGAAAAGAAGTTGAGACCAGAGGTGCTGGCTGCAACAGGTGTTCTTTTAGCTGTGGGTATACTTGTGATTTGTTTCTTTCAGTTACAGTCGGCTTCGGCAAAGACTGAGTCTTCTCGTGAACATTTGGCAATAGCAGAAAAGGCATTAGTAGCACTTCAAGCCAAGCAGCTCGCAGAGCAACAGGAAGTTAATACCCTAACAACACAAGCTGAAACATTGAGTAGCCAATTGGAAAAGTACAGAGGATCTATAGCTGCGCTAGAGGTGAATCAAAATATACTAAACGACGACTTAAAACTAGTTCTAGCAACTTTGCCATCGGGTGTTTCTTTATCCTCTATCCAAGAGGGTGGTGATTTTAGAATCCAAGGAATAGCTTATACCAAAGAACAAATATTAGAATATACCCATAATTTGGAACAAACCAGCAAGTTCTCAGAAATCATCCTGTCCATTCAAGACAAGGACGAATCGGCCGATGTTAAAGATACTACGTTCCAAATGCGGTTGATAAAGGGGAGCAGGTAGTATGGATATTTTGAATCTAGTATCAAAGGCAAAGGCAAAAAATGCTTCGGATCTCCATCTTTTGGAAAATTCACAACCAATGTTTAGAATAAATGGGGAAATTGAATGGAGTAATGGTGATACTATTATCACATCTTCAGATATAAAAGACTTCCTGGGAAAAGTGATATCTTTAGAAGAGAGAGAAAAATTCTATAAAGAAAAGGAGCTTGATTTCGGATATACCGTGGAAGGTGTTACCAGGCTACGAGGTAACGCTGCTTTTCATCGAGGTAATATAAGTCTTGCTTTACGTCTAATACCAACTGTGATACCAACGATTGAAGAATTACATCTCCCTGAAGTATGCAAGGAATTGATACTCAAGCCGAGAGGTTTGATAATCGTGTCTGGACCGACAGGAAGCGGTAAATCCACAACGTTAGCAGCAATGATCGATTATCTGAACCACTTGGAAAGTCGTCGCGTTGTGACGATTGAAGATCCGTTAGAGTATATATTTACGAATGATAAATCCAGTGTAATCCAGCGTGAGTTAGGTAATGATACAAATTCTTTCTCTCAGGCACTCAGGCATGTCTTGCGGCAGGATCCGGACGTAATAATGGTAGGAGAAATGAGGGATGCTGAAACGGCAGAATCTGTGTTAATCCTTGCTGAAACAGGGCACCTTGTCATTACTACCGGCCATGCTCCCAGTTCTTCTCAAGCTGTTGATCGTGTAATTGACCTTTTCCCAATTCATGAAAGAAACTTTGCTCAAACACGAATGGCAAACTTATTAGTGGGAATCATGTGCCAGACACTCGTCCCCACGAAGGACGGAGAAAGCAGAGTACCTGCCATTGAATTAATGTTGGCCAATACAGCGGTTAGTAGCCTTATTCGAGATGGAAAGATACATCAATTACCTAACGTAATTCGTACACATTCTCAAGAAGGCATGGTAATGCTTGACCAATCGTTAAGCGATCTTTATATGGCTGGTCTGATCACTGGCAAAAGTCTGCTAGCTTTTTGTAACAACAGGGCAGAAGTAGAGAAAATCGTTGGGGAAATTAACCTCCGTCGTGATGAGGACAGAAAGGAAGATCCTTATTATAAATTCTTCCAAAAGAAAGATGATAGCAATGGTAATCTGAGTGATATT
This sequence comes from Dehalococcoidia bacterium, assembly GCA_011191975.1. Taxonomy (GTDB): domain Bacteria; phylum Chloroflexota; class Dehalococcoidia; order Dehalococcoidales; family UBA2162; genus MGML01. Next base: position 7,494 of record DUFA01000149.1, read on the forward strand.
GAGAGAGCGAGAAAGACGAGTCTATTCAGTGATAAGAATTAGCATCATCCTCTTTTATAAATGATTCTCTCCTAACTGAGGAACGTATAAGAAACACTATTTCGGAGGAGATAAAAGTAAGGGAATACCATAAGACGCATCACGTGAGTCTGCAAAAACGAACAAGGATTCACACTCTCCGGTACTATACTCAATATTTTAACGATCTTGGTTGTTATAACGATGTAACCATCTCCAATATCAATAGTCTCGAAGGCATTACTCTCCATACTTGATTCGAAAATTAAGGAGAAGATTTAAATGGACAAGAATATCGATCAATTAAATAGATTTCGTGAAAAGAGTGAAGAAGCCCAGAAAAAAAGTGTGGAGGCTGCCCGGGAGGTAGAGAAGGCGAATGAAAATCTGGCCAAGGTAAAAGGAGAGGTAGAGCAGGCAGACAAGCGAGTAACTGAATCGGCAGAAGCGGTGAAGACCGCGATGGAAGTCGAAGCCACATCTAAACAGGAAGCGGCTCAAGCTAGGGACAGGTTAGACGCGGTAACTAGGCGAAGTGAAGAAACCATTAAAGTGGCAAACAAGGCTATGGTTGAAGCGGAGCAGGCAAGCAAGAGATTCGAAACGCTGAAGTTAAAAGAAGAGAAAAAAACTGGAGATGAAACAACGGTTAAAGTTCTTGAACAAGCAAAGGGCGACTTTGAAGAAGCCCTAAGGAAAAGTGTGGAGGCTGCTCAGGAAGTAAAGAAGGCGAATGAAAACCTGGCCAGGATAAAAGGGGAGGTAGAGCAGGCTGATATACGAGTAGCCGAAGCAGCAGCGGCTGTAAAAACCTCGACGGAGGCTGAAGTCACTGCTAAAAAAGAAACGACTCAAGCTAGGGACAGATTAAACACAGCAATCAGACAAAGTGAAGAAACCATCAAGCTGTCAAATAAGGCAAAGACCGAAGCAGAGCAAGCCGGCAAGAAACTCGAAACTCTAAAGGTAACAGTGGAGAATAATCCTGGGGATGAAAAATCAGCCAAAGCTCTTGAACAGGCAAGGCGTAACTTTGAAGAAGCGCAGAGGAAAAGTGTGGAGGTTACCCGGGCAGTAGAGAAAGCGAGAGATAACTTGACCTGGGTAAAAGGAGAGGTAGAGCATGCTGATATGCGAGTAACCAAAGCAGCAGCAATTGTAAAGACATCCACAGAAGCCGAAGCCGCTGCGAAACAGGAAGCGACTCAGACCAGGGATAGATTAAACATGGCAACCAGTCAAAGTGAAGAAACGATCAAGATGGCAAACAGGGCAAAGACCGAAGCGGAGCAGGCCAGCAAACGATTCGAAACTCTGAAGCTTAAAGTAGAGAAAAAATCTGGGGACGAGAAATCGATCAAAGCTCTTGAACAGGCAAGGCGTGATTTTGAAGAAGCACAAAAGAGACATGTAGAAGCGAATCAGGAAGTAGTAAAGACGAATGAAAATCTGGCCAGGGCAAAAGAAGAGGTAGAACAGGCTGATTTGCGAGTAACCGAAACAGCAGTGGCTGCAAAAGCCTCGACGGAGGTTGAAGTCGCCGCGAAAAAGGAAGCGACTCAAGCCAGGGAGAGGTTAAAAACAGCAACTAGGCATAGTGAAGAAACCATCAAGTTAGCAAATAGAGCAAAGACCGAGGCTGAGCAGGCCAGTAAGAAATTCGAAACTAAGAAGGTAAAAGAAGAAAAAAAGGATAAAAGAGATACTCAGGATACAGGAAAAGAGCCAGTTATCGCGACGGTAGATACTGAGCAAGATGATGTTATAAGTAACGAAGTCTATCAAGGGAAAATAAAGATTCAGATAGATAGACCGGTGACGCGTAATTCGATAAGAGAATTGGAACGTTCGCTAATTCAAAATACTAATCTAACAACCACATCGGTTGGAGGATCTATCGAAGAGGGAGTTTGTATATTTATACTTATTGATCAGCCTTCTTCTTTGGAAAACCTTCTAACTGAGTTACCTATAATCGAAAAATTTTCGATGGATAGGAAAAACATACACGTTACCTTAAGAACTGTGTAACTCACTTAAAATAGTTAAAATGAATATCTGCAATTGAAGTAATTAATAGTGGCTTGATTTACTCTAGTACCATGGGATTCACCACAGTACTTCTACGTTTTTTCATAACTAGAAATTATCGATAACCAACTAGACGCAATCTCATGTGAGACTATTATCCACATAATCTCTACCATTTTCTAACCAAATCGAACCAAAATACTACGCTATTTGATATGAATTGATTGTACAATATGAGTACGTATAATCGATTTTGATAACAAATATATTACGTTTTGGTGTTAGCGTTGTTTGGTCATTATCGTTTCCTCGCTTTTCCCTATCACGATAATCATTAAAAGTCAGGGTTAGCAAGGAGTTACTATGGGTAAATTTTCTTTCCTTAATAAAGATATCCTTTTTGAAAGAAAAGACGACCAGAAACTTTGGTTAAAATATTGTGGTTTCCTGGATCTTTACATTGAAGAGTTCATGACAATTCAAAAAACTCTACTCAGTGACGAAATAGAACTAATTCAAAAGTCAGAATTAGGGAAGAAAATTATCGGTAGTCGAAAAATTGAGAATCTTGATGATTTTCGAAAAAACGTTCCTTTTACAACCTATAGCGACTATCAACCTTATTTCGATAACAAAGATGAAACAGTATTACCGGAAAAGCCTGTGATATGGGCACGCACATCAGGACATTCCGGTGTAATCAAATGGATGCCTTATACACAGGAAAATATTCGAGTACTCGCGGATAACACTCTATCCGCATTCATACTTTCTTCAGCAAATAATCGTGGAGAGGTAAAGCTTCGTCCAGGTGCCAAAGTTGTCCTCAATTTACCGCCAATACCTTATATTACGGGAGTAATGGGATACGCCGCTGAGGAACGTTTATTGTACCATCCCATTCCCCCTTTGGATAAAGCTGAACAAATGGAATTTCAGGAGAGAATTGAGCAAGGTCTCAATAGTGCTTTACGTTCCGGGGTCGATTATGCAGCCTCTATGGCTGTGGTTCTTAATAAAATTGGTATGAGTTTCGGTGAATTGGGGAATGATTCTAGAGTTTCTCAAAAGACATTACACCCTCTAGCTACAATACGCCTACTCCAAGCTTTAATCAAAGCACGAATTGCGAATAGACCGATCATTCCAAAAGATATATGGCAGATAAAAGGCCTTATTTGCAGTGGTACTGATACTCTCATTTATCAGGATGAAATAACTAATAATTGGGGAATAAAACCCCTTGATGTTTACGTTGCTGCTGAAACTTGCTTTATCGCAATGCAAAGTTGGAACAAGAAGGGAATGACTCTTGTTCCATATTCTAATTTTTATGAATTTATCCCTGAAGAGGAAAGCATCAGAAGCAGGAGAAATGGAAACCTCAAACCCAGGACTGTATTAGCAGACGAACTCGAAGTTGATAACATTTATGAAATTGTTATCACCAATTTCCATGGCGGCTCACTGATTCGATATCGAATAGGAGATTTGATTAAGGTTATATCGATTGGTGATGAAGAAACCGGATCAACGCTGCCACAGATAGTGTTTCAGAGTCGAGATGACGACATAATTGATGTTAGTGGCTTTGTTCGTCTCAACGAAACAGAGATATGGCATGCCATAAAGAATACTTCCCTACCATATGAGGATTGGACTGTCCGTAAAGAAAACGCTAACCATATTCCTGTATTACATATTTACCTTGAACTTACTACTAATCAATACGACGAAGAAATGGTAGCCAGTCTTATTAGTAACCAACTAATAGATACGAGAAAAGACTATCAAGATTCAAAAGAGTTGTTAGGTTTTATCCCGATTAAGGTAACGTTGCTGAAGCAAGGGACGTTTCATGAATATGCGAGAATAAAACAGTCAGAAGGATTTGATATTATCCATCTTAAACCGAATCATATCAATCCTTCCGAAACTGTACTAAATGCTTTACTCGAAATAAGTGCATCATTATAAATATATATCATGAATACTTTTTATCTATTTACACCTGTTATTGGAGTTTTTATCGGCGTTATTTTAACGTTACTGGTAATTTTCCAACGCCGTCGGAGTCGTTTACATCGTTCTTTTCTAACTTTTCTCGTTGCTATGACTTTATGGTCATTTACTGTCTATAACATGAGGGAAAGCTCTATCGATCTGGCTCAAAAATGGGAAATGGCTATATTCGCAATCCTGCCCATTGTCGCCGTTTCATTTTATCACTCTGTCTTATTACTTAGTTATTCAACGAAATCAAAAGCATGGATCATCACTGCTTACGGATTCGCCTTGCTCGCAATATCATTTACTCCTACAGGACTTATTGTACGAGATATGAAATCAATGTGGTATGGAAATGGGTTTATACCCGGACCATTATTTTACCCATATATAATAATATTCTATGGTTATGTTGTCTTAGGAATATACGAATTAATAAGAGCATATCGTTATTCGTCTTCAACAATCGAGAAAAATCGCTATTTGTATGTCACAATCGGTGCAAGCATCTGCCTATTGGGGCTCGTGAGTGATGCACTCGCTTCACTAGGTTCTAAAATATACCCTTTGGGGGTTATCGGCAATATTGGATTCCTTCTTATTTGCAGTTATGCGATTTTAAAATACCAGCTATTTGACGTTAGTATGGTTATCCGCAGGGGCGCGATGTACTTTGTGATAACTCTGGTATCGATCGGGCTTATTATCGCCTTACTATATTCGGCTTCCTTGATTGGTCTTGTAGAAAGTCAATTACTTGATTGGAAATTTATTGGTCTAATAATAGTTATTGTTGCATTACTGCTTGTTGTGATCCGGTGGTTACAGGACCAGTTGGATCGATTATTTCACCGCAGTAAATACGATTATTTACGGGCTATGCAAACATTAAACGTTAAAACTAAAGAAATTACTGACCTTGATTATATTATTGAAGCTCTCATCGATACCGTTATTACTACGCTAAGAGCACAAAAGGTCTTCCTCCTGTTACCTGATCAAGAGGAAGAGAATTTTATACAGGTATCTTCACATGACGTTAAATACGCTGCGATTAATCTTCCTTTTAACGGTCCCTTGGCTTACTGGCTTAGGGATAATAAAGATATTATTACACGACAAAATATTGATATCATGCCTCAGTTCCAGGCACTCGGAATCAAAGAAAAGGCCTTGTTAGACACACTCGATGTAGAAATTCTTGCTCCACTTAATGTTGGAGATAGAATAACAGGGATATTAGTGCTAAGCAGCAAAGAACCAAATCACGAATATTCAATGGAAGAAGTAACAATACTGAAATTATTGGTCAGTCAAATGGCCGCAATTCTGGACAACGCTCGGTTGTACATGCAAGAAAAGATGGCATATATGGATTTACAGAGAGAATACAAGGAAAGAACAGAATTTGTCGATGCACTTGTTCACGAAGTCAAGACACCGTTGACTGCTATGTTAGCGTCATCTGAGCTACTTAAAGAAGAACTGGATCCAGAATATTCTGTTCTGGGTGAACTTGCCTCAAATATGGATGATGCTGTCCAGAACTTAAATAGAAGGATATCTGAACTTGTTCAATTTTCTAAACTTCAGCGTACTGAAATTACTTTAAATTTACAGGACATTGATATTAGTAACGTGATTTATGAAGCTGTTGCTCAAATTTCGGGGCTATTACAGACCAGGCAACAAACCCTTGATATCGATATACAACCTTTATTAGGAATGGTCAGATGTGATCCGGATAGAGTGGTACAAATATTACTGAATCTCTTAACGAATGCTGTCAGGTACAGCCCTGCAGGTGATTCTTTATTTATAAAAACTTACAGAGAAGGCAATAATGTTATAATTGGAGTATGTGATGGTGGGCAGCAACTCACGCTTAAAGATATAGAAATACTCTTCACCCCATATCAGCAGGGTAGAAAAAAAGCAGAGGGGGGATTAGGATTAGGCCTTTACATTTGTCAACAATTAGTTCAACTGCACGATGGTAGAATATGGGTAGAATCTAATGAAAAAGGTAATGAATTTAAGTTTTCATTACCTCTTACCGCTCGGGAGGAAATAGGTGAAAATATTATTAATTGAAGACAGTCCAGAAATTGTTAAGGGTGTCAGCCTTACATTTAAACTTCGATGGTCCGACGCGGTGATTATATCGGCTGAGAATGGCGCTGATGGTATTAATAAGGTCGAAGATGAGTCTCCTGATATTATTATTCTGGACATTAATCTCCCTGATATGTCAGGTTTTGATGTCCTGGAACACATTCGCCAATTTTCTGAAGTTCCGATTATAATTCTATCTGCAAGAGATCAGGAGATTGATAAAGTCAGGGGCCTCGAAATAGGTGCCGATGACTATATAGTAAAACCTTTTAGCCCGAGTGAACTTTTAGTACGATGTCAAGCGGTACTCCGACGTGCCGGTACACACTCTCCTGGGGAATCGGAATTGCGTCCTATTAAATCTGGTAATATCTATCTGGATTTAAGCACTAATGAATTCATTGTTGACAACGAAAAAATTCATCTTACTCCAAACGAGAGACGAATACTTTATTATTTAGCTTCAAATGAGAATAAGGTTGTGACACAGGATGCTATCAAACAGTACGTATGGGGAAACGAAGCAAAATACCTCGATAATACTTCCTTGAAGCGATATATCTATCAACTCAGACTGAAGCTGGGTGATAATGCGAACGAACCTAAACTCATTTTAAACGAACGCGGTATAGGCTATCGGTTTGTCAAACCTTCCTGAACTAACCTCTTAATTACACAGGATTTATCATCTATACATTTTCTAATTAATCCGTTTCAGAACCCTAAACTGCATAATTTCAATTAATAAATTATTACCTGCATCTTTCATCACAGTTTACGGATATTCCTGTATTCATTATTAATTCGATATCCACTTTCATTGTGTGAAAAATGAATGATTATCAGTCTGTGTTCATGGATATCAGTATATATGGCTTGCTGGTAAAAAGATTGTCTGCCTGCCTAAATTTGGTTTGTTAAAGCTTTGTAATTTCCACTGAAGTAGCACCTAGTCCCCACTTAACTCTACCTTCCACCAATCGTTTTAACGACCTTTCCAGCCGTACAATAATTAGTGTAAGTCACTTAAGGACTGTACAGTAGAAAGAGAACGTTGGAACGACTTGCTGAAGGGAATTAACAACAATGACAAAAGTATTATTGATCGATGATGATTATTTATTCCTTGAATGCCTGGAACATACGTTAAGTAAAGATTATGATAATTTCAAGATTGTCGGGAAGTTAGATTTTAATGCAGATCTAATCAATGGTGTGAATAAACTCAAACCAGACGTGGTAATTATCGGGATTCGTCCAAATAGTGATCGTGGCATCGAACATATAGAAGCAATACATGAAGAATATCCCGAGGTTAAAGTGATAGCATTAAGCGCCTCGGAAGACGGGACAAATCTTCCGCGACTTATCAATGCCGGTATTTCAGCATATCTGCTAAGAAGCTGTTCTCTCTTTGAACTTGCCGACTCCATTCTTTCAGTGGTCAGTGGGATCCAGGTACTGACGCCTTCGATGATAGGGAAATTGATGGAGGCGTTCCGGCGACAATCTCATAATGCACAGAATCAGAATCTTTTTTCGTTAAGTGATAGAGAGAAAGAGATTCTCAAGTTTGTAGCTACCGGGGCGAGTAATAAAGAGATAGCCCAAAGTTGCTATATCAGCGAGACAACGGTCAAGACTCATCTCCGAAACATACTGAGTAAAATGGAAGTTAAGAATCGGGCGGGTGCCGTATCACTTGCTACAACAATGGGCATCTTGCCGAAAATGTCCCGGGAAGAAGTCTCAAACTCTCTAAGTTGATACCTTGACCAGGAGCGGCGGTAGAAACGACCCTATCATCTCTACTAATCCATCAGTGAGTCCCCATACACTATATGAGAATATATTAACACCCTCTTGAATTACCAGTATTCATTAATTGAAAGCTCGGTAGGATGTTTCGGTATTATTCGTCACACTTTGTGTATTTTGCATGTTGATTCTATCTCGAGTGAAATCTTTGTTCCGTTTTTGAATGTTGTCTACCCATTTTACCAATTCATCTGGATTTATCTGCGAGCTTAGAATCCCCGGATCATCAACATTCAGGCTTTTAAAGCAGTTATTTTCAGTCTGCCAGTTGCTTATCAGTATGGTAGGTACTTCTGTATTCAGCCGTAGACGCAGGGCTATACTAATACCTATCATTGACGGCATCATAATATCATTTATTAACAAGTTTGGTTTTACTTCATTGACTAATTCGATTAACCCTAACTCGCTGGTTATAGAAGTGTCTATTGAATATCCTCGGCAGTTGAAAATATAGTGCAGAGTACCAATAAATGAGGGAAATTTTGATATTGCCATAATTCTTCTTCCGGATGTTTTTGTCATCGTCATGGCTACAGTGTCTTTTTGAGACGAGTGAATATCGTGTGTTTCACCGTTTTTTATCTTGAGGTTAGAATGTTCTAACCAGTGGTAATACGATAAAAATCTTCCGAAAAACTGATAATTTATGTGAAGGCCATTTTCATCAATGTCAAACCAACCTGAGGGATTAACCGTATCATTCATTGATATTATCCTCCGACTGCTGTTTATACGTTATAGAATGATCAGGAATTTCCTGACAGTCCTCTCATGTTTCTATTTGAAATTGTAATGATAAAGGATCGCTCCGTATATCCTTCTTTGGATAGATTATGACGGTATAATCGGATGATAAAAACTAATCCTTTAAGCTTAATACCTGACTATTATGTATTATTGAATAGGTTCAATTGATTCAGGCTGTTGAAGGCCTCAGCATATAATCTTCACACAGATAATCCGATTCTCTGTCAGACCTGAACTGAGAAAGAACGATTTTCTCGCCCTCATGAACACGAAGGGGAGATGGTATGAAGATGCCGGATTCGAAAGTAGGTGTTAACAATAATATGAAAAGACAGTAAAAGGAAGAATTGGTTGATTGAACCTGAAATCCCCGATAGCTAACAGATCCGTTGATTATTACTATGATTCACATGATATTAATCAACGGATCTGTTGTTGGAGTAAAAGAGATGGTGTGAATGACTGGTGTCCGGTTGTTTAGAAATAATAAACCGTTAAAGAAATGGTGAATGCTGGATTACATCCATCTCATAGTGCAAAGATATGTATTCCAAACTACGACCAGAGTGTAAAACATAACGAAGAAACTTGATACCGCAAGTGCGATGCGGTAATTACGTTTTGAAATATCCCATAAAATGGAAATGGCCAACAACACGCCAAGAGCTTTTACCAGTATGAAAGTATTATCATCTATAAAACTCGCTAAAAACGGATTCAACTCCCAGGCAATTCCGTGAGTGATAAGATATTGAGTGACTATTCCGTCCGTCACAACTAAACTGAACAAGGCTCCCCAGAGTAACATTAAGTTACGAATTTTTAGTTGACTGTTAATGTCCAGGGTGTAAGTATCCACTTATTATTTCCTCCGCATATACTTCGTTATCTTCGCCATGATTCAAATCTAGCAGACGACCATAAAGACAGGCGTTAAGATACTAAAGGTTTCGTAAAAGATTTATAAAGGTTTTATAAATATTCACAAATTGATGAGATAATCGGGTGTGTATAAAAATTATAGATACGCGTTGAAGGTAGCGGAAGTAACAAAAGTACTAAGGTAGGGAGCTAAACGACTCAATAATATCCTGATTGTAGTCATGTCAGAATATACGTGGATGGTAATAATGCGAGAGAAAAACAGCACATTCCTGTCGGTCGGAMAAGCGTTGATAAACTYAKYTGCCAGAGAAATRAGGAAATAGGGAACAATACCGACTGGATTCATACAGATRATCCAGGTCCGGGCAATACTTCTTAAAGGTTTATCATGTACYGGKCNGAAAATYACGGTGNNTKTATTGCATGCTGTCGTGKATCATTATATCGGTTTTTACCYGATCGTAGTATAATATCAGAATCAATTGTAAAATCTGTGGCTCACACGTATATTGTTAATCGAGTAAACGTTTACCTTAACCACAGTGTATAGATCAGCTGCAGCATACTATCGAACTCACTGGACAACAATGAATATGTTATCTGTCAATCGCAGAGCAATATCTAATATGACTATTGCAGCAATACTTCTCTCAGCACTCCTGATTGTCCTGTCTTACGTGAGCAGTAATGAAGGATCAACATCTGCAGAATTACCGGATGGCTCCACAACTGCTCAATCTGGAAATACGACAGAACCGAGACCAGGTATTGTAGTCTCAGGAATGTCTATCGGGTCACCTTCCGCACCGGTGACCATCGTCGAGTATACCGACTTTCAGTGTCATTACTGTCAAAAATTTGCACTTGAGATTGAACCGCTTATCGACCAATACTATATACAGACAGGAAAAGTACGGTTTGTCGTTAAACCTGTGGTTGCTTTTGGCGATGAATCCAGGCTGGCGGCAGAGGCTTCCGAGTGTGCCTCCGAACAGAACCAGTTCTGGCCCTATTACCATGCTCTCATGCGTCTTGGGCTTTCTTCAAGCACCGAGGACTTCACCGTTGAAACAGCACAGGAACTTGCTCAACAGCTTGGTTTGAATATGACACTTTTCAATGAGAGTCTGACTTCCGGAAAGTTTAAAGATAAGGTATTGCAGGATGATGCCGAGGCGCGTGGTCGTGGCTTTAAAGCCATACCCGCATTCTATGTAAACGGTGTACTGGCCGATGAGATAGTTGAAGGTTCTTTTGAAGAGTTTAGTAAAATCCTGGATGCGGAACTCGAACGGCTGGGTGAATAACGATAAAAAAAGCAGTCATTCTGAGGATAACGAAGGAGGACGAAGAATCCCGTTGCGTGTGGTAGCAATGTCAACGCACAGACATAAACAGAGATTATTTACCGTTGAGACGGGATTCTTCACTACGTTCAGAATGACAAAGAATATGCTCAGAATGGCACGGCATTTCATTTTCGGATGAAATGAATGAGATACAATATATGAGACTAATTTCAATGTTTATAGTCATCCTTGGACTGTGCGGTATGGGAATTTCCGGTTACCTGACTTACGGCTATCTGGCTCATACTGCCGTTGGGTGTCCTTTTAATGCTAACTGTGATCTCGTGCAGGCCAGCCCCTATGCCTATATGTGGGGAGTTCCGGTACCCCTGCTTGGTTTGTTAATGTATGCCGCTTTAACTCTCATGGGATTGTTACTCTTTCTAAAAAAACCTGAATTGGAGAATATGGCCAGTCTGGGAATATACGGGATATCCCTGGCCGGCGTGATATTCACCGTCTACCTGTACTACCTGGAACTATTCGTCTTACACGCCTTCTGCAGCTGGTGTATCGTATCGAGCATTGTTATTCTATCCATATTTATCCTTTCCCTGATTTACCTGAACAAGATCGAACAGCCTGGCGATAAAAAAGGCCGCAAGCGTCGTTTCAGATTATCCGACTACATACAATGGTAATTCAATCCGGCTTGATGGCAGGAAACGTGCCTGCCTGACTCTTTTCCGGTAGTCGATGCTGGTACGGATGACATCGTTATTAACTCACTTAAGAGATAGAAATCGTGGATTTTCAGGCGTGACTCGGCTCATTGAAATACCAGTATCTGGAGGTGAGTAGTCCAAAAGGAGCAAGGTTAAATAGTCATTTCGGATGATTAGATGTCTGGCAATGGGTGCAATACTTTAGACGGGAAAACGAGCCGAGAGTATACATCCAAAATGAACTATAAGAGCGCCGCAGTTGAAAGTATTCGGGTTATGCTTGTTGATGACCACGATGAAGTGCGGCAGGCGTTGAAAAACCTTTTGTCTGTTACCAGAGATATTGTCGTGATCGGGGAAGCTTCCGGTGGACAGGAAGGCTTGATAAAAGCGGCTGAACTCGAACCTGACATCATCATAATGGATGAAAGAATGCCGGGACTCAACGGGTTGGAAGCCAGCAGGATTCTGAATGAAAGTGATTTATCCTGTAAAATCATAATGCTCACCAGTTATGAAGATTTTGAATCGAAAGCATTTGAATATGGTGTCAAGGCATACCTGCTCAAGGGAGTAAAACTGAAGGTCCTGACCGACTGCATCAGAAGGGTTCACCAGGGTGAAACGGTTCCGGTACATAACTAGTCTTTAATTATGGCAATTACTGTTATTATCATTCCGTTCGCCCCCGTATCAAGTACGGGGCAGGCTCTGAGCTTGTCGAAGGGTGCCGTTGTGGTTCGACAGGCTCACCGCGAACGGCTTGATTATCCTGCTTTTCTGTAAAACCAGGTACAAGGTTACCAGATCGATCATAAAATACACGGTATTGTTCTATATCCTTACCTGAAACAATGCCGTGTTTTTTCATACTTCCGTAATACCAGGGGGTTTAAGGTTACGTGATTGAGTAATCACGGTATCTTATCGATGGTAATGAAGTTCAGGATTTGCCAGAAAATAATTTACCCAGTGTCGTTATGGGATTTTTTAATCCGGCCCTTTGTTTTCCTCCTGTAAGTTCCTGTTTGATTGCGGCGTGTAGATTACTGGAGAGTGATTTTTTAAACGTATCAGCAAGATGACTCAAGGCATCATGATAACTCTCATTATTCTGTTCTATTAACGTAATCATATCCTTGATCTTGTCAGTATTTTCCATGTTTCACCTCGCCCGGTTCTCTAATAACTATATACGTATCAGCCCATCGGTTCGTTACAGTTCACGTATGTTTGAGGAATGAGAGATATTTTACGGCGTAAATGAAGAAAAGGTATTGACTTTCTTGTCGGGACAGGGGTATAATCATCTCCGCTTTCACACTTCGCCCGGGTAGAAATCTCCTGTAACAGGGGTGATACTGTAAG
>DUFA01000015.1 GCA_011191975.1 Dehalococcoidia bacterium
CTGAAGGATTTAACGACGGCGCTCGGACCATTTCGATCTACACCCTGGACCGGAGAGCAGGTATCAGCTATCGGCTGAGGATATTTTCGTCCGTTCGGAGTAGCCCAGATTGCTTCCCCGAACTGGGTACTTGCTATCGCCACCAGACCTCCCGCCAGGTACCTGCCTCCCCATTTCGGTATAAGGTCTTTTCTGGTATTAAGCCAGTCGATAAGATCAGCCCAGACATCTGCTATCCAGACAGCCCACCCGTCAGCGTAATCATCATCATTACCATACTTGGGGACAACATTGACACAGAGTTGCCTTAAGTTTTCGTATCCTTCCCAGTTGGCATTCACAGCCTCGATCAACTGGTCCCAGGTAATCTTCTTATCGTTAAAAATAAGCGTATCTATCACCCCTAGAGAATCCGCTGCATCGGCAATACTGGCTAACAAAAAACCGTAAAGCGTATACCAAGCACCACCCCGGGTGATATCGCGTCCCCTGTCAATCGGGCCTTCGGCAAAGGCTGAACAGAAAGGAGCAGGATACCACTCACTCTGGTTTTCTTTGAAAACCTTCTCAGCTTTGGCCATATACTCTCCCCAGTAGAATACCTGCTTTTTGTATGCTTCTTTCACCTGTTCCATCGATGTAAATTCCCTGGGATCACCGGTTTCCGGTCCGATTTGCCTGCCGCATACCGCGCATTTTCCATTACTGAGAACCAGTTCCACCCACTTGGATGCCAATGCAATCGCTTCATAAGCGTTGTCCATCGTTATGTAAGGTATTCCTATTTCCGAACATCCGGCCACAGAGAATTGACGCCAGTCCTCTATAGTCAGATCGGGATAGGCTTTTGACGCCATCAGGATCCCTTTCCGGTCACCGATGAATTTCGGATAGCCGAGTCCAAGTCGGATAAGCTCAGCTGCTTTTTTCAGGTACTTATCCGGGATTCCTTCCCAGACTCTCATGGCAAATTCGGGCTGGTTCAGGCGCAGGTTTCCCATGGCTTCCAGAACCAGCAAGGTAACTTCGTTACAGGCATCTTCACCTTCGCTGGTCTGTCCTCCTATCACCATGGTTTGGGAAAGCCCCTGCCCTGTCGCCCACTGGGACCACTCATAATTGAGTGCCCAGGCAGGTTCGTTGAATTTCACCAGGAAGCACTCCAAAAGTTCCAGAGCTTCCTCGCGAGTCATTTTCTTTTCTTCTTCAACCGTTTTCCTGTAGAAGGGGTAGAGGATCTGATCGATACGCCCGAGAAAATGAACGGCAAACGTAGCGTGCTCCATCCAGCTGAGAGAGAACAGGAACCAGATAGATTGCAGGGCTTCCCACCAGTCCCGGGCGGGATGTTCCGGCACCCGGGTACATACCTCGGCGATACGCTCAAGTTCCTTCTTTCGTCTGGTATCTTCTTCTTTTACAGCCATTTCACGCGCCAGTTCAGCGTAGGTTTTAAAGTATTCCGTAGCAGCATCGAGGGTAATAAGCACCGCTTTATAAAACTCGCGTCTCTGCTTCCGGTCGAATTTAAGATATGGCTTGTCGATTTCAACGATCTTTTCTTCAACTTCTTCCCTGACCTCTTTGATCCCTCTATAAAGTACTTTCTCGAAGTTCAGGAACATATGACCGGCCTCTCTGGTCATCGACACGTCGCCGATGATGGGAATATGCGGACATGACGAGACACCAGGAGCGGTATGTTCCAGAATATCTTTGTCAACGTTTTTATGATTATATTCGAAAAGAGAATCAATCCCTGTCTGAACAGCAGGGATAATATCTTCTTTCAGCTCTTTTCTCTCTCCAGGATGGATCAATATCCTGTCATAAGGCCGTGTTGAAAAATCCTTTTCAGGATCATCCATCTCCTCGGCAAAGGAAGGGATATTTGCTGTCGTGATAAAGGCGGAACGGGTCTTACTGCCGATCGTACCGACAATAAGCTCATCCTCAAGGATCATCCTGCTTTTTTCCTTAAGGAATATCTCGAGGAAACGGGCTCGCTGGATTATCGTCGGTTCATCTTTATACAGGGTATAGGCCTTAACCTCCGCACGTACTCGCTCCAGGCATAATTCGGCTTCTTTTCGCACCCTTTCTCTGGCTTTCTCAACCCTTTCAGAACGGGCAGCATTAAAGACTTCCTGCCATGCTCCGATATTCTTACCTGGTTTGTTGCTGGAATCGATCGCCATATTTCTTCCTCCTCCACAGTAGTACCCCTAATAAATTGTACCTCTAATCGAAGCTTTTTAACCTGGCACCTTTGGCATAATTTACTCTGCCGACATAAAATTCTTCCTCAGGGGCTTCACGCGGCGTCAAACCACCCGCTTGCAATGCTGCTCGGATCCGTTGCTTGTGATAATCATGGAGTCTCGGTACGGGTTGTCGTAACATACCTCCGTTTCCGCCATTACACCAATGATAATATTTATCCATAGAGCAGTAAATAATTCCTGTATCGAAGTATGATACCGACGACATGCTCATCGATGATTCATTAATCGGAGCTGTCTCCCAGTGGATTTCCAGGGCTTTACTGGTCTCTCCTTTCGTCAGCAGGTCGAACATTCTCACAATCCGGGGATTCTCAGGAGTCTGTAACATGTAAAACGGGGAAGGGCCCGACCACTGCTGTCTATAGTGAGGAACGGTGAAAAACCAACGCTCGGGGATGGGGTCATTAACCAGCAGGATATCTCCTGCAAGTTCGAAGCACTGAACGGTAAAAGCCAGGGAACTTCCCCCTCCTATCTTCAGAGAAACAACGTTCGGGATTTCAGCAATACGCGGGATTAAACGCATAGGAAAATAAGCCGGATCAAGCGTCCTTGTCTTCAATCGTGCCGGGTAAAAAATAATCGCCAGGTCGGTTGAATCGCAAACATATTTAAACTCCTGGTAGATATCTTCTTCAGAACGAGGATAATACATTACCGGATGACCTACCATGGCAACGGAACCTCCGGCTTTTTCATATGCTTCAAGCATCTTGATATCCTGTTCAACCGTATCATGCATAATGGTTATGGAGGTATTTATTTTGCCTCTGGCTTCGTCACAGACAATTTCCAGGAATCTTACTCTTTCTTCGAAAGTCATTCCGCATACTTCGGAAGCACAAAGCACAGAGAAAAAACCGTTGTCTACAAGATGCTGGACATCATACCTGATACCTTCTTCATCGAGTTCCTTAAGGTCGGGAGAAAAAGACGGGAAAATAACTGCCTCCAAGCCTTTCAAATTTTCCTTGGCCCACTCTTTGGCTTCTGTTTTAGTAAATTCCATGATTCCCTCTTTTTGACTTTCATTACGTTTTCGAGACGGAAATCCTAGATTAATCCCTCCGCCCTCAGCTCATTGAGTGGTCTTGCTTTTTTAACTTCTTCCAAGAGCTGCGGATCAGGATCAGGATATACTACCGGACCGTTTTCCCTCGAAGGAAGGATAACGGTTGATACATTCGAATGCATGGTTGTGTCTCCAACCTGATTTTTCGCCCACGATTCTATATCAACGCAGTATCTGTTACCTTCAGTATATTTCTTGACGACCTTACCTTCCAGGATAGTCGTATCTCCCATCATATTAAAAGCTCTTTCATCCCCACTCATCTTCCACAGAAATCCGTCGTCACCCATCCAGTTCGTAAACAGATTACACATCCAGCTCATTCTCTGGTTACCGTAATCATACGCTCTTTCCACACCTATTGCTCTGGCAAATTGATCGAGATAATGAACCAGTTCGGGTACATCGTCTTCACCGGTTTCTTCAACATGCTCAAGGAAATTAGGGTGCCTGGCTTCATAATTGAATTCGATTTTGTGTGCTTTTAGAAAGGGTGATCCTGCCCCCATGAGGAAAACCAGTTCATCACGAACACTCAACGGACCCTTGATAAGCGGGCCGACACTGTCGCCAATATTAACATCTTCCCAGTAACGTGGATTATCTCCTCTTCTTTCTTCCCGTTCATATGCTTCAAGAATCCGTATCCAGTCCTGTTTTGAGTAGGTTTGTTTTGGCCGACCGCGATTTTTTTTCGCTCCGCCGGCAGCGCTTCTTTCCGCCCAAACGATGTGATACAATTCTTTCCCAAGGATTTCCTGCGTTTCGGCGTTGATATATATGATATCGCCGTAATCTATGTATATATTACCTCTCCCTGCCATTCGCCCTTCCTTTATTTCCATATCACGGATGATCGCCACGGAGGTCAATTTTGTCCCTGCATGAATCGGTTTATACCATTGCCAGTCACCGCCGGAATACCACCCGTGGATACCGGTCAACCCGCTGCCGGTAGCGGTCCACTGATGAGTGAAAAGGAACGTACCCGGAGCAATAATACCTCCGTATTTCGTTCTCTCCGCATACTCAGCATCCCTGAATAGCGGGTTTGTATCGCCGATTCCGTCAACATAGTGGCGGATCGTGTCTGCGGTGGCTTCGTTATTGAAATATATCGCTGATGGGATGAACGGCTTGTTCATCCGGAATTTTCTTCTTTCCAGCATCTCGGGAGTGACCTTGCCGGATTCCTGAGGTGGTTTATCACCCGCCGATTCTTTCTTGATCCTGACCCTCGGGTGGTTTACCCACTTTGTTTCGTCAACCTCGCCTATATAGTCTTCCAGCACGTCAAACTCCTTTTGATAATTTTCAAGATAAACTCCTACATTCTGAATGCGTTTGGGTGGGAAGTATATTTAGTGATATAACATCGTATGCGTCTATCGTCAACGATATCATAATTCAATAGCTAATCTGATTGCAAGAGAAAATGGCGAATATGCTCCTACCCTTAACACTGATTGTTGAGGATCACTTGGTTTTGTATCCTGAACAATACAACTATCTTAATTATACCGAAAAAAGCTTTTGTGGAACGTTTTCCGTTTCAGTAGCATTTAAGCTGTTTTATGAAAAAGGGACGGTATAACATCCGTCCCTTTTTCATGAACTCGTCGTATTAATAATTAATAGGTAAACAGATCAAGACCACCCATTACATGGATATCCTGACCTGTGATGTATTTACACTGTTCTGATACGAGAAATGCAACCAGTGTAGCAACATCTGCCGGTTCACCAAGTTTTCGCATGGCAACCTGGGCTGATATTCGCTGCATCATCTCTGATTCACTCATTCTACCACCAGCGGAATCTATTACTCCGAGGGTTACGGTATTGGCGACTATTCCTGCCCTGGCACCTTCAAGAGCCGCCGTCTTAGCGAGGGCAATGACGCCGGCTTTCGCCGCCGAGTAGTTAGCCTGGCCGAAGCCACCCTGGACACCGGCAATAGAGGAAATATTAACGATACGTCCCCAATTCCGTTCCACCATGGTATCCCAGACTTCCTTTATCCAGTACCACGGCCCGTCAAGGTCGATTCTCAACAGGTTCTTCCAGTCCTCAACTGTTGTCTTCTGGATGCGTCCGCCACCTCGAAGAAGGGCAGCATTGTTCACCAGAATATCTACCGGACCCATTTCAGCGGCAATTTTGGCAGCACCTTCTTTAACCTGCTCGTATTCACTCTGGTCAATGTTGTACGCTTTAGCACCGACTCCCATACCCCGGAGTTCCTCGGCAATAGCCTCGGCGCCTTCAATATTAACGTCGACGCAAGCGATATTCACACCCTCTCCAGCTAATGTCTTGGCTATGGTATGCCCCATAGCTCCCTGGCGGCCGGTACCAGTAACAACAGCAACTTTACCTTTTATTCCATAATCCATTTTTATACTACCTTCTTAATTTTATTTCGAAATAAACCTATTCACCTGTATAGTTTGGTTTTCTCTTCTCTGCGAAAGCCTTCATGCCTTCGGCAAAGTCTTTGGAGGAATTTACTTTCCTTCCCAGTTCGCTCTCGAGAGCGAGGCCGTCTGCCAGGCTCATTTCAATACCTCTGAGCATTGCCTCTTTAACTCCCTGTACAGCCAGGGGTGCAGAACCGGCGATCGTTTCGGCTCGGGCTTTTGCGGTTTCCATCAAATTCTCAAGAGGTACCACTTCGTGTACAAGCCTGATGGCGAGAGCTTCATCGGCTTTGACACGCCTTCCCATTATCATCATCTCAGCAGCAACTCCAAATGGGATCAAACGCGGTAATCTCTGAGTACCGCCCCAGCCGGGCAACAGTCCCAGTGTAACCTCGGTAAGTCCGAGCTGGGCATTTTCTGAAGCTATCCTGATGTCACAAGCCAGGGCTATTTCAAGACCTCCGCCAAGAGCGTATCCGTTGATAGCAGCGATAAGAGGTTTGTACAGCTTAAGGCCACGGACAAGAGTCTCCTTCGGGATTGGTCTGGCTCCACCACCGGCTGACTGACCAGCACTCCTTAGATTTAATCCTGTACAGAAAGCCCTTTCTCCGGCGCCGGTCACAATGCCCACCCACATATTCTTGTCATCGCGGAAGTCTATCAACGCGTCCGTCCATTCCGCCACCTGGGTTGGGGTCAATGCGTTCATTACTTCCGGATTATTGATGGTGAATGTGGCTATATGACCTTCTTTAACATAATCGATTGACACTTCAATTCCTCCTTGCATATTCTCTCTATTATATTTGAATCTGTTTATACACGAAACATGAAAATTATATTTCGAGCAATTTCGCCACTTTTTCACGGTGGTAGTCACTGTCGCCGAAATTCACCTCACCTGACTTTGCTCTCTTGAAATAAAGGTGCATGTCATGGTCCCAGGTAAATCCGATACCGCCGTGAATCTGGACGCCGTCAAAAGCAGCATGCTTGTAGGTCTCTCCGCACCATGACTTCGCCATCGAAGCCGCCATCGGTATATCGGGCTGATTCTCCGATATTGCCCAGGCCGCATAATACATAATCGATGTCGAGCCTTCGACCTCGAGTGCTATATTTGCGAGTTTGTGCTGGATCGCCTGAAAACTGCCTATCGGCCTCTCGAAGGCAATTCTTTCCTTAGCATAATCTATCGTAGTATCGAGTGCCCAGCGAGCTCCACCTGTCATCCAGGCAGCTTCGGCAACTGCTGCTTCATGTTTCATTTTCTCAACTATCGGCCATCCTTTGTCCGGTTCGCCGATAATGTCATTTGCCGATACAGCCACGTCATTAAATACCACCTCGCAAAGCTTTTCTCCTGTCATCGTCTTGAGCACTTCTATCTGGACACCTTCTGCTTTTGTATCTATAAGAAAAAGGGTAATTCCTTCTTCCTTGTTCGTACCGTCGGTTGTTCTGGCAACACAAAGCAGGTAATCGGCAACATGAGCATCGGGCACGAACAGCTTTGTCCCGTTTATCACGTAATTATCACCTGATTGCTTTGCCGTCACCGTCATCCCGGATGCTTCGAGACTGCCATTGGTTTCCAGGAACGCCAGTGTAAGTATCAATTCGCCGTTAATCATCTTCGGCAGTATATCCTGCTTCATCTCGTCCGAGCCTGCCGCCAGGATGGTATGCCCCACGTGGACTACCGTCGGTACCAGCGGACCGGGCACCAGGGCGCGGCCGCACTCCTCCA
>DUFA01000150.1 GCA_011191975.1 Dehalococcoidia bacterium
TCAGCCTGACAGTGTGGGCACTTCAACTCATTCACACCTATACGAGATGAGTGTGTATAGTCTATCGTTACCTTTTGGACATGTCAAGCAAAACATACTTAAATTCATAACTCCGGGCTGTTTCACGATTTTCTCTCTATCAGCCAGGAACATATGATATAGTGATTTACAGAGTAAAAAACTGTCATTGTTTCGAAAATAGAGTGCTGCGTCATTCTGAGGGAGAAGACCGACCGAAGAATCTCATTTGAATATTGGAGGAGATCCTTCGTCCTTCTTCGTCGTCCTTAGGATGACACGTTATTGATTGATACCCATCAGGAGGACACACGGTTTATGAAAAGAATTCTTGTATTTTTACTTAGTACAATATTCATCCTTTCGGCTGTCTTTACAGGCTGCGAAGGTGAAATCGTAGGTTCAGAGAAACTGGAAACCGAGAGTTATGATTATACCGGTTTCACGATGATAGAAGTTGAAAATGGATTCGCATTAACCGTTAAGCAGTCTCAATCCTACAAGATAGAAATTACGACTGATGATAACATCCTTAAATACCTGGATATTAACAAGACAGGTAATACTCTCAAGATTGGCACCTCTGGCGGGAGCATAAGCCCAACTACCCTGAGAGTGGAAATCTCAATGCCTGGAATAAAGGGAATCAACCTATCGAGTGGATGCAAAGCTGTAATAACAGGTTTCAACTCAAATGAAACCTTTTCTGTCACGCTTACCGGAGGGAGTGTACTGACAGGTGATATTGTATCAGGCGATGTAGGATTCGGTATCTCGAGCGGCAGTATGGTAACCCTTTCCGGTTCCGGGAGAGACCTGATGGTGAGAAGCTCGGATGGAAGCGAGATAACTCTCGATGAATTCCCTGTAAACAACGCCGATATCAATATCGACGGAGGTGGGAGGTCCTCTTTCAATATAAATGGACGGCTGGATACCGTTCTTACAGGCGGCTCCGAATTATATTACACCGGCGAACCGAAGATGGGTGACGTTAACATCTCCGGTGGTTCGAAGCTGGAAAAGAGATAAGCAAAGATTTTGTTAAATAATTATCTTCAGGCTATAATAAAATCGTGAGTAAGCCAGAGACATTAATTACCGACTACCAGCATGAATTAATCGAAGATCATCACTCATTTGGCAGCGGTCGATACGGATTACGCGTGATGCTGCCGATGGACATCAGCCCTGCATTTCCGTACCTGAACTCCATTCTCGACGATACCATTTACGACCATGAAAACAGTATATTAATAGGCTTCAGCAACAGAAAGCGATACGCTTTCCGCCCTCACGAAATCCAGCTGGGAATGGTCGCCGATCCTTCGGATGTATCGGGTATTATAGAAGAGGTCGTTGACCTGGTAAACAAGGTATGGAGTGACAAGGACAACATCGAACCCAGTTACACTGAAAGAAAAATCCCTCCAGTATTTGAAATATACAAAATGCTTCCCCGTACTAACTGCAAGGAATGCGGCTATCCAACCTGCCTGGCATTTGCTGCCGACCTGCGTAGCGGAATAGTTAAACCTGAAGCTTGCGTTAAGCTGTCGGAGCCTGAATACAGGGAAGCAAGGGATAAAATTATATCACTTTTCACACCGGACTGATCCAAGATACAGAAAATGACTAATCCAAACGAGAAAAAGATACCTACCTTCTGCTCTCTCTGCGGACCTACTATGGGATGCGGAATCTACTGCTACGTCAAAGACGGCAGGCTTGTCAGGGTAGAAGGGATGGAGGAATCTCCCCGTAACAGTGGTAAACTGTGTCCGAGGGCATTCGCTTCGGCACAGTGGCTATACTCTCCTCAAAGATTAAAATACCCGTTAAAACGTATTGGTGAAAAAGGCGAGGGCAAGTTCGAGAAAATAAGCTGGGATGAAGCTCTCGATATCATCGCCGCGAAACTACTCGACCAGAAGGAAAAATACGGTCCGGAATCGTTGGCAATACTGTCACCGGCACGAAGAAGCTACAGCGATTACCTTTACCGTTTCCTGGTCGTTCACGGCAGTCCGAACTACGGTCACAGCGGTATATGCGCTGTCCAGCGTGCGTTCGGCTTTGCTTATACGCTGGGAGTGTCTATGTTGGCACCAGATTATAATAACGCCGATTGTATTATCATCTGGGGAGGTAATCCTGTGTATTCCGGTACGCCCCAGGGCGGCCTGGAGAGAATTCTGAATGCGAAAGACAGGGGTACTAAGTTAGTAGTGATAAAACCCCAGATGCAGCCGGACGCCGCCAAAGCGGACATCTGGATGCCTGTCAGACCGGGTACAGACGGGGCTCTCGCCCTGTCAATGCTTAATGTGGTTATCAACGAGACATTGTACGACCGGGAATTTGTGAATAAATGGTGCTACGGATTCGACAAACTCGTACCGCATATACAGAAATACACCCCTGAATGGGGAGAGACTATAACCGGTCTTTCGGCAGAGCAGATAAGAGAGGTGGCAAGGTTGTATGCGAACACGAAAGCCGCCTGCATTTACGCGGGAAATGCTTTCGACCAGGCAGTAAGTTCGAACAACGCCGTCCGGGCTGTAGCAATACTGATAGCAATTACCGGCCACCTGGACAGACCCGGCTGCAACCTTGCCCCGACATTCAATCCCAACATGCCGCGGGTCAAGTCGGTACACCTGAGGGAACGATACACGCAGGAAATAGTGGATAAACTGGTTGGACCTGAGATCCCGACCTGCTTTCAGCCGTTCATCGAGGGTACTTCATCCGCCTATTACAGGTGCCTGGACAGTATCCTCACGGAAAAACCGTACCCGGTTAAGGCCATCATCGCACCCGGCACTCAGCCGACGATTATCACCCGGGGAACCCGGAGAGTGATAGAAGCGCTTGAAAAGCTGGAATTCTTCGTGGTCGTGGACGTTATGCAGAACGCTTCCATGCCGTGGGCTGATATCGTGATACCGGTAGCCACAATGTATGAGTCAGATCACCCCTTCGAAGGCGGTATGGGAAACTGGCTGATGGCAAGAAACCAGGTAGTGGAGCGAATGGGTGACTATAAATCGGACTACGAGTTCTGGCTCGACCTTGGTGTTAAAATGGGATACGGCGATGATTTCTGGAATGGCAGCATCGAAGACTGCATGAATAACCAGCTGGAGAACTTCGGAATCACCATGGAGGAGTTAAGAAAACATCCGACGGGAATAGTCTATGAGGGTGTAAAATCGAAATACGAAAAGTATGAAATGATGTTCTCTACACCCAGTCCCCGCCTTTCACGGGCGCCGTACCTTCCCCAGGGAAAGGTAGCTATTTACAACACGACATTCGAAGAAAACGGCTACAACCCATTACCAGAATGGGTAGAACCTCCGGAAAGTCCGACTGCCACACCTGAATTGCTTGAAAAATATCCTCTTGTCCTGTCCGATACTCACACGTCAGAGGTATATAACGCCGGCTGGCTGAGAAACATACCATATCTGCGTGAGATTCAGCCCGATCCATGGCTGCATATCAATCCGAAGACAGCCAAGGAGCGCGAGATAGAAGATGGCGACTGGGTAATAGTGGAATCGCCGCACGGTTCGATGAAAGTACGGGCTCAATATTTCCCCGGCATAAGTCCTGACGTGGTCATGAGTCTGCAGGGCTGGTGGCAGGGCTGTGATGAACTCGGTAAACAGGGGTACTCGCTGGTGGATGGAGCCGGGACAAATGGACTCTACAGCATAGATCCTGAAAAAGCGTTCGATCCGCTGGTCACGGCAATGCCCAAGCAGACACTGGTTGAAGTAAGAAAAGCTGATACCACCCCGAAAAGGGGCAGAGGTTAGATGACCACACAATACGGATTCTATTTCGATGCCGACCGGTGTATAAGCTGCCATGCCTGTGAAGTTGCCTGTAAAAGTTTAAATAAGGTCGAACTGGGGGTGCACTTGCGGAAAACGATAGAAATCTGGTCGGGTGAATTTCCTGCTGTGAGTCGTACCTTCGTCTCATTATCCTGCCTGCACTGTGCCGAACCCGCCTGTGTGAAAGTCTGCCCGGCAGACGCAATAGTGAAAAGGCAGGAAGATGGAATAGTGATCGTCGACCGTGAAAAATGCACCGGCTGCGGTATCTGCTACGATGCTTGCCCTTACGGAGTGCCGCAGTTCGGGACTGACAGGCTTATGCAGAAATGTGATCTCTGTGTCGGGTCGGGTGGTGAACCGGCCTGTACCGATCCCTGTCCAGCCAACGCACTCTTTTTCGGTACAATGGAGGAGTTATCTCGGTTAGCAGAAGAGACAGGTGCGGACCTACTCACCGGTGAAACCAGCCCGTCATTCTATATCCGCAATATACAGAAAGCGTCTATTCCCGGCGAATTAATCAGGTTACCAGGCTGATATAGATCTTTGATCTACCATAGGAGTAAAAAGTCGTGCAATACGTGATATGTGTGTTTGACTTAACCGTTACAATACAAACTTCAAGGGAATGTCTCTATTATTTGGCTTCCTGAATTATTTGCGTAATCTTCAGAAACCTACGATAATGAAAGAGAGTTATCTTTCATTACAATCCTCATGACCCAGGATTTCAACTAAGATATCTACTATTTCAGGAGATGCAATTACTACCGCTGGTTCACGCTGCACATTGTTGATGAATATTACTAATTTATTCTCGCGAATCTCACAACTAAAAACTATCAGTTCTTTTAAAATACCGGCCTACCGGATGTACTTCCTGGGTCTGATAGGGATATGGGGTTCTTTCAGCATGAATCAGGTAGCCCAAACATACCTTGTATATGAGATCACGGGCTCCACTGCCATGCTGGGAGTTATTACCCTGGCCAGTACCGCTCCGATACTTATACTATCACTTTTCGGCGGCGCTGTTGCGGACAGATTCCCAAAGAAACAGCTTATCCTGGTCAGTCATGCAGGCTTCGTGTTCATTTACCTTGGTTGTGCAGTTGCAGATATTACAGGTTATCTTTCTCTGGCTCATCCCGAATCATGGTGGGTGTTACTGGTAAGTGGTTTACTGATGGGTACGATGATTGCACTCTCAATGCCGGCACGAGGGGCTATCATTCCTGAGATAGTAGACCGTGAACGGTTGATGAACGCTGTTTCGTTGAACATCATGGGGATGAGTTTCTTTCAAATGACGATCCCTGTTATCGCCGGATATATTATTGGCTCGTTTGGTTATGGTACCGTCTTTTTTATCATGGCAGGACTTAATGTAGCAGCCATTGTTTTTAACTCTTTCCTTCCCAAAATACCGCCAAGGCCTGTTGTGAATAAAAATGTCCTGATTGATATCAAGGAAGGATTTAAATACATACTGGGCAATCGGACGATTATGCTGGTCGTATTATTTTTCATTTTTTCCGTTTTACTGGTAAATCCGCTTCAAATGCTGATGCCTGTCTTCGCCAAAGATATACTTAAAGTCGGAGTTGAAGGACAGGGAACGCTGATGAGTCTGATGGGCGCCGGATCTATTGCGGTATCTTTGTTACTCGCATCATTTCCCTCAAGAAGGCGTGGCCTTACATTACTCATATCCAATATTTGCATGGGAGTATCCATGGTGATATTTGCATTTTCAGACATGTGGCCTTTATCGATGGTCATGATGGTACTCATAGGGATCGGTCGAATTGGCGCTGATGCCTGCGGTAACACCCTCATCCAGACCTACACCGATCCTGCAATCCTGGGAAGAGTTAACAGTATTGTAATGGTCAGTTTCGGTCTCGGAGGTTCGGGATCACTTATTATAGGAGTACTGGCTGAAACAATCGGCGCGCCCTGGTCTCTCGGATTGTTTGCGGTTATCCTCATCTTTACTTCGTTATCCGCGATTGTTTTTTTGCCCGGTTTGAGGAAACTGGAGTAAAAACCGGCAGATTTCGGATAATACCCAGATCAGTAGCGCGCATTCCTGTAGCGTGGTATACACTCGCCCGTTTATAATAGCCAAAGGAAAATGAAACTGATAGATACGCATTGCCATCTCGATGAAATAGAGAACCTCGATTCTGTACTTGAAGAAGCCCGGGAAGTTGGCGTGACAGGAATTATCGCGGTCGGCATCAACTACGCGACGAATCTGAAAGTTCTTGAACTGGCGGAGAAATACAATGATTCGGTGTATCCAGCTCTCGGCCTGCATCCTCAGGAACTGCCGGAAATGGATGATACCGAAGTCGATAGAACATTGTCACAGATCGAAGAACACATCAGCAGAGCGGTGGCAATCGGGGAGATAGGGCTGGACTATCACAAGAGAGTCAGGGCACTGGCATCGAAAGAGCGGCAGCAGGCAGTGCTGAGAGATGTTATCCTGCTGGCTAAGAAGTATGAAAAACCTGTCTCCATCCACAGCCGGTACGCCTGGAGAGACGCCCTGACGATAGCAACTAAGGTAGGAATAAAAGACGCTGTTTTCCACTGGTACACCGGGCCTTCCAGCGTGCTGCGCGACCTGTTATCCCAGGGATATTATATATCGGCAACCCCGGCAACGGAATATCACTCCGAGCACCGCCGGGCGGTAAGGGAAGCGCCCCTCGACAGGCTTTTGCTGGAAACCGATTCTCCAGTATCGTACGGAAGGGAAGACAGGTATACCGCCGTGCCGAAAGACGTGCTGAGATCACTCAACGCCACCTCCGAGATCACGGGTGTAGACAACGGATCACTTGCAGAACAGACAACACAGAACGCGATACGGTTCTTCAGGCTGCCGGTAACTATGTAACTGCATCTCTATCTTTCTTATGGGTCTACGAGTGACGCATCGTTGTTTCTCCATACTGTCACTTTGAGAGGTAATCTACTTTAAAAAATAGTCCTGTCCTTTAGAAAATATACACTGTGGATGAATATGGTATTTTCGAAAGTCCCTTCTCTTTTCTAAGGAGAAGGGACAATTCGTAACAAGGGATGAGGTTAAAAAAGAAAGAAGATATGAGATAATGAAATTGGAGCGGTTTCCGTCTTAAGCGGATCGACATCATCCGCCACCACTGACGCAATGACAGCTGATTCTATTGACAACAACCCGACTCCAGTAATAGGATTTCTATCCTTTTTATTTTAGATTATTACCGGACGGAAAGGGGTAATAACAGTAAGGAGAAAATAAAATGACCGATCCTGACATTACTCCCAGACCAATGATACGAGCTGCTTCGATGCTTCTGGACAATGGAAAGACATGTCTGGTGAAGCAGGAAGTAACCGAAAAAAGGCACTGGGCTTTTCCCGGAGGTAAACTCGAACTCAGAGAAAAACTGTCTGAATGTGTATCCCGCGAGTTCAAAGAGGAGACTGGCCTTGATGTTCGAGTGAGAGAGTTACTGTATGTTACCAACAGAATAACTTCGAATCCCGATACACACGTCGTTCACATATCCTTCCTTGTCGAAAAGTGTGAAAAACGGGATTTACCGGAGGAATGGACGCATGTCGACCCGTTTCCATCGACTTCTTCAGTTAGTATACGTGAAATCAGAATGGTAAAGATCGATGACCTTGAACAGTACGGCTTTTCTACCGTATTTTGCGGACTGGTAAAAGACGGTTTCCCAGGGCGCGGAAGTTATAAAGGTGATTTCTTCGTTTTTTACGACGAATAACAGATACCATTGTAGTAGTTTATAATACGCAGCCAGCTACTTCCCTATACTCTCGCCATTCGAAGCTATCACATCTTTATACCAGTACGCCGAATCTTTTAGAGTGCGCTCTCCGGTTCCGTAATCCACGTATATCAAGCCGAACCGCTGCTTGTAGCCTTCCGCCCACTCGAAGTTATCCATTATCGACCAGTACATATATCCTTTCACCGGAATACCGTCATCAATCACTCTACGTAATTCACCCAGGTAACCGGTAAGGTAGTGAATACGCTGGGGATCATGAACCTTTCCATCATGATGGATCCAGTCCATATTCGCCATACCGTTTTCGGTAATCACCAGCGGCAGCTTATAGCGGTCGTAAAGGAATTTCGGCCCCCAGTATAACGCTTTCGGGGTGATCCGCCAGTTCATCGTGGTCAATGCCGGACCGTCAGCTCCGAGGATCGGTTCAGGTTGATCGGAGCTGATAACATCACCGCGGTATATGTTAACACCGTAAAAATCAAGCGGTTGACGGATAATCTTCATATCATCGACATCGAAATCAGGCAATTCATCTCTAAAGAGAGCCAGGCCATCTTCAGGGTAGCGACCGAGAACCATGGGATCGGCAAACCAGGTATTACTACTGCAGTTCATTTCCGTGATGGAAAACATCCTTCTTCTTGAATTTTCTACCTCGTGCGGTTTATCCGTCACCGGTATCTTGGTGATTCCAACAGGCGCGGCGCCTATCATCGGCTTGCTTTTCGTCCGGGCTCGTATCACCTGGGCTGATTTGCCATGGGCCAGAAGCGAGTTATGAGCGGCGGTTAACACATCACGGAAACCTAATTGAAGGCCTGGAGCGTGTCTGCCGACCCGATGACCGGCATCGATGAAAACCTGTGGTTCGTTCAGCGTCATCCAGTGAGAAACACGATCTGATAATTTATCGACAATTACCTGGGTATATTCGGCAAACCATTCAGAACTGTCTCTGTTCAGCCAGCCACCTCGCAAGTACAGGCTGTAGGGATAGTCCCAATGAAACAGGGTAACCCACGGCTGGACGCCATTATCCAGCAGGGCATCGACCAGCCGGTCGTAGAAATCCAGTCCTTTTTCATTGACCTTCCCGACACCTTCCGGAATTACCCGGGGCCAGCAGATGGAAAGCCGGTACGCCTTCAACCCGATTTCACCTATCAATCTTGCATCTTCTTCATAGCGGTGATAATGATCACAGGAAACGTCGCCAGTGTTTCCCTCCCATATCTTTCCCGTCTGTTTACAGAACATGTCCCAGACGGACAGCCCTTTACCATCGTCATAAGCTCCGCCTTCGACCTGGTAACTCGCTGCCGCGGCACCCCAAACAAAATCCTTTGGAAAAGCCATCGTTATCCTCCTGTACCAGATAATAATTTATTCATCATATAGAATTTAAGTTGTTCATCACCGGCGGGAATATCCACTTCTTCTTTAAATACGAATCCTACCGACTCCCAGAATTCTCTGGCGATAATAGAAGCGCCGAGTCCGAGACGTGATAATCCGGCCTGTAATGCTTTATTCTCCAGTTCCCGGTATATTCTCTTGCCGATACCGCTTTTTTGGTACGACGGATCAATATAAACCCGTCTTATCCCGTCATCGAGTAGTGTGCCCGTCCCCACAATCCGTCCACCATTTTCGGCAACGACACAATAGCCGTTTTCGGCATCGTTTAATATATTATCACGGGAATGGAATTCTTTATACAGGTTGAGAGCGCCTGCCGGATAGACATCCCTGTAGGAGACATCCACCACGTGGTGAATCAGTGAAACAACCGTATCCAGGTCTTCTCTGCTGAATTCCCGTATCTGTATGCTGTTCGTCATTGTGACTTCCTGTATGGGTATATTCTAATCAAAAAACCATACCGGCGAAAGCCGGTATCCAGAAATTTATATTATCGATAAGTTACTGGATCCCGTTTCCAGTACCAAGTACGGGACAAGCTTCAACGGGATGGAATAGTATATTAATGATACGTATCTACCAGACTCCGTACCTTCAGTCTTTTCCTCAACTCATCCGGAGTAATCCGTTTGTCTAGAGTTATTTCAACCAAAACCGGGTGATCCTGCCACAGGTGGAAGAAATTATCCGAATATCGCGCGTCGATACCTTCCAACTCCAGCCATACCCATAATGCCGGAGTTTCTGATGCAAGAGTTACCTGTATTTTATCTTCAATATCCGCTATTTCCAACCCTATATTCGGCTTGTTTAATTCAAGGTGTTTTGGTTTTGCGAAAGAAGCGAAGTTATCCGAAACGGTTTGTCCGTCCACCTTGAGAACGAGCCACAGTATCAGGTTACGTACGCCGTACTCCGTGATCTCCTTTAGGCAGTTTAGTGTATGGACACACATATTTTTACCTGGTGTGATATTCACCGGTTTTGTTCCTTTCAGAATTACCTCTCCGTTCACCGTGGTCAATTCCCATGATAACTCGCCTTCGCATTTCTCAAGCAGGTCGCTGGTAACATGGATCTCTACCTTACCTTTTTCAACATCTTCCACGCCGGATACCAGCAGGGGAGAGAAGAAGTGTTTCGCCATGTAGTGCAGGGCTTTCCATCTGTGGTGATAATCTATCGATGACCAGCTTGCCACCGGCCAGCAGTCGTTAAGCTGCCAGTACAGCGTACCCATTGTCCGGGACATATTCCGTCGCCAGTGTTCGATGGCAAACTTCATCGCCAGGCCCTGGAGAATCTGACTCGCCCATAACGTCATCTCGAAATCAGAGGGAATTCGAAACCAGTCCAGCATGTAGGTCATTATGGTGGTATTGCCGATGCCGCTGCGCTGGTGATGTTCCATTACGTAACTGGTGATATTCCTGTCCTTAAACCGAGTGTAGCCGTAAACGGTTCTCGGTTCGGGAAACGACTGGAAACCGAACTCGCTGGAGAAGCGATGCATCGCCGTACGATACCACTCGAACGGCTGCTTACCATGCCAGACATTCCACAGATGAGCGTCTCCCCATCTGATATCATTGAAATCGGATCTATCTCCATAAGGAGTATGAGGACTGCACGGCCAGTAATCACGGCTGGGATCGAGTTCATTTATTACCGACGGTATCATTTCATCGAAGAGCTTCGAGTAGTCTTCCCAGCTCATGTGCCTACCTTCCCATCCTTCGCCAACCCAGCCCTGTTCAATCTCATTATTTCCGCACCAGAGAGAAATGCAGGGATGATGCCGGAGACGGAGGACATTATCCTCGACCTCGGCACGGACATTAGCCATAAAGAAATCATCGAATGAGGGATAGGCAGCACAAGCAAACATGAAGTCCTGCCATACACAGATACCCATTTCATCACAAAGGTCATAAAACAGGTCAGCCTCGTATATTCCACCACCCCAGACACGTAGCATATTCATATTCGCTTCAGCCGCATCTTTGATATGTCGGGTATAATCTTCAGGAGTAAGATTCGGTGCGAAGGTATCTGCCGGAATCCAGTTTGCCCCTTTCGCAAAGAAAGGAATGCCGTTTATCATAAACCGGAAACACTCTCCCCACCTGTCTTTTCTTCGTTGCAGGCGTAGTGTTCGCAGACCGATCCGTTTTCCTTGTGTATCCAAACAGTTGCCCCGCCCATCGAGGAGATTTACCTCAATGTCATATAGTGCCTGTTCTCCCATTCCATTCGGCCACCATAATTCAGGCTTGTCGATGACCAGCCTGACTCTCGCTTTACCATTTCTGAATCGGGCATTTTTGGAAGTCACACTTTTCGTGCCTCTGAATACCGATACTTTGACAGTCATCTCCTTACTAGTATCAGTAGCTGTCATGGAAGCCTGGATATCAAGAGTCGCTTCACCGGATTTCCGGTGTTTCTGTCTGACCGATACGTCGCCCAGCCGGGCAGTATCATATGCAATTAGCATTATAGAGCGCCAGATTCCGCAGGTAAGCAGGCAAGGACCCCAGTCCCACCCATAATTGCATTGCTCTTTCCTCACCCAGTTACCGCCGCTGATCGTATGCGGACCGCTTCTCAGGGGAATGGGGTGTTCGGTCTGCCGCTTCCTGATATAAGGAATCGTAGAGTCGAGTCGAATCTCGATGATGTTCGTACCTTTTTTCAGAGCTTTTTTAATGTCGAATTCGTAAGTGCGAAACATGTTATCGGTCCGGGCGATCTCACGTGAATTTATCTTTATGGTAGCGAATGTATCCAGTCCCTCGCATCGGAGAACTATCTGTTTCTTCTCCAGAAATTCTGCCGAAATATCAAATTTCCGTGAATAAATCCAGTCTACTTCACCGATCCACTGCAGACTATCCTCATTATCACCGAAATATAGATCGGGGATTTTCCCGGCTGAGAGAAGAGCCATATGAACAGTACCGGGAACAGTTGCCTTGATGGATTCGTTTTTCCCCGCTTGCCGCAGACTCCATTCACCATCGAGATAAAAAGATTGCATATTTCTCCTGTAATCAAACCGGCAGTCTGCTGACAGCAGCTGCCGGTCGGTCTTCATGTGTTGAATTCTTGTCAATAACAGTATTACTTACCCCTCACCGAGCCACGTGGTTTCATGTTCTCCATTCAGACATATGGCGCTGAAACCATACGGCTGATCTACCTTCTTTGTGATCAACGGGCCATGTACCAGACCACCCGGCACCACAATCGCAGTAGGAGAATCAATTATTACTTTTTCACCTTCCTCACCCATTCCCACCTCTATTTCAGCACCAAGATACCCGGGATTATCCGGATCAAGTCCCATAAACACGAGGCACTCATCATACGGGTGAACGTGAGGATCACGACCTGCATGCCAGTCGCCCAGTCCCTTATGTATTGCCCAGGTAAAGTTAAGAGCCAATCCCTCCAGATCCTTACCACTAAAACCATTGATAAAGTCGGCATTTCCACCGATTTTACGCTGTGTATCACGCATATTCATTTTCTTTACTAGGTGCCCGTATTTGGATTCAGCCATTTTTACAGTCCTCCTGTCAATATAAAATACTCAACTACTTGGGTGAGACGAACCTGTAGCCGCCGCCACGGTCATTCAATATAATACTCGGTGGAGAGTCTTGAAGTTTACTTCGAAGACGTCGAATATATGTACGAATTATTTCGGTATTGCCATCTTCTCTGCCCAGAATTTCAGTCAAGAGGATCTTGCTGCTGAGAGTTTGACCATCATTTTTCATTAATGCGTAGAGGACTTTACACTCTGTAGGGGTCAGTCTTATTTTTTCTTCTTTCATCTGAACTTCATTAGTATTTAAAAGTAGTCTAATGGCACCTCTCACCAGAGTATGGTTTTCTACGCCTAGTGCTGCTGTATTAACCCTTCGAAGGACAGAATTCACCCTAGATACCAACTCTCTTGGTCTGAACGGCTTTACAATATAATCATCCGCACCCAGTTCCAGTCCTTCTACCTGGTCTTCTTCCCATCCTCTGACAGTAAGAATAATGACCGGTACAGTTGAGAAGGAACGTATCCTCTTTAATACTTCGAATCCATCGATGCCCGGTAGATTAATATCGAGGATAACAATATCATACGCCTGAGATTCAACCATCTGGACTCCCGTAAGCCCTCCGTATGCAAACGAAATATCCGCATCCGGCCAGCGAATCTGTAAACAAAGTGACACTGCTTCAACCACCTCTGCATTATCTTCAATGATAAGTACCTTCATTCCCTGTTCCTCCTCAATAACGCAACATACCAAATCAGGTCATAAAAGCCGACAGCGAACGAGTATTCTGATATTTATACACCCGGCTGCAGTTTGTACATAACAATGTAAATGAAATAAAGATAATATGTCAATAATTTCACAGAACGTCTTCATAATTAACGTTAAGTTATGCGCTGATATATGGAAATCGAAGAAAAAAAGTTACTGTCTCGAAAGAATAACAGATCACCGTATCCTGGCAGCAACGAATCATCGGTAGTAATTATATGTGCTTATCCAATCTGTTTCTCTTTAACGGTTCGGCTTTGTATACCGGAAGCAACGATTTCATATGTTCTGCATTTACTATAATATCCTGGTTGAACATCCACTGGTCGATTGCTCCCAGAGATATACCGTCGATAAGTCGGCTTTTTAAGTCTCCACCGATTGTTGAAAGGACATCTTTTGACGAAGTCTGGATATCATAGTCGATGCCAGAATTATCTCGCTGGAATACCGCCGGATGTTTTTTACAAAGATTATGGTCTTCCATGAACGTCAGTATTTTTTCATAGATAAGTTTCAAGGCTTCCATTTTAGGCTGATATTCTTTCTCTTCCAGCACTATGAGCAGAGGTTTCTCGATATCCGACGCTATTTCCGGCAGTTTCATAAAATTCCTGTGCAGCCACTTTGGATAGAGAGGAGCATACGTTCTATTCAATAAGAATACCAGTCTCATTATTTTCTCTACTGTCCTGGCGGCATTCAGATGCATTGAGATGATGTCACCTCTTTGTCCGCACAAAGATATCAGACTGTCATCACAACCGATATCGGACAGCGAATAGGCGATTCGATACCGCCAGACATCGTCGGGAAAGTATGCCAGTTTTTCACGAAGCGCCGTCAGTTCACCGGTAAAGTCCTCGAATACCTTTCCCGACGTAAATTCAAGGAGTCTCTGTTCAGATACAGCCAACAAGTCGATATCCGATTCAGGCACTCCCGGAACACCGATCGTTAATTCAAGGAACCGTTGCGGTGTGGTAATCACTACGTGGTGATATCCGGTACCATCTTTCGAGGGTATACTTCCCCAGTGCTCGGTAAAGGTAAAGCGGGTTGGAAACCCTTCGAACTTAAGGGGCAGATTTTCATCGAGTATTTTGTCCAGAATTAAATCGTATTTCTCATGCATTTGTTCTGAAAGGAAAATATGACACCGTGGTCCCCATTCGTGATCCCTGGAAATCTCGTCATCGTTACCGATGACATCGGAACCATAACCGATCAAGGTAGCCGCATATTCACCAGCTATTTCTGGAAGCTTATCCTGAATAATCGGTTTTATACACTCAAAATAATACTTCTTTGATAAATCCAATCCCTTCATACGTATACCTCTTTACTGGAACTCCGGCAGGCAATTATAACATATATCACGGACTGCAATTGACGCCTTATCCCGACCTGCCTATAATACATACACGCCTAAAAAATCTATTAAGGAGACCAGATGTCCGATAACAATATACTTCCAGTTACCAGCCCTGAAGAAGCGGGGCTCGATCCTGAAAAAGTTGAACTTCTCAACCAGACCATGCAGAGATATGTCGATGAGGGAAAAGTCCCGAATATAGTAACGCTTATTGCCCGTGAAGGGAAGATAGGCAGCTACGAAACTCACGGTTACCTTGATCTTGATACCCGGAAACCGGCAGGAAAAGACTCCATTTTCAGGCTTTACTCGAACAGCAAACCGATCACCGGCACCGCCGTGATGATGCTCTGTGAGGAAGGTTTGCTGGACCTGGACGACCTGGTATCGAAATACATCCCGGCCTTCAAGAATCCCGTCTTAATCTCATCGGGATCGCCCCCGAGAAACGCCGGACCCGGCGCAATGCTGCCACTCAAGCCGGCAAAGCGTGAAATCACAATCCGCGACTGCCTCCGCCATACGACAGGCCTGGCAACTCCGGACAGAACTACAGTAAGGATTGCAATGCAGTACAAAGAAGCCATTGAGGAATCAGGCTGGGACCTGGCTGCATCGCTTGACCGACCACCCCGGAAGACATACCTGGAAAGAGTCGAAGCCCACGCGTCGATTCCTTTGAGTTTCGAACCGGGAACCGATTTTGTCTACCACGCCGGTTTCGTGGTGATAGGCGTGATCATTGAAAAGGTTACCGGAAAATCACTCGAAGAATTTTACCATGAGCGAATCTTCAGACCACTCGGCATGAACGATACATCCTTCTACCTTGATGAAGGTAAACTCGACCGGTTCACGACCTGCTACCAGCCCTCTCCTGAGGGTGGTAACTGGCACCTGGCTGTCTATGACAAAGCCGAGACCAGTGAAAAGGTAAAAGGCCCGAAGGTTTTATTCGGCGCAGGCGGAGATATGGGTGGATTACTGTCGACCGCCGCTGATTATGCCCGATTCGGTCAAATGCTGCTTAACGAAGGTGAACTGGGTAGTGAAAGGATACTCTCCAGAAAATCCATTGAAATCATGACATCAAACCATACCGGCGACATGGTCATACCACTGCTCAAACCAGGATTCGGAGTTGGAATGGGAGTCGGTGTCTACCGGGGAACTAGCCCCGATCCGATAATGCGTTCACCCGGCACGTTCGGCTGGGGCGGCGCCGCCGGAACTACCTTCTTTGCCGATCCACGCGAGGACCTGGTAGCTATCTGCTTCACTCAAACGTTCGGTCACCTGATGATGCCGGATAATTTTTACATTGAGGATTTCGAACGGCTGGTTTACCAGGCACTGCTATAAGTAATGGAGTACTGTGACTAAAGTCGTTTCACATGTGTCATCCATAAGGATAGACTGAAGTAAAATAAAGGCTGGAGGTGGCCAATGACATCAGACTTAGAAAAAGCCAGCGCAATTCTTGATAAAGCGATAGAGACGGAACAGGAGGGATTGAGAGTATACGAAGAAGCTGCAGCGAAAGTGAAGGATCCCGGTGCAAAGGAAATTTTCGAAATGCTTGCCAGGGCGGAACGCGGACACATCAAGATGATAGAGGAAGTAAAGGCAGCTGATATGGCTGTCTGGTCTACTCATGACTGGAAAGGTAATTTCAAAGAAGAGATAACCCAGGAAATAGAGAAGATCGGCCGCCTTGTCGTCCCCGAAGTAGGCGATGATAAGGTGGATGCGACCGCTCTCGAAGCAATCGATATCGGTATCAAACTCGAGAAAGATGCGATTGAATTCTATACCAACGCCAGGGAGCAGATAAGTGAAGTCGGCGCCGGCAACTTTTTCGGTATGCTCATCTCAACCGAAAGAACCCATCTCTTCTTCCTTGAGATGAAGAGAGACTCGATGGTGTACGGAACGTAGTCCTAGCAAATGAAATAGAGGGAGTTATACTTCCTCTATTTCATTTCCCCACTCAATCACCCTGCTGGACCATACACGTGTCACTGCGGCTTCAAGCACTTTCTGCTTGAGGGCAGGCACGTCGATCGTCTGTAAGGTCCTGTCTTCGAACGTTTTAAGTACCAGGCATTCTTTCTGCAGTTGAAGCACGGTCTGGTGAGGTCCTCCATAAACAAGGTAGTCCAATGTTTTTTCATAAGGTTGAAGATGTTCCCGGGCATGTCCGCATACTCTCTCCAGGAACTCCCTCGCCTGGTTTTCTCTTCGCCGCTGGAAACGCTGGGAGGACGATCCACCTTTACGAGTACGACCATGAACGAGCCCGGTACCGACTTTGCTCGATACCAGCACATCACCCTTGCAGACTCCCACCGCATAGGTACCGAGATGCACCAGCACCAGGCCGACAATGAAATCCTTCGCCACTAATTCCCTGAGCGGTTCGGTGGTACAATCAGAGAAAATCACTTTCTCTTTCAGAAGAAACGGGGGAAACACCAGGGTATTACTTTCCCTACCGGTGAAAATCACCGCACCGGTTAACGAACCGGCAGCCAGTTCGATGATCGTATCCGGAAGAGAAGAAAGGGTTATCTGCTGGATATCATTTACAGAAAGATCCGGTGGCAAGTATACCGAGGAGGAAACAGACTCTACGTCCTCTTCAAGCCGATCAAGAAAGTAGGACATATTAGAACGCTTAACATAATATTCTTTCATGGTTCATAGATTACAGGCTGACTACAGTTACGCCTTCTCCGCCTTCACCCTGGACTCCCGGCCTGAAATTCCTGACCAGCGGATGCACGGAGAGCAGGTCGCGGACGATCTGTCGGACGGTTCCTGTCGCAACACCGTGAATGATCACTACCTCATTCCGGTTAGACAATGCCGCATCGTTCAAGTATCCATCCAGGGCAACTTCCACTTCGTCAGCCCGTTTTCCGCGCAGGTCCAGTTCTCCCCTGACGATAGGCGCCGATGGAACTGTAACAGATGCCGTTCTTCGCTTTATCTTTCCACCTTCAATCTGGACTTTCTTCACACTGTCAAGACGAACCTTCAGATTAAGCTGGCCTGCCCGTACTTCCACTTCACCATTACCTTCATTAACCGCCGTAACCTTTCCATGCAGATCGACTCCCTCCAGGTAAACAGTATCTCCGACGCTAATGTCATCATCTAACGAAGGCAAGGATTTCAACGACCATTCTTCACCATCAAGTCGTGCCCGAGTTTCCGCCAGTGTTCTTTTCGCTGCTTTCGCCGCTTCTGCGGTCTTCATTTTTCTCAGGTCGGTTTCAGCTTTACGAATCTCGCGGTGAAGTTCAGCCGCTTCACGCACTATCTTGTCCCTGGTTTCCTGTATGATACTCCGTTCGGCTTCCCGTACTTCCGCCAGTTTCTTCTCCAATTCCGCGTTACGCGACTTTATCTCTAGGCTTTCCTTCTCTATCTGTTTTCTGGCTTCGGTAATCTTGTCTTTCTCAGTCATGATTTCCGAAAGG
Source organism: Dehalococcoidia bacterium (assembly GCA_011191975.1). Taxonomy (GTDB): domain Bacteria; phylum Chloroflexota; class Dehalococcoidia; order Dehalococcoidales; family UBA2162; genus MGML01. The sequence continues at coordinate 18,310 of DUFA01000150.1, forward strand.
GTGATATTCAGGTCGAGTTCGCCCTTAGAAATCATGTTCCGGGCTTCTTCAATAATTTCAGCAGGGACTCCAAGTCTGCCTGCCGTTGCCAGGGCATTGCTTCCTCCGGGTATTCCCAGGGTAATCCTGTAGGTTGGCGCTAGTGTAACGGGATCGAAGTCGAAGGAAGCATTCTGCATCCCTTCTGTCTGGTGAGCGAATACCTTCAGGTCGCTGTAATGCGTAGTCGCAATCGTAATCACCCTTTTAGACAGGAAATACAGCAGCACGGCACGGGCAAGCGCCGAACCTTCCGCCGGATCGGTCGCGGTACCAAGTTCATCGAGGAGAACCAGGCTCTGGGGTGTGGTGTGTTTTATAATGCGAACGATATTGCCAACATGCCAGCTGAAACTCGACAGTGTCTGCTCGATACTCTGTTCGTCACCGATGTCCGCAAACACACCATCGAACACCGGCAGGCGTGTTTCCGGTGCAGCCGGAATGGGAATACCAGCCTGTGCCATCAGACTCATCAGCCCGATTGTCTTTAAGGCCACTGTTTTACCGCCGGTATTGGGACCGGTGATAACGAGTGTGGAATATTCTTTACCTGCCTCAACGGTAAGAGGAACGGCATTCTTCCCCAGCAGGGGATGCCGACCTTCGACAAGCCTGATAAACGTGCCACCGTTATTTTCCCGGTCGGATGAAAAAGCGACCAGTTCCGGTATCGACGCTTTAACAGTGCGGGAGTATCTTCCCTTTGCCAGTGCTACGTCCAGTTCCGCCAGGAGGGCTGTGTTCTGCTGTATTTCTTCCTCATAAACCCCTACCGCCTGGCTGAGTTCTCGTAGAATTCTCTCTATCTCGTACCTTTCTTCGGTCGCCAGTTCCTTGATAGCATTTCCCAGCTCTATTGTTGCCCATGGTTCCACGAAAACAGTAGCACCGGTATTCGAGACATCATGGGTTATACCCTCGATATCCCTTCGCATCTCATTTTTCACCGGAATGACGTACCGCCCTTCGCGCTCGGTGATGATCGGTTCCTGTATCAGTTTCTGCACGCCGGGTTCCCTGATAATCGACTCCAGTTTTTCACGCAGGGAATGCCGGGTATCTCGCAGTCTTCTCCTGACCGACGCCAGCTTGGTCGATGCCCTGTCCAGCACTTCACCGCCCGGTGATATACAGTGAGTGATCTGTTTCTCAACATCGGAAAGTGGTTTGATGTCCTTGGCAATCTGCCATAATAGAGGGACTTCAGTCGCCACCTGCGCCAGCCCGGCACGCGCCTGCCGGAACACCGATAAAGTCTGCTGGATCTCGACCAGAATGGCTGGTTCGAGAATCTTGCCAAGAGCGGCAGCGGCGGTCATCTCCCGGATATCATGAGCATCACCGATAGAGAATTCCCGGTCGATCGAAAGCAGGTACCGCGCTTCCTCCGACTCCTTAAGCAGCTTCTCTACGGTATCGAAGTCGGCCAGCGGAACAAGTTGCCGCATTAGTTCATTCCCGACAGGAAAAGAAGTATATCCCGCCAGTATTTCTCTTATCCTGGGAAATTCCAGTATTTCAAGACTTTTTTCATCCATAGTACATCCTGTTCGCTGCACTCAATGATTATAACACGAGATTGACCCATGCTTCGCATGCCATGCATTATTAAACCATACCGTTGAAAAACGGTATCCAGAAAAACACGGATTACATCTACTACCGAAAAGTGCAGACAAATCTTCGCACCTTGACCTTACAGCCGGAGATTTTCGAAGGTATAATTAACAGGTAACCTACATTTACACAGGTGACACGGAATGTTTATCAGGCAGGCAAACGAAGATGAAATGCTGTCATTGTGGGGCGAAACTACCGACAATATGCGTCCTACCTCATCATTTTTCTGTGAGAACATAAAGAATGATAACGCAGAATTCTGGACGTATGATGATGACGGCAGACTGGCAGGCGAATTGTTTGTCTTCAAGTCGCTGGATGACACGGATTTTGCCAATGGCAAAGATAAAGCCTACCTGTGCGCGTTTCAGATTTCGAAAGATTTACGGGGACAGGGATACGGAACGAAACTGATTTCCCACGTTATAAATCACCTGAAAGAAGAAGGCATAAACACAGTGA
>DUFA01000151.1 GCA_011191975.1 Dehalococcoidia bacterium
AGGAAATGCCCAGGGGATTTTTGTTACCGGTACCGATCCACAGATTGTTACAGTTCGAGCGAAGTCAATGACTCCCCTTGAGAAAGATGATTCAAGAAATGCTGAAGTGGTAAACATAGCTGCTGATCTGGATGTTTCAATGGTTAGGACCAAAGTAATTGGAAAAGTTAAGGAAGATGTGGAAGGCATTAAACTGGAAGACGCTGTAGTAGTAATAGCTGGCGGAAGAGGTGTCGGCAGTGACGCAGGTTTTAAACAGCTTGAAGAACTCGCAGCTATACTAAAGGGTGCCGTTGGTGGAACTCGTCCTGCCTGTGATGCTGGATGGATTCCCGACAAGGCACAGATAGGTCTAACAGCAAAGATTGTGTCTCCTGAATTGTATATTGCGGTGGGTATTTCAGGAGCAAGCCAGCATATGGCCGGATGCTCCGGGGCGAAAACTATTGTCGCGGTAAATAAGGATCCGGAAGCTAATATATTCAGAATGGCGCATTATGGTGTTGTCGGTGACTGGAAAACTGTCCTGCCTTCATTTATTTCGAAAGTAAAAGAGTTAACATCGTAGTATTTTGAAGATAAAAATGTGTAAAGGGAGAGTTTTGTACCTCTCCCTTTTTTGATTGGAAATCAATGGTGCTTACATGCATCGCAAAACTGCTAGGCAATCGCATCCACCGATTCAAGTATTGGGATGACAAAATCCAGACCTAGTTTAGAAATTTCTTCTCTTAGAGGTAAACCCCTCTCAGATAAATTGAGGAATCCCGTATAGTATTTCCTTTTCGCATCCTCCCATTCATCCTTTGTCCAGACCCACGTATTTCCGTATTTGTCAGTGACCGGTTCTTCGAAAGCGCGGGGAGGTAAATATTCATCTTTCTCTGGATGAAAACCGTTCCTGAGACTCACACACCTGCTGAGGTAGGCATTTCGTTTGTTAACAGTGTTTATTTGCTCCGTGGTCATATTCCATCCACAGGCTGCTGTAGAAAATATCCTGAAAAGCTCATCCGGTTGCCCGAATATAGGATAGAAGGCAAATGCTGAAAAAAGACACATAGTCGCAGAATCAAATAAGCCAGCTCCTCCTCCGTGTCCCGTTCCGTTATTTAGTCCGTTACCGATTTTCCTGTTTCGAACATCGTACCGCGGAATTGAGCTGTTTGTGCTGGAATGCCATGCGTACCAGGCTGATTCAGAACCGAGACTTTCAACAGCATGCCAATAACCTTCGGCAAAAAGGGATGGTACGCGTCCTTCTTTGTATACGATCTTTTTCATGAATTCTATCGTCGAATCACGGTCTCCCCATTTCAGATCGATTCCTCCCAGGTCTTCCTTTGTAATGATGCCGTTTTCATAGAGATCCATGGCAAACGCTATATGTCCCTGTATGTCTTCCGCATCCACTCCCAGTTCTTCAAGCAAGGAGTTGATTTCCTGTACCTCGTTGAATCCCATCATCGCGTTACCGCATAGACCTGCCGTATTACCGTGTCTTAATTCACCACTGAAAGCCCCATGGGCGGTATTTTTAAAATACGGCATAAAACAGGGAGTAGCGCACCCCGGGCAGCCATCGATCCAGACGCGATAACTCAATTCATGGTCGATATGGTCACTTCGATTTGCTACTGGATCCCATGACAGATGACCATTTTTGATAGTATCCCCGCCATAATTAAGCAAGGCACGCATTCCTCCGTTGGCACCGAACCTTGCCCAGCCGGGATTTTTCTGTACCGCAGTAGCAGGATGCATCGCATATCGTTTTTTAAGCTGCCATACCTGATTATGATCCGCATAAGGAAAAGTTTCAGTCCCCTTAATAGCTACGGCTTTAAGATTTTTCGAACCGAATACAGCGCCAATACCCCCTTTTGCAGCACTGTGTACATTTTCTGTGCTGGCACTGGCGAAGCGTACCAGGTTTTCCCCGGCTGGTCCGATACAGAGTGTTCCGAATTCCTGGCCGGTTTCGCGATAGAGTCGTTCTCTTAGTGTGTTTTCCGTTCTGACAAGATAATTTCCCCAAAGATCCGCAGCGTCTCTGATCTCAATGCTGTCGTTATAGATATAGAGGTATACAGGCTTATAAGATTTTCCTATTATTAATATTCCGGCATTAAAACCTGATCTCATGATTTCATCACCCAAATAACCCGATACTGTTGCCTCACCAGCCCAGCCTGTCAGGGGTGAAATAAAGGAACAACTGACTTTTGTACCGACCAGTCCTGTTATCGGTCCCACACCGATGTGGAGGATGTTTTCCGGGCTCAATGGATCGACTTTTTGTGGTACGAGATCCCAGATCAGTTTGTTTCCGAGACCGTTCCCGCCGAAGTACGTTTCGACGGTTTCTGTAACATCAAGTGTCTGAGTTTCACCTGTCGACAGGTTTACTTCGAGTAGTTTGAACTTAATCCCATCCATTGTTTTCTTCTCCCTCAAGGGTATTACGGCTCCCAGACGGGGAATGCCAGGCTGTCTTTCGTTAGCGGATAAAGTCTCCGGGCAACCATACTGGCTTTATCATCGGCACTCCTCCTGAAACTGTCTCTGAGCGGTCGTCCCCGTTCATTCTGGTCATGAAAATAAAGAGCGGACATCGGGCAAATCTGTACACATTGTGGATTCCTTTCACCGGTGTTGTTTATGTCGCAAAGATCGCATACCAACGGCGTATCTGAAATATCGGGATTATACCGTATCGCTTCAGTGCCACAAGCATCCCGGCACAACAGGCATCCGGTACACCTTTCTTTATCAATGATTATGTGAAGTGTAGTATCATCAAAAAATATAGCCGGAGGTGATACGGGGCACGCTTTTTGACATAATCTTTCTTCTTCCTGGCACTGACTGCAGGTTACTACGATTGCTTTTGGCAGAGGTAAAAGAAACTTTCTGATGTATATTCTCGCGAAGTCTTTGTTTATCACACCAAAATGCTGCATAGAGCAGGCTTCGGCACATAGTCCGCAACCGACGCACTTCATGACGTCGGCATCTATGAATGCCGCTCCGTTAGGAGGAGGATATATTTCACGTCCCCAGACCTGATTCTCTTTATCCGGAGGGAAATGGTCTTTCTCCAAATGTGCCCGTATTGCGTTAGCCGTTGTGTATTCGTTTTCACAATAAGGACATATAAAAGCGGTTATTTTTTCAGTCATTATAAACGCCCTCCTGAAAAACTGATTTGTTTATCCATCGAATATTGAAGCAAAGTAACTACTTTTCTCAGAAGCCATAAAGGCGACAAGATTGCCGACATCCTCAGGAGTGCAAAGCCTTCCCAGTAAATGTTCTGTTGCCAGGCTTTCCAACTCACGCGGGTCGTCCTCGGTAAGTCCGGTAGCACCAAGACCCGGTGAATATACGGATACTATGACACCGAAAGGGGCAACCTCTCTGGCGAGAGCTTTCGTCCACTGTACTACCGCTCCTTTGGATGCGCCGTAGAGTGAAATCCCGGGTATCCCCTGTCCACCGGAAGTGTTGATTATCCTGCCGGATTTTCGTGAAACCATGTGCGGGAGAACTGCCTGGGCGACATTCATTTGTCCGTACAGGTTAACTCCTATGTCGTAGTCCCAGTCTGCACGATTCATTTCCATGAAAGGTTTCCATTTACTGCTTACTCCGGCATTATTTACCAGAATATCTATCTTGCCGAATTCATCAAGCCCTCTTTGAACCATGTTGTCAACCTCGTTGCGGTTTCTCACGTCGACCTTAATTGCCAGCGCTTTCCGTCCTTTTGCGGTTACTTCGTCGGCGGTCTGTTCGGCACCTTTGATATCTTTATCGGCAGAGATAATGTGGCATCCTTCCTCTGCTAGAGTAAGTGCTATTGCTTTACCATAGCCTATCCGGCTTGCTGTCCCGGTTACCAGAGCTACCTTATCAGTCAATTTCAAATCCATAGTCTACCTCCACAGGTTACTTTTAAATAGTCGGAGAACCTATTTATTACGAATATTTAACTGCAAGCTCTCTCATTCTGTTGATAAAAATCCTGGCAGGAAGACCCTTACTTTCGTATTCATCCAGTATAGAATCTATTACGGGCTGTATTATTCTTTCCCATCCAGCCAGTTCGTCTGCTGTAATAGATATAATTTCACCTTTTTGCCTGAAATATTCAAGGGCTTCTACCAAGTGAGAATCCGAATCATTACCGTTTTGTACCGCATACCAGCAATTCGCACCGGACGGGCCTATTCCGTCAACCACGTCACGAATTCTATCAGGCAATCTGTTCCACGTGTCCCATTTCATGTAGATACGCATAGGGTGCATGGTAATGGATTTTTCACCGGTTATGGTACAGTATGGGGCTGCATCATCAGCAAGTTTGAACATATAAGCGGGAATAATACCGAGAAGTGCAGCATCAAGTTCGCCGGACTTTAACTGCTTGCCCATATCAAACCAGCCAACGTGCCGGGGAATAGCTCCCAATACTTTAAAAACATCGTCCATTATCGAGATTGATCTGATTCTGGCACCGACAAGATCCTCCAGAGTAAGTATTTTTTTATAAGCAATGGAAGAAAATATTGCCATCTGCGCTCCGATTCCGATTCCTGCCACTTTTACGTCGTTTAACTCCCTATGTAGTTCCGGAAATTCTTCATAAAGCTGGGATATCACTTTACTACCGACCGTAGAATTTGGAAACATAAGGGGGATTTGTACAAGATTGAGTAAAGGATAAAGCTCGGTAGACGCTGGTACGTCGCGAACAACATCAGCCGCTTTGAGTAGATTGGGATCATCACCGATAGTTGTGGTAAAAACTACTTTACCACCCGAACGTTTTTCTATCTCAGCCATCCACATGTCACCGATATCTGTACCGTGGTCGTGGATATTATGAAATATCAACTCGATAGGATTATTTTCCGATTTATCTTTCATAATCACTGCCCTAATTTACTCAGGATGCATTTTCCAGGTTCGAGAATATTTTTTTCCATTCTTTCGGAATAAACATCAAATTTCAGTGAATTTTGCGTTTATGAGTCGAGTAGATTATTATATCCGGTATCGTATCGTTTTCTGCAGGTAAATAGCAACAGGAGGAATTCAATGTTTAAAGTCAAAGCTACCGTGCTTGGTTTCGACAATGATGAAGTTCGTCATCCCTGCCATTTTCAATACAAGGTTGGTGATAGCATCATCTGGGACGGGGAGAAATTCATCGGTCGTATTTGCCCTTCTATACTTCGACCGTTTTCCGAAAAAGTAAGCATTCTTTATACTTCGGGAGGTCGGCACAGAGAGGGAGAAACTCCGGGGCAGTATTTACCTTTTTTTCATTCTCCATACAGTGTCTATGATCCTGAATATAAAAAGTATGACGGGGTAGGCTTCAAACCGACGCTTGAGCGACCCGAACAGAATTATAAATACATACCGGATGTCACGCTGTTTGATGAGCCACCAAGTGGAGAACTACTGGGTGGGCCGGGCACCGGCGAAAGGAAAAAAGAAATATTGGTATGCGGCGATAAACACACGCTTATGAGAATGGAATTTGAAGCCTTTGACCTGGTCGATTACGGTGACGGTCTTCCCTATACACGTAGAGCGCTTTCGGTACTCAATAAAATATCGAAAAAACCCGGAATAGCAGTTAACAGTATTATCGATGAATTCGACGTCGATGAGAGAGATAACATTTACCCGACTCTGGGACAAAACATTATCTGGTCTCTTATTGGAGAATTGACTGTCCTGGATTATATTACACTCGATGGCGATAGAGATGGTAAAGTCGCCATTACTGATAAGGGAAAAAAGAAACTGGAAAATTTCAAGAATAGTTTGACTTCGGAAGAACGCTCAGCGTTAAGAATGTAATTCTCCAATACCGCATCATAAGAACGGAAATTTACACAGACGACGAGGTAACACCATGTATGGATGGATGGGAAAGATACTGAATATTGACCTTGGCACTTCGGAAATATCGAATATCGATACAATGCCTTATTCCAGGAAATATTTAGGTGGACGCGGGATTGCTTCCCGGATTTATTGGGAAAAAGTTAATCCTGAGACAGGAGCGTTTGATCCGGAAAATCATCTCATATTCGTTACCGGTCCACTGGTAGCTACGGGCGCCCAGGGTGCGACGCGCATGGCAGTTGCCGGTAAGTCGCCGATGGCGCATCCCGAGCAGTATTGTTACGGAAATATCGGCGGTCACTTTCCGGCTGAACTGAAGAAAGCCGGATACGATGGACTGGTGATATCAGGATGTGCTCAAGCCCCGGTATATTTACTGATCGACGATGATAGGACCGAGATTCTTAACGCTGATCGATTATGGGGGATTGGGGCTTATGGGACAGGTGAAGCACTCCAGCAAACTCACGGAAATAAGGTGAAATTCCTTACCACTGGACAGGCCGGTGAAAACCGAATCAGGAGTGCCGTGATATTCGCCTCTCACCAGTCGACTTCAACCGCCGGATTCGGTGCGGTGATGGGATCAAAGAACCTCAAAGCGATTGTGGTGAAAGGTACCGGAAGACCGGATATCGCTCATCCTGAAAAGCTTAAAGAACTGAACCGATATGCAATAAAGATAAGTAAGCGTCTTGATTTATCCATACCGCCTGACGTAACGATGAGTAATCATGGGTATTTACTCGAACGTATAGGAAAAGGTCAGTGTTACCAGTGCGGGCTGGTCTGTATCAGGAACAAATACCGTTATGGGAAGAGGTCTGACCTGGAGGATTACAGGCGATGTCAGGCTATGGAGTACTATATGCCATGGAAATACGGTCAAGACAACGAACCAGTGGATACGTTCTATAACGCTCCGATACTGGCCAACGATTATTCGATATGTACATTCGAACTCCGCAGCATGATTAACTGGCTGTATGAATGTTATCGTACTGACAGTTTGACAGAGGAAGAAACAGGGCTGCCTTTATCAAAGATCGGTACAGGAGAATTCCTTGAAAAATTACTGTATTCGATTACCTACAGAGAGGGTCTTGGAGGACTACTGGCCGAAGGAGTTTTCAGGACAGGTAAAGAGGTTTCTGAAAAAGTCCGGAATCTGTTGAATCCGGGGATACTTCCAATAGGTGAAAACGATGCCTATATGCCGCGTTCGTCGGTAGTCCACGCTCTGCTGGACCCGATGGAACCGCGGATGAGTCGTCCCCTGTTCCACGCCGGCTTTGTGAGAGCTGCGAGGATGACAAACATGATGAATCCTGAAGCAAGTTCGGTCACGCAAGAGGTGTTTACCAAGATCGCAGAAGCATTCTGGGGCAGTGCTGCAGCAGCTGATGGGTTCGGTTATGATGGAAAACCACTGGCTGCAGTAAAAATTCAAAACAGGGTGTACCTGGAGGACAGTCTCGGACTATGCGATTCAGGATGGCCAATAGCCTATTCATTCAGTAAGTCCGGGTTGGTGGGTGATCCTGACCTTGAAGCAAATCTGTTCACTGCTGTGACTGGTTCGAGTGGTGACGAACTGGACATATTCATGGAGAGAATAACGAATGTTCAGAGATTAATTATGATACGAGAGGGTAGAACGTTGCCCGAAGACGATTATCCACATGAGGGAAATTTTGAGGTTACAGACAATTTACCTGGAAAACCGCTGGATCGTGATAAATACCTGCAGATGCTGAAAGAGTATTACCGGTTACGTGGATGGGATGAGAGTACGGGAATTCCTCTGGATTCCACACTGGAGCGACTGGGAATAGAGGATATGATTCCAGGATAAATCCATCCCGTGAAAAAGGAGGTTAATGGATATGCCGTTTAAAGTGAAGTGCACACTGGTATCGTTTACCGGAGATCCTGAGAATTTCCCCTGTCATTTCAATTATGAAATCGGAGACAGTTTTACTTACGACGGCGAGAGATTCGAGGGTAGAATATGCAACGGATTGCTGAAAAACATGGCATCGGTGATATGGAATACGGTTTTCTACGGCCGGGGAGACTATGACCGTATGATTTACCTTTATTCCGGTCTCAGTGCCAGGGATCCGGAAATGAAAAAGTATGACGGCGTTGGGTTTCGTCCATTGAAAGGAGTTCCTGAAGGAACTGATCCGAAATACCTGAGTGGTATACCGGCAGCACCGCCCGATACCTTGATAAAAAGACAGCGTGGATTTACCTGTGATGATACCAGGACCGGAGCCCGTTTCATCTGCGAGCCGGTTGATCTCGCCAATGGTGGAGATATGCTTACGTATTATAACCGTGCCATGGATATCCTTGAGAAAGTGAAAGAACAACCAGGCATGACCGCTGATGAGATACTTCAAAAGTATAATGACTTCGAACGGGAAGAGGTATACCCTCCGATTTATAATTTGAACGTGTCGCTGATGCTGGATGAGATGGCGGTCGTAGGATACGTGGAAATGATTGACGGAAGGGCTTATCCAAAGTAACCTGTATATATAAAGGATTATTTAATGGTAAATGTTGAACCTCCTAATCCGGGTTTGATAGTCATGTTCGGTTCCGGTGAAACTGCTCCAAGCAGTCAGAAAGTTTACGATTGGTTATTTAATAAGTTACCGAAGCCCGTGCAGGTGGCGATACTGGAAACACCGGCAGGATTTCAGTTGAACTCGGCATTAGTAGCGGAGAAAATTAGCGAATTTTTATCGCATCATCTCCAGAACTACCATCCTGAAATATCGATAATACCCGCAAGAAAAAAAGATACTCTTTTCAGTCCCGATGATGAAGAAATCGCCAGCAAGATGCTCACAACAAACGTGATGCTGATGGGCCCGGGAAGTCCTACTTATGCCTATCGTAATCTAAAAAACACCCTCGCCTGGAATACCTTGGTAGCCAAACACAGGCAAGGCTCCGCCCTAGTACTGGCAAGTGCAGCCGTGATCACCGCGGGTAAATACCTTCTACCGATATATGAAATTTACAAAGCCGGTGACGACCTGCACTGGCGTGAAGGGCTTGACCTGTTCGGGCCGTACGGTCTATCCCTGGTATTTGTATCTCACCTGAATAACCGGGAAGGCGGGGATGAATTCGATACCAGTTACTGCTATATGGGACTGGAACGTTTTAACACACTGTATGCGATGCTGCCACCGGATGTGAATGTGGTAGGGATCGATGAGCATACGGCTTTGATAATTAACCTTGATGAAGAAACCTGTAGCGTGATAGGTAACGGAACGGTTGCCCTTATCAGGCAGGGACAGGAAACCAGGTATAAAGACAGAGAGATTTTCAATATTTCTGAACTGGGAGATTATAATAAAATTGATCCAGGGGAAGGTATTCCGCCGGATGTCTGGGAAACTGTTTTAGAAGCGCTGGAGAAAGAACGAGAAGCGGCGAACCTGTCACCAACGGAGCAAGTGTTAGCACTGGTACAGGACAGGGAAAGAGCACGTACCTCCGGCGACTGGAATTCAGCCGACTTACTGCGGCAGCAGATACAGGAAATGGGCTGGCAGGTAAATGATACAGAAGACGGCCCTGAAATTAAACCATTCGATAAATAGGTTAAGGTTACGGCATGTCGGATTCAAAGAAGATTGATGAGTACATAGCAGAATTTCCCGGGGATATACAGGTAAGGTTATATAACATGAGACAGGTAATAAGGGAAGCTGCCCCAAATGCCAAAGAAACCATCAGCTACCGGATGCCTACCTTCAAGCTGAACGGAAACCTGGTTCATTTTGCTGCGTTCAAGAAACATATCGGATTTTACCCAACTCCTTCAGCTATATCAGTGTTCGAGAAAGAACTGGCACCGTACCATACCTCAAAAGGAGCCATTCAATTTCCTCACGACAAACCGATTCCTTACGAACTCATCGAGAAAATAGTGAAATACCGGGTCAAGGAAAACTCGAGATAACCATTTATTCAAACGCAATAATATTCCTCAGGGCTTCCCCGCGTTCCACCGACTCTATCGCTTCATTTATCTCGTCAAGTGGATAGTGTTTGGTTATCAGTTCATCAAGTTTTAACTGACCCGCCTTGTAAAGATCAACCAGTTTCGGTACATCGACACTTAACCTAGTGGTACCCATGGTGCTGCTGGTAATCATCCTCTCGCCCCACAGGAAAGGAGGTATGGTGATGGTTGCTCCCATACCGGGCAGACCGACTACTACCAGCATTCCACGTGTCCCAACCATATCAAGGCTCTGTTGCACTGCAGAAGCGCTACCTACCGTGACGAATACATAATCGGCACCTTTTCCGGAAGTAATTTCTTTAACTTTTTCAACGGCATCTCCCTGACTTCCATTCACGGTATGAGTTGCGCCAAATTTCCTGGCTGCTTCAAGCTTACTGTCCAGCATATCTACCGCGATGATCGGATAAGCGCCAGAAAATACGGCTCCCTGTACTGCGTTGAGACCGACTCCGCCGGTACCAACGACGACAACGCTGCTGAGTGTTTCAACCTTTGCCCGGTTTACAACAGCACCGAAACCGGTAATTACACCACAACCCAGCAGGGCAGCCCGATCCATCGGCATATCATCGGCTATTTTTACGACTTGAGATTCATCAACGATGGCATATTCGGCAAATGTGGCAGTACCCACCATATGCCTGAGGTTTTCTCCTTTCATGTTATGAAGGCGGCTTTCAGTCATTAAGGGAAACGGTGTTTCACAAAGGTGCGGATTCCCGGTGACGCATTGACGGCAGCGTCGGCAAGATTTGAGTAGAGATACTACTACGTGATCTCCGGGTTTTACCGATATCACGCCCTCCCCGATTTCTTCGATATATCCCGCTGTTTCATGTCCGGCGACAATCGGTAATTGCCCTCCACCGAGTTCACCTCTCAGCACGTGAATATCGCTGTGACATACAGCAGTCGCCGCAACCTTCACTTTCACTTCACCCTTTTGTGGCGGATCAAGATTAACCTTTTCAACCGATAACGGTTTACCATATTCGTAACAAACTGCAGCTTTCACTGGCATCCTCCTGAAACTTCATAATTTTTCTATCTAGACTACTAATAAAGTTAATCTGACTCAATCCTCTTAAGTCTGAAGATAAGGCCTACATTCGAATCAGGGCACATTACTACACTTTCCCCTGATTCGGTATCCCATGGATGATTACCACCCATGCAGAGGACTCTCAGCGCCGGTGCAATGGAATTATATGCGCTGGCGCACATTTCTGTCTGAGGAGTATTTCCTCCCTTAACAAACCATTTATCTCCTACCTTATAATTCCGGGGACATTCGTTTTTCATGACAGAATCGACGACCACTTCAACATCATTAAACCTGGGCATTTTTACCTCCTTACGATCTATTACCGACCGTATTTCCATTTTCCGAATAGAAGCGCTATAAGGAGTAGCATCCCTATAGAATTCCACAGTATCAGTGGAAACAGGTTAAGTATAATACCATAAATCAGGAACATTATCATACCGGAAAGCATAGCAAGGTTAAATAAAGCGCTTATCTCCTTAGCGCTTTTCAGCTTAAAGACTCTAACGACTTGCGGTACAATTCCAAAAGTGACGATTCCTCCTGCAACGAGACCAAGATAATCAGCGAATACCATAAATAATTGACCCTTTCTATCTAGGATTAACGATATCATTAAACCCGTTAAGCGTACAAATTTTGTTTGCCCGTATCGATAGACTCAGGCTATAATGACTTCAATCTACAATAGATCGGAGGCCCACTCACCATGTCTGATAATCCTATAGACGAGATTCTTCATGCGAGGTCAATCGCCATTGTTGGTGCTTCACCGGTAGGAAACTGGGGAGGAGGTGGTTTTTTGGCAGGTCTGGTTAACTACGATTTCAAAGGTAAAATCTATCCTGTTAATCCGAAATATACGGAAGCTATGGGTCAGAAAGTTTATCCTTCGTTACTGGACATACCGGATCAGGTGGATTACGTGATATCCTGTGTTTCAGCAAATAGAGTATTAGAAGTTCTGGAACAGGCTGTCAAGAAAGAAGCAAAAGCAGCTCATCTTTTCACTGCACGCCTTGCTGAGACAGGCCGTGATGAAGGGATTGCGATAGAGAAAAAAATACTGGAACTGTCCAGAAAATCAGGAATGAGACTGATCGGCCCCAATTGCATGGGTATTTATTCACCTGCCGATGGCATTGCGTTCCATGGTGATTTTCCAAAGGAATGCGGCCCGGTGGGACTGGTTTCGCAAAGTGGCATGTTAGCCCGTGAGATAGTGAAGAATTCTCCTCTCAGGGGCGTCTATTTCAGCAAGGTATTCAGTTACGGTAATGCCATCGACTTAAACGAAACGGATTTTCTCGATTATCTGGCCGATGATCTGGAAACAGGAGTTATTCTTTGCTATATCGAGGGAACAAAGAACGGTTCCGGATTATTTAAGTCTTTGAAATATGCTGCGTCACGCAAACCGGTAGTTATACTAAAGGGTGGCAGAGGTCAATCAGGAGAACGAGCTACGGCTTCACATACTGCCTCACTGGCTGGAAGTACAGCAACGTGGGAAACGGTCATTACCCAAACCGGTGCTGTCATGGCGGATAGCGTCGAAGAACTGATCGATCTGGCGGCAACGTTCAGATTTCTTCCCCCAATAGAAGGGAGACGAGTAGGTGTAGCCGGCGGTGCCGGCGGGTCCAGTGTACTGGCTGCCGACGCCTGTGAAAGAGCCGGACTCGAGGTAGTTCCACTCTCGAACGAATTCCGGAAAGAGGTGAAGTCAAAAGGTGTTTCGGTATGGGACTGGCTGGGTAATCCGGCTGATCTCTCGATTCGTGAGGATGACAGTTTATCTGTCGGTCTCGTTCTGGAGATGATGGCCAGAGATCCTGAATTTGATATCTTGATTGCCATTATGGGAATGCCTGGGGGACCTCCGGGAATGCCGGGACTATCTCCAGAAGAAATGATGAAACAGCAGTATCGACTTGAAGTGACTCGTACGAAGCCATTCCTTGGCGTGGTGGCAGACAAGAGTCTTGGTATTAATGGAGAAGGCGATTTTGAATGGAAAGGTTTGTGCCGGACACGGACATCGCTCATCAACCTAGGTGTTCCTTATTATCCAACGATAAGCCGCGCTGCCACGGCTGCCAGGAAGGCGTACGAATACTACCGGCATTTAAACCAGTAGCAAGTCATTCTTAATACTAAATATTTCGTATTGCTTCGATAGACCGATATTAAATTGAGTAGACGCTCGTTGAAATTTATTTTCTGAACGCGTTCGATGCAGTAATAAGGGCAGGTAGTCCTCCCATAATGAATGCAATCGCAACCGTTTCTTTGATCTCTTCTTCAGTAACACCGGCGGCCCTGGCACCACGGGCAATATTGGCAACGCCTTCAGCGTGACCGAGTAACGCGTCTCCAAGCATCATCATTAAGGTCTTGGTCTTTGCCGGTAACGCGCCGTCGGCACCTGTTTCCTGCCTGATTGGACCGACATGTTTCATCAGTTCAGGCATATTCTGCGTTAACGCGTCCTGCCAGTTGAAAAGAGCTTGATTCGTCATTTTCTCACCTCCTGAGATATTCCATATTATCTGGTATGGGTACCAAACGCACCGTGGCGCTGGATGTATTCCTCCGGATATTTAAAATCCATTTTAACAAGTTGGACTATTTGTTCGCCGAGTTGACACGCTGCTTTTCTGCATTGAGCCATTTCTTTCAGTTGTTCAGGATTGGTAAGGTATGCGGATACCTGGTTTGCCGGAAGCATTCGCCGCTGAATAAAAAAGTAACTGAAATCCTTCAATGCATCGACAAGACCCAGACTTCCGCATACTGCTATTACGCCGGCTACTTTATTTGTCAGGTTTTGCCCTGGTTGATTCAGCGCTATTGTCCGGTCAAGGATGGTTTTTGCCTGGGCGGTCATACCCCAGAAATAAATAGGGGTTCCGAACACTAATCCGTCAGCGAGTATAATCTTTTCGTACAGTTCCTGCATATCATCGTTAATATGGCATTTCCCTGAGTTTGCACACGCCCAGCAACCATCACAGGGCTGGAGATTCTTGCCGGATACGCTGTATAACTCCGTGTCAGCATTTTTATCACGAGCGCCGCGAAGCACTTCTTCAAGCATAGCGACGGTATTCCCGTTTATTCGAGGACTGCAGGATATTGCGAGGATCTTCATTTTTTCCTCCTGTTACTACTAAAATAAAGAAAGATTAATACCTGATGTATTCTCTGATCTCATTCAGCATAGGTACGATTTCTTCAACGCCTATATTATCAGGAAGTCGAACGTTCATCATCAGTCCGCCGCCAGCTCCAAACCTGTTAAATATATCTTTATAACAGTCGATCACTTCACGGGGAGAAGCTTTTTCAAGCGAGAATGGACCTCTGACGAGAATACAGTGATGACCTTTAAGGATTTCACGGGCTTTGGGCAGGTCTTCATACTCGATAGAGGCAATTACTTTACCTTTTGGCAGATCATAAAGGCGTTCCAGGCGCTCTCCGAATTCCGCTTCGAAAAAAGGTATAGGGACTCCACCGAGATCGATCACTGCCTGCATTGCTCTTCTAAGACCCGGCCAGTAGAATTTTTCAAACTGCTGCTGGGACATAAACGATTTGTCACCTCGCCACAATGGCATTCCGACTCTTCTGGGCCTGCCGGTCGGCAATGGGCCCGGTTTGATCGCCTGGGCGATTCGCCGGTCCAGTATCATATCGCAAAGCTGGATTAGTTTGTCAGGTTGGCGGTACATATCGAGCATTGAACCTTTCATCCCTCTCAGAAAGCTTGATACAGTGTCGAAAGGAGCTCCGCCGATGCCGCCGAGTCCTAACTGGGAGAAAGGAGGAAAACCGAGGTATGCGAGATCGTCATAGGAGTTGCCGATTAAATCTCTGAATTTCTGAGTTTCTTCTCCGGCCTTTGCCAGTACTTCAGCTACCTTCTTGAATTCAGGAGTAGCAAAAATGGGGGTCATACCCTCGAATCCCTGCATTATCATCCCAAGTGGAGGAAGATCCATCAGGGGTGTCAGTGATTCGTACATCCTCGGAAGGAAACGTCGGATCATGAAATCCGTTGGATCTGTCAGGAAAATATCATATTCATCCTCTTTCATGAACTCCATTTCCTCGAATTGGTACTCGTAGTCCGGAGGGAGAGGTCCGCCAGGCCATAGTCTGTTGGTTACTCCAAGAGCTTCGAAAGCCGCGCCGGATGTGGGCAAACCCGGAAAAACAAGGTCAGGTTCGAACGTCACATTAACGTACCTTGTCGCTCTCTTAAAAGCGATTGGATCATAATAAGCTGCTGAACGTGGTACATCGGTATAACTTGCGAAATCTGCATTAATCGTTAAGGGGATTCTGTCAGGAACTTTCAGGTCTATGACATCATTCGCGCGCCTGTCTCTTTCCTCGTAAAGTTGTTCTGTAGTTTTTCCGTGCTTTTCCTCAATCTGATTTTTTAACTCTTCCTGTTCTTTGAAATATTGTTCCTGGTCTTTTCGAGCCATCAAACACCTCCTGAATATAACCTCGATTTTATCTTATTAATTTCTAACAGTAAAGTGAAAACAAGAACAGGCATTGAGTAAATGAGAGTCGGCATCTAGTCAGAATAACTATATCTAATCCTGAAATATTGTGTTATATTATTAGGAAAATACGAACAGGAGAAATAGAGATGCACTGGCTTGATATAATTCTTCTCATAGCTCTTGTGATTCCGACGTTTATTGGTTTAAGGCAGGGTCTGATAAAAGCTGTATTATCACTTGTGGGCCTTATAGTTGGCGTGATTCTGGCAGGGAATTTTTATGAGCAAGTAGCGAGTGTATTTGGATTTATAGATAATCCGGACATTGCTAATGTGGTTGCTTACGTATTAATTCTGGTTGTGGTCCTCGTAATAGCGGCTGTAGCGGCCAGACTGCTTAAGTCCTTTATAAAAGTGGTTATGCTGGGATGGGTAAATACCACCGGCGGTGCCGTATTCGGATTTGTCTTAGGAATGATATTCCTGGGTGCAATAATAGCTACATGGGAAAAGTTTTTCGGTCCCGATATGCTGGCAGAATCATTTATCGCAGAATTCCTGTTGGATAAATTTCCTATTGTCTTAGGATTACTTCCTGAGGAATTTGACGTAGTCCGTGATTTCTTTGATTAGCTGGATGCGGAGCAGGAGAAATCGTCCGCACAATTGACAAATCCTGAGTGTTATTTTAAACTCAAGTTATTAAAAACTGAATATAAAGTTCTCCGAGCTGAATTCCTAAATCCGTAATAAACCGGTCATGGAGTTCAGCCGAATAGCCGAGGCTATGAGGGTGTTACTGGAAACGGTAATGCCTCCCGTATCTGGAAAGGAGATGCTGATTTGTAATAAAGCGCCCCTTTTCAGGGGCGCTTTTTGGTAGAGTAGATTTTATGGGATCCTGCTTAGCCGGGGTTACCGATGGGGATTATTGAAATAGCCTAAGACAGACCTCCTCTCTTAGCACTATACATCGGTGGCCCCGATTAAGCAGAAACTTGCTCCTTACATCGAATATCTCCGTCACATAAAAAGCCTGTCATCGTTTCTTCATTGCTACGTAAATATCGGCTTCAATCATTACGGTATCCTTATAATAATGGTGCGTGAAATAAAGGTTGCCTGCATTATCCAGCGTCGGCTCCCCTGCGAATTGAGATACAATCAGCTCCGGTTCCTGCCATTCTTCATTTATCCTGATAGACCTGAACAATGCCGGACTGCCCTGGAAGAAACGTGTATACCAGAGTTCACGTCCGTCTTGAGAGACGTAAGGCCAGCCGTCAGTATCGGGTGAGTTCACTATTTCAACATTGACCGGCTCTTGCCATTCACCATTGACATTTTGACATACCCAGATATCATATCCCCCAAATCCGCCGGGGCGGGGTGAGTGAAAATAAAGTTCACTACCGTCCGAGGTGATATGCAGTTCGCCGACTTCGTAACCTTCAAGCATGTTCAGGCTAGAAAATTTGAGGTCCTGCCATTTCCCATCGACGTTATCAGCAGTGAACCAGTAAATCCCATTGTACCCTTCACGGACAGAGCAGAACCATATCCTGTTTCCCTGGACAAAGGCACAGCCGTCAAGACAAAGACCATCACCGAAGGAAACTCTCTCGGGTTCACTCCAGCCTCCGTTTTCAAGCAAATTTGATACATAAATTCCGGTAACACCATCCAGGACCTGTATTTCTGCCGGGATACTGACATCGGGTGTAAAAAACACATAGAAGGTTTTACCATTAGGCATAATAAAGGGAGAGTCTTCCCCACCGGCTGTATTGATTGGCCATGGCATAGGCACGGGTTCAAAGAATTCGTCGGAGTGAAGGATTGGCGGGTAAAGGTCTTTTTCGGGAGTCATCTTGACAGCGTTATCGGGGATAGATTCGAGGCGGTTTTTTTCTACCGGGATGTTTTCATTATCTACTGGCGATTTAATGCTGTCTTCAGTAACAGTTTCAGTTGGTGATGAGGTATCATCGGTGACATGATTCCCAGCAGGGGTACAGGAATACGAAAAGATAGAAACGAAAGATGCTGCTAAAATGACAAGTGAAATGAAAATTTTCCGTGTTTGCATATTCAGAATTGTATGGGTTACGGATTGTGCTGTCAATCACGGGTGAATTACGGTTGACATTCGATGCGTGATTTATCAATAATTACCTCGCATAAATGAAAAATAGAAATCCGGATGGTGAGTAATGAAAGCATTAAGATGGTACGGGAGAAAAGACCTGCGGTATGAGGAGGTTTCCGAGCCTTCGCCAGGACCGGGAGAGGTTAAGATAAAGGTCAACCTCGCGGGAATATGCGGCACCGACCTGAAAGAATATTCTTCGGGACCTTGTATTATTAATGGTGACGACGCTCCGGTAACGATAGGACATGAATTTGCCGGGGTTGTGGTCGAAACCGGGAAAGGGGCAACCGCTTTTTCACCGGGAGACAGGGTGTCCGGTGTCGGATACTGGGTTTGCGGGGAATGCTATTACTGTAAACGGCATATGTATAATGTCTGTTCCAACCTGTTGTTTACAGGTCTGCATAAAAACGGATGTATGGCGGAATACCTGGTGTCACCGGAATATGCTTTGTATAAGTTGCCTGATTCGGTCTCCGATGAAGCCGGATCTATTGTTGAACCGATAGCGGTCGCTGTACATGCCGTGAAAATCGGCAAGGTTGCACTTGGAGATAAAGTTGCCATCGTAGGTGATGGTATTATCGGCCTCTGCACACTGCTGGCTGTAAAAGCAGCCGGGGCTTCGGAGATTCATCTAGTTGCCAAGCATAAAGGAAGAGGAGAACGGACTTTATCGATGGGGGTATCGACAGTTACCTATCTGAATGATGGTGATACCATACAGAAAGTCAAGGAACTCTCCGGTGGACTCGGCGTAGATGTTGCGTTCGAATGTGTAGGTCATCCGGATACACCTCAAATGACGCTTGATCTGATACGTAATGGAGGAACGGCTGTAATCGAAGGAGTGTTCGATAAACGTGGTGAAGTCGATTTCCTGAGTGTGATGTACAATCAGAAGACGATGATAGGCAGTCCGATATATGTGGATGAAGCAAGCACAGCCATTTCATTGCTGGCTGATAAAACCATCGATGCTGATACGTTGATTACATCTGTCGTCCCTTTAGCTGATGCGGTTGAAGAAGGATTTGAAAAGCTGTTAACAAATAAAGAGGACAATATAAAAGTGTTGTTAAAGGTAGCCCCGGACAGGTAACCAAACTAGTAATTATAGTTTACATAATAACATACGAGGGTAAAGAAAAACAAGAAATCAGGCTCAATTCCTGAATATTCCGGTTTAGACCTGTTTATACGGGTTAAGCAACGGTAGTTCGAGAACAGGTACCTATGGTTTACAGGAAAACAGTAGGGTCACCACTATTGTAACTACCCAAGTCAGTATTAGACAGGTTCATGATATCGTGTTAAGATTCAAGAAGAAGTTTTCTAGGTACACTTAAGGAGGGAGGAATACAAAATTCTTTTTCAAGGCGGTAATTATCCCTGACAGCCACGATAGGCACATTATCCGGGGGCTACAATCAAAATTAACGCAGTAATGCGAAAAGAAAAATAGAAAATTAGTCCGGAAAGAAACTATCAACAAGCGCCTTAAAAGTAACTGTATCAACCTCAGAAATACAACACTTATGCCTTACGCGGCGCGCTTA
>DUFA01000152.1 GCA_011191975.1 Dehalococcoidia bacterium
ATATTATCGATACTGCAACTCTGCTAGATGCGCAAAAACACCCTGAAAATTACCGGGATTTACTGGTCAGGGTTGCCACATATAGCGCCTATTTTGTCGATTTACCTGTTGAACAGCAGAACGATATCATCGCCAGGATTGAGTTCGGTAAGATTTGAAACTCATTTAAATGTTAAAGGACCATTTCTTTTCAAATAATGTAGATACTCACGGGCAAGCCCGTGGGTATCTACGTAGCTGTAATTAATGATAGATTTAATATTCAAACGTTACCAGATGTCTATAGTATTGTGGGACAAACATCAGTATGTCCATGAGAACGTATCAATTACTTGATTCCTTAGTATTTAAACATGAAAAGGTCACAAAATGAGTTTTTGGGATGCTTGAAGAATTATTCTAAATTCGCAAAGATCATTATCTAATAAGCAGTGGTATTGTCTAGTTAGGAGGTGTTTCTTCTAATGCGATGAAACGAGTAATCGTGTGATTGTTTTCAACTTTAGCTGCAACATCATTCGTATTGCACTCTGATACAATATTGGTTAAGTGTTCTTTCATATTGACTTCTTATTCTTCCTGAATTACACTATTAATCCACGAATGAAATAGTTCTTAACCATCTACTACCTTCCAGACAACAGGAGGTGCGTATGGTTGATAATAGGTGCTAACACTTAAGAGTGTATAGCACCTGATTTGTATAAAGCAGTATTTTCATATATTACGCTATTTTGAAATAATCCTTGAAGCAAACATGGAGGTATTCACATGTCAAAGTATTTAGTAACCTGGGAAATTGATATGAGTAAAATGCCTGATGATACACAGGAACGTACAGGCGTTATCATGCAACTAATAGAAGCAACAAAGGCAAGTATAGCAGACGGACGAACAGCGGATTGGGGGCAATTTGTTGGTGGAAATAAGGGATATGGAATATCCGAGAAAGATGCAGCTGAGACTTTTAAAAACTTACAACTATTTGCCCCGTACGTTAAATTCGATGTGCAAGAAGTCCTGTCGATAGATCAAGTATCTAAAGCTGTACAAGAGTTGGTTAAGGCAATGAAACAAGGATAACATTAATTTTTGTTGATTATTGCTTGTTTTAAGGATTTATCTTGGTAAAGACAGCATATTTTCACTGGTCTGCTGGCTTGATATAACCAAAATAGAGGGTACTATAGCTGTCAATTAGTACGGTAATTGATAGTATCCTTATTTATTTGTCGGAGGTAACTATAATGAGTCAAAACGCTAAAACGGCTAAACTTAAAGACAGACGTAATCTTGGTTATGAAGAATTCGGTACTCCTGACGGTAAACCGGTTTTCATCTTTCATGGAACTCCTGGTTCTCGATATGAAGGAAGACTGGTGCATGATGCTGGTGTTCGGCAAAAAGTTCGATGCATTGCTTTCGATAGACCGGGTATCGGACTTTCCGGTTTCAAACCTCATTTTAAGATCACAGATTGTACAGATGATGTAATACAACTGGCTGATCATCTGCATATTGATAAATTTGCCGTATTAGGGTTATCAGGAGGTGCTCCATATGCCGCTGACTGTGCTTTAAAAAATCCCGAACGCGTCTCGAAAGTGGCTTTAGTCAGTGGAGTCAGTCCCTATAACATCCCTGGTGCAACTGATGGCATGGTTCAATCGGACCGTATAAGTGCATCACTTGCCCGCAGAGCCCCTCTTATCCTGAGGATATTTCTCAGTGTGATGGCTGGAAGTGCCCGTAAAAAGCCGGAGAATTTTATTGCTAGCATGATGAAAGACTTTTCCGAACCGGATAAAGCTGTTTTAAACCAGCGAGAAATCAGTCAATGGCTTATTGATACGTTCCTGGAGTCTGTTCGATCAGGTACGAAAGGAGCGGCTAGAGATTATTCATTGATTACACGAGAATGGGGATTTCAAGTTAAAGAGATTACTCAAGAAGTCTACGTATGGCACGGAGAATCAGATAACATGACACCCCTTTCAATGGGAAAATACATGGCTAATATGATTCCAAATTGCCTGCCTCAATTTATGCCAGGTGAAGGTCATGTATCTTTGATCGTAAATCATGCTGATGAGATATTAAGCAAATTAGTTACATGAATGAGACATCTAATAAGAGCAACACTCATTTGATGCTGTGATGTTCTATGTAAGGAGGTACAGACTACAATGCAAAAGCCACAAGACAAATACGTCAAAGCTGGTGATGTCAACACTCGCTATTGGTCGGCAGGCGATACAGGGAATCCTGTTATCTTATTGCACCCCGGACTAAGTTCGGTAGAAAACTGGGTGTGCAATATCGATGCTTTGGCACAAAATCACCGTATCTATGCTATTGATATGCTTGGATTCGGCTATACTGGTTTACCAAACCCTCCGTACTCACTTGAGAAGGCAGCCCGGCATGTAAGTGATTTTATAGAATCCCAGGGGATTGAGAAAGTGAGTATTATCGGTCACTGTGGCGGGGGAGTGGTGTCAATGTATTTTGCTTTTCAGTTTTCAGATAAACTCCAAAAGCTTGTGTTAGTTGATAGTTGGGGATTTGGTAAAGAAGCCCCGTTTATTACCAAGTTAGGCACATTGCCAGTACTCGGAGAACTAATCATGCGACCGAGTCGCAAATCAGCAGAAATGATAATGAAAATGTGTGTATACGATTCGTCAGTATTAACCGATGAAATGATCGATGATTTTTACCGGTGTATGTCTTTACCTGGTGGGCAAAAAGCCTATATGTCTGTGTTCCGTGCTATTGGTAATTTTGGTGGACCTCGAACTGAAATTCTTCAGTTGATCCGAGATAAGCTACCTACCATCAAATCTCCAACCTTAATCATCTGGGGTAAACAAGATCGTTCTCTTCCAGTTACGCATGCAGATGTTGCTAAAGAAATGATTCCTAACTCTCGATTAAATATCTTTGACCTTTGTGGACATATGCCACCAACTGAATACCCCGAGAAATTCAATAATCTCGTCCTTGAATTTCTTTCACATTAATTATCGAGTAATTAATTAAAGGTATATGGACCGATTTACCTGTGTTTTTTGGGATATGTGAAAAACCAACATAGACAACTAACAAATCCTAGAATCCACTTTAAATATTACTTTCGCAATAGGCTTTCAATGCTTGTAATGTCTTGTCCAGATTCTTCTGGTTCATCCTTCCCATAAATAGTGTATTGGCAATCTTACCTAGAATACCACCCGGAACAATGTATTCTATACAGTAATCGACTTTGGTATTCTTTCCGTCTTGTTTAAGATTCCAGATCCATTTACCTTGCATTGCCCCAGTCATTTCCTGGACTAGTAGGTTTGGTTTTTTCACTTCTGAAACGGTGGTTTTAGCATTAAGCTTCATTCCTGCAACCGGGTAAGACCATTCAGCATAACTCTCTAATTCTCCAGGTTTACCACCGAAACCGGTAAGTGTTGAAGAAACGTAATGAGTCATTTCCTCGGGATCGACTACAATATCGAACGCCTTTTCTATCGGAATATTGATGATGATGCTTCCCTCTGATTTCGGCATATTTCACCTCCGATACAATTGTGCACTATCATAGGCAGGTAATTGGAGGGAAGTCAATATGTCACTATATTTTTTCTACAACTTTTTTATCCTGCCACTCCGCGAGGGGCTGATTCTATATACGACCAGAATCGACGACGTAAAATGCACTGACTGCAGTGTCTGCATTTCTGAAGAGTGGTGGTGTCCAGCACAGGCGATAGCACAAGTATAAGTAATTATATACCGATATTGTAAAAAAGTATTATATTATATTTGGAATAAAATCAGGGCTGGATGCACAAATAACAGGTACATCCAGCCTTTCTTATTAGTGAGGTGTTAATTATGAAAACCTAGCCTTTGCCGATACGGAACATCTTTGTGCCGCATTTCGGGCAGGTACCTTGTGTGGCTGGTTTTCCATTCTTCATAGTTATTGCTTTGGCGTCTTTGATTTCTCTCTTGGCTCGGCATTTTACACAATATGCTTCCACAATCTACTCCTTTTTCAACATTATGCCCTTATCTTATTTATTCATGCTATTGATTAGTATCCCATAGATTTCTTCATATTCTTGTCTATCCAGCAGTACATAGTCCAATCGTTAGGGGTAAAGTAACCTCCCCAACCGGACGCGTAGAAATTCTGGAGCCACGGCCACCAGAAGGTGTAGATATCAACTCCAGGCAACCATACCGCCCAGGCTAGCTCGAGACTCCTTTTACCTACTTCTTTCAGGAGTGTATTAATTCTGGCATCATCAATGCCGACGAGTCTGCACATCTCTTCATAAGGTGCTCTGAAATACGGGTCGTCGACCAGAGCAACATTATCCGGACTCTCTATCCGGAGGAACAGCATTCTCCACGGGAACTGATAGTCCTGAACAAGGCCTTTAAAAATCATTTCAGGGTAAGTCCTACCTCTGTCCATACTGGTCATCGTTCCGGTTTCAACCACGTCAATACTTAATTCAATATTGATATCGGCGAAATATTCTTTTATTATTGCCAGGAAATCAGCCTGTGCTGAAGTGCATATTATCGAGGTTTTAAAACCATCGGGATACCCGGCTTCAGATAGTAGCTGCTTTGCTCTTTCCGGGTTATAAGAAAACAGGTCCTGAACGAATTGGGATTGTTCCTCAAGCGGTGTATAAAACTCTGAATATGTCGTTGCAGGTGGCCAGGGAAAAGCGAAGAGTGTAGCGTTGCCTTCATAGTAGTCCTCGATCAGCGCTTCCCTGTCTATAGCCATGCTCAGCGCCTGTCTTACCTTGATATTATGGAAAGGTAGCTCAGGTTTGTCCAGCCGGCCGATAGGGCAGGTTGGTCCAGTTAACGATTTTCTATATATAATGTCAGGGCTGGTTTGTATCAGACTGCTGGCATCTTCCCAGCCGACGCCGCCCAGGGTGGTGAATTTTCCTGTCCGCACTGCTGCCAGTCGGGTTGATAAGTCAGAAATATTAAGCGTCTTAACGGCATCCATATACGGTAATTGGTTCTCAGGATGGAGAGGGTCATATTGCCAGTAGTTAGGATTCCTTACAAAATTCATTGAACTGCTATTAACATAATCCGTCAGCATCCAAGGCCCTGTCCCGCAGGCATTCTCCCAGTCCGCCATGTCACCGTATAGTTCTATCGCCTCGGGTGGATAATCAGCGAACAGAAAGTCGCCGCATACCAGGAACAACTGCCCGTGCATTGTTTCAGGAACCTTGATTTCAACGGTATACTTGTCAAGAGCTGTTATAGACGTGGGACGGTACTGCGGGGGATATACAAGACGAGGGTAACTTCCGGACGCCGCCCAAATCCGGTTCATGTTATAGGCTGCATCCTCAGCGGTAAACTCTCTACCGTTTACTGGTGCTTTGTCTTGGTAATGAACCCCGTGGCGGATATGAAAGATGACAGTCTCATTATCTGGAAATTCCCAGCTTTCTGCAAGCTGGCCCGTCAAAAGATCGCAGCGACCGACAAAACCATTAACCCAGTCCTGTTCTCCGGTGCCTGCAGGCCCTTTCGTCCAGTCTCCCTGCAGCATCTGCTGGTTTGTGAAAAATGTGGTAGTAACCATACCACCGACATGCCCCATGTTGAAAGCTTCATCAAAGCCGCCCACCGGATCGGGCATATATATAGAGAGCGTCCCTCCGTACTTTGGAACATCCGGGGACAGGGTTCGCTCTTCCCGCTTAACTGTTCCTTCCTCTGTCTTTTCTTCTTCTCCAACGGTTATTTTTTGCCCGGTATCTTCTTCCGTTACCTTTCCTCCAGTTTCATCAGTGGTACTACAGGAAACAAGAAAAAGAGAGATCATCATTAAACAGGCGATCAATGTCCAGATAATTCTTTTCAACATCAGGTAAACCTCCTTGTATAAACGACTTGGCAACTCAGGAAGATAACCACTTTTTTAAAAGGGAAATTCATTTCTGCTTATCTGGAAAAACTATGGGGCACTACATTCCGTTGTAATACGGATATAGTACCCGCACTATCAATCATATTCACCTCCTTTGGGAAGAAGGTACGAGATGGTAAAGGTTTAATATAGGATTGTGTTCAATAGAGAAGTTCATATTATTACAGCTGATTGAATAAAGTCAATAGGTAATAACAATCAGTAGTGGGTCATTTTTGATTTATATTTAATAATATGATTAATTAAAGAGCTAATGATTAACACTAACAAGCAATGATAAACGGGGTCTTTTTTGACGGGTAAATATGAAATATCAAACAAAAAGTATTATGGCAAACTAACAGCATTGGTTATATAATTTATTCATTTTTCACAAATTCTCAGAAATACTTCCCAGGATATGGTAAAGATATACTGTTATAGACCTGTTGATAAGAGTAAAATGCCGCAAAAAGTGAATCAATAATTAATTTGGTAAAGTAATTAGACAATGACTAAATAATGAGAAAAACATAGACTGTACTGAATTTACTGCTGAGGAATCTTAAATGTTAACTTCGGGAGGTTAAAACGGAATCTATCATGAAAATTTCAGCAAGATTTGAAAATTTTTCAGACAATGCAGCAGAAGATATCCAATTCTTGAAACAAATAGGTGTCGATACTGTCTCCTTTTCATTAAACCCTATGTTTGCCTTTGGTGAAAAACCTTCTCGTTCATACACGCTGAATGAATTAATACTTAATATGAATACTGCTGTCGACATGGCACGGAAAGCCGGACTTGAAGCCAACGAAACTTCTTTTGATATTACCAATGCTTTTCTGGGGAAACCTGAGGGCGACAGGGAGATAGAAACGGCAATAGCCTTGATCAAAGCATTTGGTGACGCGTCTGTTTCTCAAATTTGGGTTCGACCACTTGGGATTCGACAGGGACCGATGGGAGTTCCGGGTAGGTATAACCGTGCCCATAGAGGTGGATATTTATCGAGTGCTTTCAGTGTAAAGTTGATGAAGGAAGAACTATATAAGCGTGATTTAAACAGTCGGTGGGCCCATCATTTTACGAACGATATAACCATTGAGAGCTATTTTAACAATATGGTCAAAGCTCTGCAAAAACTAGTCCCTGCTGCCGAAAACGCCGGTGTAAAACTAATGCTCCATACCGATGATCCACCGGTACCGGATACCGACAATCTGCTTCCAGGAATCATAAATCCATTAATGATTAACAGAATCTTCGAAGCTGTACCCAGTAAAAATTTGGGATTACTTTTCTGTGTAGGGACAAGGTATGAGACCGGTGTAGATGTTTATGATCAAATCCGGCTCTTCGGGAATATGGGAAAGATATTTGCCGTTCACCTTCGAAATGTACGCGGTACTCTTCCAAGCGCCGGCGAATATGAAGAGGTCATGCTGGATGAAGGTGATATGGATATGTTTAAAATTCTTAAGGCTTTAAAAGCAACCGGATATGATGGAACATTAAGTCCTGACCACCCCACAATTTTTAGTGGTGATGATAACCGGAAAGCCACAACGGCCTGGGACACAGGTTATATTCGTGCACTTATACAAGCCTTAGAGTCCGAAGGTCGTTAATAATATCACAAGCTTAATGAGTAAAATTGTGATTTCTCGGGGAAATATTCAAGAGGAGGTATGCCAGTAGTATTACCAGTTGTAAAATGATTGTTCTGGTCGTGACAACTCAGGTTCATGTGAGTGATTGTGATGTGCTTATAAATAAAATAGAAATAACGATGTTCACTAATAATCAATCGCAGACACTACCAGCATAAGTGGGACGTAATCGAAACCATTGAATGTAATATGTTGCATATACCTGCATCTTACCGGTCAGATACACCGCCGGGGCGTTCAATCAGTTCAATGAGAATCCCGCCGATTTTGCTTATGTCCGCATAGCAGGAACCACCGCCACCCTCGAATCTTGAGGTTAGTATTATCTCAATACCTTTTTCTGTTAGAATGGCTTCTTCTTTTTCAATATCATCTACGATACAACCGAGATGGTGAACGCCTTCTCCTTTAGTATCGAGAAATTCCTGCCATGGAGATTCACCTCCAAGGGGTTGGCACAACTGTAGCATCGATTCCCCCATTTTACCCATTACTTCCTTACGCTTGAAAAAGTCTACAGGTACGATCTTACCCATCCATGTTTGTTTAACAGCTTTCACCGGTGGAGACATAAATGGCCCTATACCCAAATCCTTATAATAGGCGACAGCTTTATCAAGGTCTTTCACCACCAGCGCTACGTGGTGGAAACCTGAAAAGAAAGAAATATCCATTGTATTTTTCTCCCGGGGTAATTAGCATTCAACAATAACGATTCGAAATGTTTTACGATACTGACTCTTTTGTGCATCCATTCTAACAGGAATTTGGTATCGATAACACAATGGTTAAATAACAGACCGAGAAAATCTCTGAAACGGTTACTATTGTTTACCTAAATACTGATTTAAAATATACCTTTCCTGGCTTGTAGTTTACTAATTGTCTTCAAAACGCTGGATGTCTGCGTTCGGATATACTGCTACATTCGCATCATCTCCGTGAATATCCCGGAGGACTTTAATTACGTCCTTCCACTCTGTCATCATCGTTACCTTGGGGGAATCTTCAAAATACTGTAAACTGGATAATTCCGGATACTCCATATAGACAATTATATGATTTACATGTGAGGGAATCGACGTCTTGATATTCCGCAGGCTCGCTATCAGCTTACCGCACGGTCCAAGTATATAATGCTGAGCCTGACCCATAGGAGAATTACAAATAAGAACGATATCTCCTCCATCCTGTTTAACTGAAGGGAATGTGGCGTTTAATCCACTGGTGTATTCGGTCGCTCTGGCATAGGTGTTAACAATTACTATATCTTTATTCATCGTTCTTTTTGTCAGGTAATGAGATTTAGCGGCTTTAACACCGGCGGCGTGGGACTGCTTCGGATCTCCGGCGAATATTTCTACAGTATCTCCCCAGCGATTTAATATACAATCAACGTTAACATCCAGTCCGGCTAAATCAGCTGCTTCATCCATATCAAGGTGAACCGGATTTATATCATGGTTAATCCTCTCTGCGTCATTACGAGGGATATCGTGATTGTGGACGATAGTATCCAGCGAAGCGATACCCGGTAAAATCATTTTGCACCCGCCACTGAACACGGCGAACGGATGAGGGATAATAGAGCCGATGGCAATTCTGAAATCGCACTGTACGTACTCGGAGTTAATACGAACCTCGGTACCCCGGCTTGTAGTACCGACATAGGTGCAATTATAAAAAGGATTATGGTTATAAATCGCAAATCTTCCCATGACCGATTCACCCAGTTTTTGGGCGAACTGGCTCCTGTCCATCGCTCCGTGAGTCCCGTTCGCCGCAATGAACCTGATATTGCTGTCCGAAATGCCTGCTTCGGCTAGTTCCTCTAGTATATACGGTACTATTTTGGATACCCTGGTGATACGGGAAAAATCATCGAATATGATTACCACTTCCTTTTTACCCCTGGCGATTTCCCGAATAGGAGGTGAAGCTATAAGGTTGGTCAACGCATGTTTTATCTGCGTATCCGTTAACTCCGAACGATCACCACCTGCTATGTTTGATACTTCAATTTGCCAGCCGTCAGGAACTGGTAACTCAAGTTCACTGGGATTATGCCACGCCAGTTGTGGTACTTTAACCAAATTTGTCATCTGTACTCTCCGGATATCTAATATTATTTTTCTTTCGGTTGTCTATTGCTCTTTGATGTGCTTAATGTACTTTTTTAATACAAATTAACTGACAATGTATACACAATTGAAATGAATTTACGAAATTTAGAATCGAATGAGTTATAACATGATAGATTATCGTATGTCAATGAATCATAGGACATATGTATACGAGGTATACCAACGGAAAACGATTATTACGCTGGAGGAAGCATTTATATTGATTGGACAGTGGAAACCGAGGTATAATCGTACCCGACTTCATGATTCGCCTGGATATCAATCAACGGCAACGAAAGTAACGAAGAGTGAAATTATTAACCGATACATGATACTGTTACCGGGGCAGAGCATACATATCCCGCAAGGAAAACAGCCCGAGAAAGGCATACCGGAAATGATTGAAATTATTTTTCATGGGAGAGGTGGGCAAGGAGCTGTGGTTGCTGCACAGATACTGGCAACGGCGGCTTTTCTGGACGGGAAATACAGCCACAGCCTTCCCTATTTCAGAGCAGAGCGAAAAGGGGCACCGGTCATAGCATACACAAGGATCAGTGATGAGCCTATCGAGTTGAGAGGCGGGGTAGAAAAAGCCGATATGATCTTGATACTGGATGCTGCTTTACTGAAGGCCGTTAACCCTCTTGCCAGCCTTAAATCAAAAGGCCTGGCAATTATTAATACAACTTTAACTGACGGGGAGATATTGGATTTCTCGACAGACAAAGACATCAAAATCGGGACCATCGACGCTACGACGTTGTCGGAAAAACTATACGGGCAGTCATCCATACCCAGAGTAAATATGGCAATGCTGGGATATTTCGCAGCACTCACCGGAACCGTTACAACGGAATCGGTATTGTCCGGGATCGATATATTCTTCACCGGGGACAATGCAGTCAAAGCAAAAGAAGGCGTTAAACTGGCATATGACACTGTTCCAACCATTGTAACAAGTAAGGTAATGAGGCAACAACCCTTGGATATCTTTTGAAGTCAAACACGCTTCGTGCAACAACTACAGGGAGGAGTCGGTGAGAAATATGAAAATCATGGGGCCGGACGTTTCTTTGTCGTTAAGTTACACCGAGTTACCAATCGGCGCGACTCAAATCGGTCCGGACCCGAATACAATGAAAACAGGTGCCTGGCGATTCGTGAGACCGGTAATAATTCCGAAGATGCCGCCCTGCATCGGTGCGTGTCCGGCAGCGGTAGATATCAGAGGATTTATCGAACTGATGAATAACCACCTCATAGAAGTAGCCCTGGAGAGTTATCTTGAGGAGAATCCTTTCCCGGCTATCCTCGGACGTGTTTGCATGCATCCTTGCGAGACCGCCTGCAACAGGGCTTATTACGATGAGTCCGTATCCATCAACAGCCTTGAAAATTATATCGGTGGGAGTACAGCCGGAAGCCTTTATTGCAGGCAGGAAAACGGTAAAAAAGTAGCCGTCGTTGGGTCGGGCCCTTCAGGTCTGTCTTGCGCGTACTTTCTAAAGAGATTAGGTTACTCAGTGAAAATATTCGAGAGAGAAGCCAGGCCTGGCGGAATATTAAGATACGGCATCCCGGAATACCGTTTGCCTAAAAACATCCTCGATAAAGAGATTAAAAAGCTGACTTCCATGGGCATAGAAATCCAGGTTGAAAAGGAACTGGGTATAAACTTAAGATTCGAGGAACTAAATGAGTTCGATGCTATTTTTATAGCTACCGGGGTAAATAGTCCTGTCGGTTTGGATGTGCCCGGAATTCAGTCAGAGGGTGTCATTTATGGACAGGATTTCTTAAAAAGGGTAGCAATAGGCGAGATCGAAACTTTCAAGAAAAAGACGATAATAATCGGCGGTGGTAATGCGGCTATCGATATAGCCCGTACCGTTTTAAGGCTGGGAGGAAAACCGGAAATCTACTACAGGCGCTCAAGGGAAGAAATGCCGGCTATAGAAAATGAAATCACTGACGCTGAAGAAGAAGGAATCGAGGTTCATCCCCTGACCGCCATGCTCAGGGTACTGTCGAAACAAAATACCGTTACCGGCGCCGAGTTTATTAGAAACGAACCCGGCGCCCCGGAGAAAGACGGGAGACGCACACCGGTCCGGATGGAAGGAACCAACTTTAATATTGACGCCGATGCAGTTATCCTGGCAACGGGTGAACAAGCTGACCTGTCCTTCCTGGTATATGTCCTGATGGAAGAGGATCGACTTATCAAAATCAACGATTCAGGCCAGTCATCGGATCCGAAGATATTCGCCGGTGGTGATATTACACATTATGACCGTTCAGTGGTTAACGCGGTAAAAGACGGAAAACGGGCTGCCATCGGCATCGATTGCTATCTGCAAAGTTTGACCGAAACGGAGACAGGTAGAATAATACAGGCCGTAGCAACAAATGATCAGGGTGCTCTATCCTTTAAAAAATATATATATAATGATTTTTCGACCCTGGACAAAGAAGTCATCCCGTTTGAAGACTTGAATATTTATTACTTCGAACATGAGAAAAGAAACGACCGGCGAGAATTGCCGATCGATAGTCGTATAAACAACTTTAAAGAAGTACGAAAAAAATTCAGCTCCAAGCTGGCACTAAAAGAAGCGGAGCGCTGTTTCACATGCGGATTCTGTAAATTATGCTATAACTGCTTCATATTTTGTCCGGATGGTTCCGTGAATTTAGATGAAAATAAACCTCCCGTAAAAATTAATCTCGACTATTGCAAAGGGTGCGGCATCTGTGCGCAGGAATGTCCTACGGGTGTAATGCGCATGGTGCAGGAGAAATAATGGGTATGGACTCCGAAAAGAAGATGCTTACCGGGAACTCCGCTGCGGCTTACGGCGTAAAGCTGGCCAGAGTCAGGGTCGTGCCTGTATATCCCATCACGCCCCAGACTACCATAATAGAGAAATTGATTGAATTTATCACCGATAAAGAGATGAAAGCCGAATTCATCCCGATCGAGTCGGAACACAGTGCCATGGCTGCCGCCGTCGGAGCCGAGGCGACCGGTGTCAGAGCGTTCACGGCATCGTCGTCCCAGGGAATCGCTTATATGCATGAGAACCTCTGGGTTGCTTCCGGATTGCGTCTACCGATAGTCATGGTCATGGTCAATCGTACAATGAATCCGCCCATCGCCGGCGCTCCGGATCTCTCGGATTCCCTGTCACAGCGGGATACCGGGTGGATACAGATTTATGTTGAAAACGCCCAGGAAATTCTGGATATGGTTATCCAGGCTTATAGAATAGCCGAGGACAAAAACGTCCTTCTTCCGGTAGCTATATGCTACGAGGGGATGGTAATATCTCATTTCCTGGAAGCAGTAGACATCCCGGACCAGGCTCTCGTAGACAAATTCCTGCCGCCGTATCGCCCTGAGCATGTCGTACTGGATACGAAACGTCCTATGCATATTTTCATAGCATCCGATGACTACCTTCCCGAATATCGCTACCAGCAGGAAGTTGCCATGGAGAATGCCAAGAAGGTCATAGAAAACGTCGATGTGGAATTTAAGAAGCTGTTTAACAGGGAATACGGCGGTCTCTTAGCTACGTATATGATGAATGACGCAGAGGTTGTTATCGTATCGATGGGTAATATCAGCAACACGGTCAGAATGGCTGTCAGAGAACTCAGGAAAGAAGGAATCCGGGCAGGTGCCGTTAAGTTAAGAGTATTCCGACCATTTCCTAAAGAGGCTGTTTGTGAAGCCTTGCGTGATTCCAAGCTCGTTATTGTACTGGACCGTGCTGTGTCATCAGGATTCGGAGGAATTGTTTATCCCGAATTATTAACAGCACTGAGCGCTGTCGAACCACGCCCAAGTGTTCAAAACTATATCCTGGGGCTGGCGGGGCGACAGGTAACAGTTGCGAATCTTAGCTCGCTGGTAAAAAACAGCTTCGCGGTATATCAAGATTCCGGCACTGGAAATCCGATTCAATGGATCGATGTGAGAGGGCTATAATGAAAATTGTTGAAGATACTATTCTCTACCAGGAAGAAATAGCAAAACCAGGTCATCTTCTATGTCCGGGCTGTCCGGGAGGAATAGTCTGGCGTATCGTCAGCAAGGTACTCGGTAAGTCTTCGATATGTGTCCATAGCGCCTCATGTTTCGGACTCCCTGTTATGATGTACCCTTCCTGTCTAACAATCCCTACCCTTTACGTGTCTTTTGCGAGTGCAAGTGCGGCTATTTCAGGAGTCAGTTCGGCGTTAAAAAGTCTGAATAACAGCGGTTTAATGGACGAAAAAGTAAATTTGTTCGTGCTTGCGGGGGATGGGGGGACTGCCGATATAGGGTTTGCTTCATTGTCCGGTGCGGCAGAGAGAAATGAAGATTTTATATATATCTGCGTCGATAACGAGGCGTATATGAATACCGGAATTCAAAGGAGCAGTCAGACTCCCACAGGGACATGGACTACCTCTACACCACTTGGTAAGGTAGAGTCTAAAAAAGATATGCCGGCTATTATGGCGGCGCATAAAATACCCTATATGGCAACGGCGTCGGTATCATATCCTCAGGATATGATAGACAAGATCACGAAAGCACGTGATCTGGGAAAGGGATTCAAGTATATTCATATTCATTCGCCGTGCCCTACGGGTTGGAGATTTCCGGAAAATATAAGTATCGAGGTAGGAAGGCTTGCCGTGGAAACAGGAATGTTCAGACTCCTCGAAGTTGAAAACGGAGGGGAAACGGTAGTTACCTATAAGCCTAAACCAAGAAGGCCCGTGGAAGATTATCTCGCTGTTCAGGGGAGATTCGGCCAGCTTCAAGACGATGAGATTGCTGCTATACAGGAAAATATAAACACAATCTGCAGCAAACTCGGGTTTTAGAGATCTGGGATAATTAGTACACGAAACAATCGAGTATACTTAATGTCTAAAATGTATTATTAAGCTGTAAACAAGATTAATACTGGGAGGAGAAAAAATGCTGTTAAAAGATCGAGTGGCCATTATTACCGGGGGTGCCAGCGGAATCGGCAGGGGAATTGGTCTAAAATTTGCAGAAGAAGGGTGCTCAGTAGCAATTGCCGATATTCGAATTAAAGAAGCGGAAAAAACCGCAGTTGAGATTTCAACCATGGGAGTAAAGGCACTGGGTGTCGAATGCGACGCTACCAGCGGCAGCCAGGTACAGAAGATGGTAGATAAAGTCATAGAGAAATTCGGGAAAATAGATATCCTGGTCAATAACACCGGTGGTTTCGGTCCGGTTATCAGCGTTACGGATATCTCGGAAGAAGAATGGGAAAGGGTGGTTAACCTGAATATAAAGGGAACCTTTTTATGCTCCAAGGCAGTTGCTCCGCACATGATGGAAAATAAATACGGTAAAATTATCAATATTTCCTCAGTAGCCGCAATATCGTCCGGTCCGCCTAATATTCATTATAGCGCAGCCAAAGGCGGGGTTTTGTCGTTTACTATCGGACTGGCTACCGAGCTTGCCCCTTATAATATCTGCGTTAACGCAATCCTGCCGGGTGTTATCAAGACCAGTATGTGGGATGCCAGTGTACCTCCCGGAGCGGACAAAGAGGAATTTTTCAAGCAGCTTGCCGAGGCGAATATTCCGCTGGGAAGGGCAGGCATTCCTGAAGACGTTGGATTGGTGGCACTGTTTTTTGCCTCGGAACTTTCCCGGTATGTGACTGGAGACAGGCTTGTTGTCGGAGGAGGACTTCCCCTGACACCACCGCCAATCAGTTAATACCCTGAACAGGATTGAAACAAATAACACGTTCGACCTTACGAAATATGAATAAAGGGGAGAATAATAATGACACTGGAAGAACTCGAAAAGAGAGTTAAAATCTTGGAAGATACCGAAGAAATCAAGACTCTGCAGATACATTACGTGAATAGTCTTACCCAGGCAAAGTTTGATGACGTAATAGATTGTTTTTCGGATGATGCAGTGGTTGACCTGCATGCCGGTCTATGTCATGGAAAAACAGAATTTTCCAAGCTGTTTAAGGAGACCATCAGTCTGACCCATATAGGCCAGGAGGGAAATTTTGTGGTTCATCCCATGATAACCGTCGATGGCGATACGGCAAAGGGCAGCTGGCTTCTCTACCTGCAATTTTCTCAACCTCGCAAATTAGATCCAATACCTACTATCCTTGCCACAGACCAGGCGCCGGACTGGATGCAGGGATACTATGATATGGAATATAAGAGGGTCAACGGCAAGTGGATGATCAGTATGCTGAAATGGAGATGCCGCCTTATCACACCTCGTTCATTGCTGAAAGAAGGTATCGATCAATAACCGGAAGATAAATCAATTCAGGTTCAGCCGTCTTTTTCAGGGAGTTTGAATAATAGAATTTGTACCTGTGAAATGTGTTAACCTGTTCATGCCCAGCATCTCTGAATAGTTGTGAGGAAGGAACAAAATGGACTATACAACGATACGATATGAGAAAAAAGATCATGTTGTTGTCATTACACTCAACAGACCCGAGAAGAAAAACGCATTGAACCGGCAGATGTCACGTGAACTTATCGATGTATTCGCCAAGGTTGAAGCAGATGACGATGTAAGAGCGGTGGTTTTAACCGGAGGACCGGATTGTTTCTGTGCCGGAGCCGATTTGTCAGAAGTTCAGGCATCGGAAAGCGGAGAACCACCTGTCGAACCCGGAATGGGAGAAAAAATACGATACCTGCCGAAACCGACGATAGCGGCTATCGGCGGATACTGTATTGCCGGCGGTCTGGAAATCGCGATGAGGTGTGATATCCGTATAGCTTCAGAAGACGCTAAAATAGGCGACCGCCACATCAGGATGGGACTACTTGGTCTTGGAGGAGGAGTAGTTGCACTTCCGCGCATGGTTGGAGAAGGTATGGCAAAGGAGCTTATTTTCACCGGCGATCTGATTGACGGTAAAGAAGCCTGCCGTATAGGGCTTGTAAATCATATTTATTCCAGGGACGAATTGATAAACGAGGCTATAAAACTTGCTGAGAGAATAGCCGCGAATCCTCCGACGGCAATGAAATATACCAAAAGAGCAATCGATGTCGGAATCCAGATGGATGAAAGTGAAGCCATACGTTATTCCGAAATATGTAATGATGAGGTCCTTGCTTCATCAGAGTATAAAGAAAGAGTGGCACAATTCCTTAAAGAATAGTCGGTGTGGTTACCTGAATTCTCATCTTTGGTGGTAAATATTTCAAACAA
Organism: Dehalococcoidia bacterium; assembly: GCA_011191975.1. Taxonomy (GTDB): domain Bacteria; phylum Chloroflexota; class Dehalococcoidia; order Dehalococcoidales; family UBA2162; genus MGML01. Next base: position 17,003 of record DUFA01000152.1, read on the forward strand.
ATAACTTCGACTGGTTCATAAAACCATAAAAGGAGTCAAAAGTGGCAGAAATTCAGAAAGTAGCTGTTATCGGAGCCGGTACCATGGGTAATGGAATAGCACAGGTATTATCACATGCCGGTTACAAAGTAGCTATGATGGACATCAAACAAGAATTTCTCGATAGAGGTTTCGAATCGATAAAAAGCAGCCTGGCTAAAATGCAGGAAAAGGGGAAAGTGTCAGTGGAACAAGCTGCGCGGATTATAGAAAATATTGATGGCAGGCTTGATATTAAGTCAGCCGCCGGCGATGCCGACCTGGTAATCGAAGCGGTTCCGGAAGAACTCGAACTTAAAAAAGACGTTTTCAGGCAGCTCGATGAGATATGCCCTGCTGAAACTATACTGGCATCGAATACCTCCAACTGCTCCATAACAGCAATAGCGTCTGCTACGGGAAGACCTGAGAAAGTTATCGGCATGCACTTTTCCAACCCGGTACCGATAATGGTTGGCGTAGAACTGATTACGGGCCTGGATACCTCGGAAGACACCCTTCAAACTGCTAAAGACGTAGTAATAAAAATCAATAAAGAATTCTGGGTCGCCAAAGATTCTCCCGGATTTGCCGGAAGCAGAGTCTTGTTACTATATATCAACGAGTGTTTCTTAATACTCGGTGAAGGTATAGCAACCGCCGAAGACATCGACAGGAATTTCAAACTGGCCCTTAATCATCCCATGGGACCGTTAGAGTTGGCAGACCTTATCGGTCTCGACCAATTGCTGCATGGTTTGGAATATATGAATAAAGAATTCGGAGAGAAATTCCTTCCCAGTCCTCTGTTGAAGAAACTCGTGTCAGCGGGATATTACGGCAGGAAAACGGGCCGTGGTGTTTATAAATATTCCTAAGAGAGAATAATGAGTAAAGAGAGAGTCCCGATCAGGGAAGGGTGTTTTGTCGAAGAAAAGAATGGCAGTCACCTCATAGCCACCAGGTGTAAATCATGCAGCCAGATTTATTTTCCACCGTTGCAGCGTTGTCTGGAATGTTATGAAAAGGATATGGAAAAGATAGAATTATCCGGAAAAGGCAAATTATATACTTATACCGTTATCCAGATGCCGGTATCCCATTACAAACCTCCGTTCGCTCTGGCATGGGTGGAACTTCCCGAGGGAGTAAGAGTGTTCACACAGTTAAAGCACTGGGAGAATACCGAACTGCAAATCGGTATGGATATGAAGCTGGTTATCGATAATTTGTGGGAAGAAGAGGAGAAGGTGGTTTACGGCTATAAGTTCGAGCCATCTTCCTGAAATTCCGGAACGGCGATAAAAGGAGAAAAATGAGAGAGGTAGCAGTTATCGGTGTCGGCAGCACTGTTTTCGGGAAATTTCCCGAAAGACTGGTAAAAGACATGGGCAGTGATGCGGTCTGGGCTGCTGTTGAGGATGCCGGTATCAGCCCTAAAGATATTCAGGTTGCCTATGCGGCTACCAGTTTTGGCGCAAATGTCGTCGGAGAGAGAATTCTCAGCGTAGCAGGAATATC
>DUFA01000153.1 GCA_011191975.1 Dehalococcoidia bacterium
ATGACTGAATGTCGAATTAGAGTTAAATATATATTTCCGAGAAAAGTTTATTTACAATGGTTATATAGCTTTGAATTGATTCAATGGATTAGTATCTAGTATTGAACTAGCTATTGTCACAGTATATTATCAAACTGCACTGGAATCAGTGGATTATATTAACTACTCAAAATATACAAAATTGACAAAAGGAGGAGAATATGATTCCTAAAATCGAGATTAATGAAGAAAAAAAGAAACGAATAATAGAAAAAGCTGCTCATCTAGGAGCTGGAGAAATAGGTAATTACGGAGCTTGAGCACCGATGACTTTCGCCTCGATATGCGAAGCCTTCAGGTCTGAAGGAATAGAGTTATTTAAGCCCGAAGTACAGGAAATAATACTTATGGGGATGATGGGCCTTCATTCGGGGATAGCCTTTACGGGAACCGGTAATTGCGGTGGAATTATTGGCAGTGCCTTCGTTATTGCCTATGTGGTAGGTGTTACTGTTGATGACATAGCGAAAAATCCGCGTGCCCATGTTGCGCCATGTATTCCAATTGTTGAAGATATAATGGACAGATTTGAGGAGACCTACGGTGCTACAGATTGTCTAAGGTTACGATACAATCGGATTCAACGGGCATTTGATTTTCTCGATCCTGACGCGGCGGTATACGAGGCACTCTTTGCCATTTCTGAGCCGAAGAAATGTGGAGTAATGGCAGATTGTTACGAGTGCGGGCGTGATCAGGGAATGCCATCGGTAGGAGCCCGTTGGGCAGCAGAATCGATATGTGACCTGCTAAACAAGGAACCCGAAGAACGTAAAAAGCTCCCTCACCATCTCCAGGGTCTGGATATGAAAGAACTCGCTCCGAAAATCCAGAAAGTCGCCAAACTGATGAGAGAATTGGGGCTAGGACATCCTGATGAAAAGATTTCCTGGCGGGAGTATCGTACACTTAAGCTAAAAGGAAGAAAGGGAGTAGAAGAAAGCAGGCCTTGCGGCGTGAATGCCCCAAAGAAAGAATAGAGGTAAATTTCCAAATAAGAGTAACCACCTGGTTATTTTGATTACCTTATTAATGGATGTTGAAAGGAACTTAAGAAAAATAGCTAGAGAATCTGAGAAAGAGTGAATATAAAGAATATAAGTCATTTATACACGAGGGGGAGATGAATGTCTACTCAGGAAAATATAACAAACAGAAAAATTTCAGGAAATGCAGGAATGCAAGAAGTTAGGGCTGCTCCCAACGATAAACGTCCCGGCGAGGTAAAATATGCATGTCCGTACTGCTCTGAAGAGACGGTATTCGATACTGCGGCTGCATTAAAAGACCATCTTTACGTTTCTCATCTTTGGAATAACTCCTCAGGACACGCTCGGATCCCCATTCCAATGTGCATGACTATTGGAGGGATGGAGAATGAGAAGCAGGTTTCAAAGCGAATTGATGAAATGGTAAAAAGGGGATTTGTATGTGATCTGGAATTAAACGAAGGGGCCCTGAGTAATTCCTATATCAGAGAACTGGCTGATGCAGGTTTTGAGATTGAACTGGACTGGGGTGGTATTGAAAGGCTGGAGGATAACTACGGTTTCCAGTTGAATTTCATATCTAACAGGAAAAAGGAATGGGAAGACATAATCGGAAAACCAATACTGGGCGGTAGGAGGTGGGGTTCCCACAGGGATAAATATACCTATGATATTTGCGATGCTCTCGGTTTTAAGTGGTATCATATCCGACCATCGATAACCACTTTCCCTTACCAGTCTACAGCACCTTACAAAGCGTCAGGTCATAATTTTGCGTTATGTCCGAGACCGTCAATACATCTTTGGAATTCCAAAGGGGATGTAATTCCATATCAGGATGCTATAGATGGAGGTGATTATTTCTGAGATAATATAACGAAGCTGTCAGCTTCGCAATTTGACCAGGCTTTACGAGAGGCTATCAATCTCCGGATAATGGATGGAACCCACCAAGAAGCCAGATGGTACTGTTGGATGGAAAACACTCAATTTAAGAAGAATGGAGGTCCCGAGTGGTTTGAAGGAATGAAAAACTCTCTTGATTTTATAAAGGAAAAGGAAGACGAAGGACTTCTTAAAACAATGCTCTTCAGTGATCTGGTAAAATTACACTGCCCTGAGATATTTTGACTTTTTACACAGGTCTTGAAACTATCTGTTGAGTATGGGTGGATAACAATTTATCAATGTCCCAGCTGTTAAACATTCAGCTAGATTGTTGCTAGTTTGCTGTTTTCCTAAAACACATTACCTTATTTTCTTCAAGATTCTTATCATGAATTATTAATGTCCCGGAATACTCACATTCAAAATCGAAGTTTGCTTCACCTATTTCTCTTTGAACCTGCTCCAGTTTTGGCTCCATATTTGACTGAAGATGAGTTGGACAAAGCAACAAAAGTGCGCCTGCTTTTAGCACCCGGTGAATATCATGTAAAAGGCTTTTTCTACTATCTTTTTCAGGAAAATAGTAGAAGTGTAGTACATCAAAGAGAAGTACCACATCAACGCTTTCGTTATCAAGGGGGATTTCTGAATCCTTCGACACATCCAACCTGAATATATTATATATACCCATTGATTCAGCTTTATGCATCAATTCGTTTAAAACCTTCTTATCTTTATCCAAAGCGTAAACCGAACCACGTTTTCCAACTATTCTTGCGGCAGGAAACGTATAGTTACCTGACCCGCATCCAAAATCCACTACCTTTTGATCTTCTCTAATACCAATTTGCTTTAGTAATTTTTCTCCGGCTTCTGTCCACTTCTCTTTAGAACTTTTCATTTGATTGTTACTTTCAATCTATTACAAAGTGTACCCAAAACTCTGACAGATATTAGTCGGTATTGCAACAGTGCTTTCTTTTTCGCATTCAAGAATCAATTTATATCAGGTTGTTATCCAGCGCTTCCCGGCATCGGTAATTCAATCTCAGTTCAACATTCCGTCAAATTGTTTAGGATAGTCTTCTGGGTTAGTCCGGAGAAACTAAAACCCTTTAATCGCATTTTTATTTACCTTGGCCATGCATTCAGGATACCTGGATGGAGTAATTCCTCCCAGAATAAGACTCTTTACCTTAGGCATTTGACACTTATCATCAGGAGATACTACGATACCTTTTTGCAAATCCGGGCTTGTTTGTGATACCTATAATCGGACGGAGTATTTCCGACCAATGTAAAAAGGAGGGTAGTAATGAAAGAAGGTAGATACCTGTGGTTGGTAACCTCGAAGGCAGCCCCGGGAAAAGAAGAAGAATACAACAAATGGTACGACCAGCATGTGGCGACATTCTTCAAATTTCCGGGTCTTAAGCGGGTGGTTCGGAACCGATGTTACCAGCCTATGCAAAATCCCGATTCTTGTCCCCAATACGTAGTAATTTATGAGTTCGATAAAAAAGAAGACCTGGAGGTTTTCGTGAAAAGCGATGCGGCGGAAGCAGCCAGGAAAGAATTCGAAGAGGGGTGGAAAGGGTTTGGAGATTTCCTATGGTCGGGCTGGTATGAACCAGTCAAGAAACTTGAAAGGTAAGTCTAACAGATAAATTACCGTTTAATACCTCCATTAAGAAAAAAATAATGTCAGAAAAGGTGACAGAGAAATGGCAACAGAGAAAGCTATGATGGTAGTAAGTACTAAAGCCAGACCGGAAAAGCAACAGGCGTATAACATATGGTATGACGAACATATTTCCCTCCTGTTTGCCTTCGGGGGTATGGAGAGAGTCAGCCGCAACCTCTATACCCTTCCTCTGGGAGACAGCGGCGGTAACAGCCCCGAGTATTTAACAATTTACGAACTGAAGAATAAAGCGGATATTGAAGTATTTTTCAACAGCCCCCAGATGGAACAAGCTAAAAAGCAATTCGAAGAAAAGTGGGACGGGCTGGGAGATGTGCTATGGTCGGGTTGGTACGAGCCGGTAAAAATTCTGGAAAGAGGACCTCTTATTGCTCCAAAACGATATATGGAAATAGTAGGATCCGGGCCTAAGACGGGGCAAGACGCAGCGTATCTAAATTACTATACCGACCACTTTACCAGGATGTTCGCATACAACGGCATTAAAAACATAAGCTATTCCCGTCAGCTCCAGAAGTTAGCCCAGAACAATAAAAGTCCCGAATATATAACGATTTATGATTTCGAGAGTAAAGAAGCCAGGGAGACTTTTTATCAGCATCAGATCTTTATAGAGGCAGGGAAGGACTGGAAAGAAATAGGACAGCCCGTCATGGATTTACAGTGGGCAGCTTGTTATGATTCCGTGAAAATTCTGGAGAGATAACTTATCATCCCGATAAACGGGAGTATATGGGAGTTAGACCGGAGCAAGGAGGTGAAGTCAGAGACAACAAGCAAGAAAAACAGGAAATCGATTAAGGAGGGTAAACAAAAATGTCCAGCTCAAAATACGATAAATATTTCATTTATAAAACACCGCCTAAGAGACCGCAGAATAATCGACAAATCGCATATATTGACAGCGATGACTTCCCGGGCGCTCATCAATATAACTGTCACTGGGTGACTGTTTTACCTGACGATCCCACAAAGTCCTGGTCGGATTTCGGTCACGATCCGCATGAACATAAAGTTCCCGAAGTAATCATACACATGGGAACCGATCCGAATAATAAGGAGGATCTGGGGGGAGAAGTTGAATTAGCCATGGGGCCGGAACTCATAAGGTATCATATTACCAAGTCCTGTATGGTCTATATACCTGCCGGTTTTATACATTCTCCATGGATTGTAAGGAGGGTAGACAGACCGTTCCTTGTCGTCACGGTTTGCCAGGAAACCGGGCATACTGAAAAACCTCATCCCGAGTTGTTATCTGAAGAAGAAAGAAAAAAGATGATGTTTATCTACGAGGGGTATGGCAGGGGCAAGGCCAGGGAGAGGTGCGTAGTATCCCAGGATGGAATGACACTTGAGGGGAAGATATCTCAATAAGCCATATTATGTAACGAATAACACTAGATCTTTTGGTGTGATTCGTTAAAATGGTTCCTTTTTATGATGAAGGAAGGGCTTTGTGTATTACCTTTACAAATCTCATACTATAGGCTGAATTTTCTATCAATCTAAGAAACTTAACGACGTTCTGACATAGATAACGTAATATTAAAAGGTGATCTTCATGATTACAGAAGAATTCTTGAAAAATCCCAATCACTCAATTTGTTTAACCAGATGGCAATTTCCAGAATGCCATATTATATCTAAACGTTAAACAGAAAGACATGACCGAAAGGTGGATTGTCATGTCGCTTACGCTATGATTTGAGTATTGTTATTTTTTCTCTAATATCGAAGAAGTTGATAAAGGAGCTCCAAGATATGTGTTTTCCTGTCAATAACTTAGCGAGGTGGCCTGTAGCAAAGACATAATTTGCTTGACACGCAGCCTTCAAGTCGGATCAACCGTCTCCGATATAAACAACTGTTTTATCACGCTGTTTTAACAAGTTTAAGTATCTTTCTTTAAATCCATGCTCAATCTCATTTCCCATTTGATCAATGTATCTCACCATGATACCTTTCTCAGTGAACTCAGTCTCGCCACAGTACAGTTCGATATTGAATATGCCAAGTTTACTCAAAATGACTATAATGTAAAAATCAAGCCCGTTACTGACGATTACTAAGTCATTCCCATTTGCCTTGCAATCTGCAACGAATTCAGGAAAACCATTCAAGCCCTGGGTAACCTGACATTTCCCTTCTTTCCTCCTGAATTGAGTTACATGGAACGGCTGACTTCGCTTCGCATCTGTAAAAAGAAAGAAACCGGGTATCGTATCACCTGGAGCTTGATCAAGGGACTGGCGACAAACCTGAAACTGATCGGAATATGGCAATGGGGTGATACCGAACCGATCACAGGTAACCATGAACCGATAATCTCCGAAGAGCTCTTTATGGAGGCATATCACCTGGCAACCAGCAAGGGAAAACGACGGGGGAAAGCTGCCAGGTATGAATCCATGGAGTGGTCGGGACTGCTGTATTGCATTAATCACCCTGAACCTCGAATGGTAGGTACCTTGAGCTCAAAAGGACGGTATACCTGTAATTACGATTACGGTTACGAGGCAGCTAAAGAAACCTGCATGGACATCACCGGTCGGTTTCTTGATGAACCTTTGACTGACGCTGTTCTGCAATACCTTGACCTGACCCCGTTTTCTGATGAGGTACTCATTAGGCTTGAGTCAGAGAGTAACAGCAGAAGTCTTGAAGAATCACAGAACAGGCAGCGTGTTAACAAGCTCGAGGGAGAGAAGAAGAAATGGCAGGCATTACTGACTTCGTGTGTGGATGAGACCACTGGCAAGATAGACCGGGAACGTGAGGAATATTACTGGGAGAAGATAAAAGAGATCGACACACAACTAGAGGAAATCAGGTCAAAGCCAGTTCTTGCCGATACTAAACCTGTTGACTATTCAGTAGTGAGGAACTTCCTGCAGGGGATAAACAGGAAATGGGGTGGGTATTCATCCGGTTTGAGGAACCGGTTCCTGAAACTCCTGATAGACAGAGTCGAAATATGTGGTGATTCAATAATACAAGCTACCATATACTGGAAGAATGGTTTCAGGCAGGAAGTTTCCATCCACAGACCACCGTCGAATAGTAAACTGGAGAGACGATGGACTGAAGAAGAGATCGAATTACTTAAGCAGGTATATCAGTCGTCACTTGAAGAAGAATTACTAGAGGCGTTCCCTGGAAGAAGCTGGAAGGGGATAGCCATGAAGGCGTATCGACTGGAACTGGCAAGAGGTCACAGCTCAAACAAATGGCGACCGTGGAGCAAGGAGGATGACAGTAACCTGGTCACATATTACGAGAGTAATGATTCGTTAGAGAAGATCGCAGAAAAACTGGGGCGAAGTGTCTATGGAGTAAGGGCACGAATGAGAACAAAGGGATTAACCAAACCGAAAGAGTCAATAAAGAAGTTTAACTGGGAGATTTCGCACCTCATATCCTCACAACAATCATCTACGACAGCTTGTAATAGAGGGAGAGGATAAAGAAAGAAAACCTGAAATAACCGTTGATAGAAAAAAACAAGTCCCGGAGAAATCCAGAGTCTGTAAATAAATCTCTGGTGGAGATTGGAGAGGAAGAAAGATTAATGAAATAATCCAGAAATGAAAAAAGCGAACAGGATACAGGTTAATCCGTTTTTTCAAGGTTGGCAAAGCTGAGGAGTAGTTTCTTGACAGCACCGTTGAAAGCGATGACTATCTCAGCATCGTTCTTCACCGGGTGGCAACTTACCACCACACCCTGGCCAAACTGGGCATGATACACATGATCACCCGCCTGGTACTCACTGACGACAGCAGTCGGTGTCGACGTCGCAGCCGGTTTATTCCATGTCTGGATCGACGGGAATACGGCGTTCTCACTCCCGTCTTTCCAGTCGCCGGTTGATATCAAGTGCTTGGGAATATCGTTCAGAAAGCGTGACGGTTCGCTGACCTGGCTCCTGCCCATCAGACTTCGACGGAAAGCTCTTACTAGGTAGACATGCTGCTTGGCACGGGTTACTCCTACGTAGCACAACCTGCGTTCTTCCTCCATCTGCATTGGATCGTCGAATGTCCTGAAATGCGGTAATAGTCCGTCTTCCATCCCCGCAATAAATACCACCGGAAATTCCAGTCCCTTTGCCTGGTGTAACGTGATCAGAGTAACCGCCGAAAAACTTTCGTCGAGTCCGTCGACATCCGATACCAGCGTTACTTCTTCAAGAAAAGCCGCCAGGCATTCCTGCGGTGAAAGATCGCCGTAATCCTTCTGAGCGACCGAACGGAGTTCAAGGATATTCTCCCATCGTTCCTGACCGTCGCCGCTAACCTCGTTCAGTATATACTCCTTGTAACCAGAACGTTCGACAACAAGGTCGAATAACTCAGTCAGCTTCAACTCTTTACTCCGGGATATCAGCTCTTCCATTAACTCCGAAAACACCTTAAGTACTCTGCTGATGTGAGAATTGAATGGCGACTTCAAATTATCGATCGATTCTCCGTTCATACGTGTCAGGGCTTCGAATTGTGACACACCCATCGACTTTGCCCAGGCAGCCAGTTTCAACTGAGTCTGTTGGCCAATTCCCCTCTGTGGTACATTGATAACCCTCATAAGGCTGACGCTATCATGCGGGTTCTGTATCAGTCTCAGATAGGCGATAATATCCTTGACTTCCCGTCTTTCGTAAAATCTGGTACCTGCCACCAGCTTATAGGGCATGCCGTAACGAACAAAGGCTTCTTCGAGAACACGCGACTGAGCATTAGTCCGGTACATAACAGCGTATTCACCGAGAGTATGTTCGCCCTGTTCCACCAGTCGTTCAATCTCACTAACAACGAACTGAGCTTCTTCCTGTTCGGTATATGTTTCTACCACTACTGTCGAAGTACCCTCGTCGTTCTGCGTCCAGAGATTGACCGGCTTTCGCTGCTGATTTGCCGAAATAATACACGACGCGGTTTCGAGGATCGTCTTGGTCGAACGGTAATTCTCCTCCAGCAGCACTACCCTGACATCAGGATAATCCTTCTCGAAATTCAGTATGTTGCGGACATCGGCGAATCGCCATGAGTATATAGACTGATCAGGATCACCGACTACGCATATATTCCGATACTTTCCGCCGATCTGTTTGATAAGTTCATACTGGACAAGATTGGTATCCTGAAATTCATCTACCATCAGGTGAACATATCGCGACTGGTAACGCGCCAGTATATCGGGATAGTCTCGAAAAAGTAGTACCGTTTTCATCAGCAGATCATCGAAGTCGAGAGCATTACTCTCTTCTAGTATACGCTGGTAGTTCTCATAAACGCGGCTGACCACCTCATCGAAATAATTCCGTTCGGTTTTTACAAACTCAACGGGAGAAAGCATCCGGCTCTTAGCAGAGGATATTGCTGCTATGATCGCTCCAGGCGCATACTGCTTGGGATCGAAATCAGCTTCCTGGATACTGCGTTTGACCACCGAAATCTGGTCTTCACGATCGTAAATAACGAATTGGGGATCGATATTCGCAACAGTCCCACTGGTGCGGAGGATACGAACGCATATAGCATGAAATGTACCAAGTGTAAGATCCTGCACCGAACCACTTACCAGATTAATAAGTCTTTCTTCCATTTCCCTGGCTGCCTTGTTGGTGAAAGTAACCGCCATAATACTGCGGGGACTTACCCCACACGTTTTAATCAGATAAGCTACACGGTGGGTAATTACTCTGGTCTTGCCGCTGCCGGGTCCGGCTAAAATAAGTACTGGTCCGCTGATGGCCTCTGCGGCTTCTCTCTGAGCCGGGTTAAGGTTCGCAAGGATATTCATTCCTATCTATTATAGCACCGTATCAAGACGGGGTTAAAGTTTTTACCCGGTGAATTTTTGCGCATCTTTATACCATCGCCTATTGACAAAAAAATGTGTATGTATTATACATAGATACACTAGGTATGATATGTTGACAATATCCCTTCTTCCACATGGAAACAGAAAGGGCTAGTGATAGTGAATACTGTCATCGCCATTATTGTCGGGTACCTATTAGGATCGATTCCATCTGCATATATTGCCGGTCGGCTGAAAAAAGGAGTGGATATCCGGAAAATAGGCGGCGGTAATATGGGAGCTCTTAATGTCATAAGAGAGATAGGATGGCCTGCCGGCTCCCTTGTTTTGATTGCCGACTTGAGTAAAGGTATTCTGGCTGTTTTTATTGCACGGTGGCTTGGTCTTCAACTTGTCTGGGTACTTGTTGCAGGATTTGCGGCTATAGCCGGTCACAACTGGCCGATATTCCTGAAATTCAGAGGAGGAAAAGGTGGCGCCACGATCATGGGCGTACTGCTGGCACTTATACCACTTGAATTCCTTTCTGGATTTGTTATCACCGCCGTTGTCGTGATTATTACCAGCAACCCTGCTTTAGGCATGGGAGTCGGCCTGGCATTCATACCGTTATTTATCTGGTGGTACAGCGGATCCAGCCTGCTCATCGGTTATTCGTTATTCCTGGCTCTTTTTGTGATTGCCAGGTTTATTATCTCCGGATTAAGGAAAGTACCTGAAGGCACCGATATTAAAAAGGGGCTTATCTTCAGCAAGGAATATCACTTCTGGCAGGTCAAAAAGAATCAGCCATAATTTCTAAACTTCAATATTCCATTGACTACTAAAACGGCGGCAATGGTGGCGGCTGTGTTTTATGCCTGCTTCGTACTATCATCGACTCTATTCGCTGCCTGACAGCCGCATCGGTTTCACCGGTAAGTAAGAATGAATCGAGCTGAGCGTACGTAAAACCAAATTCACCCTCGTCGGTCTGCCCTTCCCATAAGCCGGCTGAGGGAGGCTTGTCGATAATTACCCGCGGCACTCCTAGATATTTGGCAAGATTCCTGACCTGCGCTTTTACAAGATTTCCCAACGGAAGAATATCGACTCCACTGTCACCATATTTTGTAGAATAACCTACTGCCATTTCACTGCGGTTGCCGGAGCCAACCACCAGGTACCTGAGCTGATTGGCAATATGATACCAAGTCACCATCCTTAACCTGGCTTTCAGATTAGCCATGGCAAGTCTCCCGGCAGCTTCATCAACCGGATTATCTGGCAATAAACTCGACAATACATCGAAAGCAGTATCAAGAACTACCTTTCGTATATTGATACTAAATTTTTCAGCGACCGCCAGCGCATGCTCCTCATCTTGCGCGATACTGTAACAGGGGATAATAACTCCCAATACATTATCTCCCAAGGCGTGCTTCGACAACACCGCCACCACCGAAGAATCGATACCACCACTCATACCAAATACGGCACCATGACATCCGGCTTCCTTCACTTTTTCTGCGATCCATGAGCTTAATTTTTCAGCGAGGATTTCGATCTCCATGTCTTGTACTCCATTTGTCCAGTGGGATTTTTCAGTAGTATACTACCCTACAGTCAGCACGGTCAAAGGGAAAAGAGTGACGAAAGTCGATCTCGTATTGAAAAACGGGAATATAATAACGTTTGATCCTTATAATCCCCAAGCCGACATCATCGGTATTAAGGATGACAGGATATTATTCACTGGAAAAAACGAAGACCTGGACTCCATCACAGGTTCGGATATAAAAATCATTGATTGTGAAGGCAAAACGGTCGTTCCCGGTTTCAACGACGCCCATTGCCACATATTTTCTTTTCTACGCAAGCTGATAAGTGTCGACCTTTCGGAAAGGTCGGTGCGGTCGATAGACGATATCAAGGCAACGATAAAACGAAAAGCTATTCAAACACCCGCGGGAGAGTGGATATCGGGTACCGACTACAATGATTTCTATCTCGCTGAAAAACGCCATCCCAACCGGAGAGAGCTTGATGAAGTCGCTCCGAATCATCCGGTAGTCCTGTCTCATCGCTCTCTCCATGCCTGCGTTCTTAACAGCAAGGCACTGTCACTCGCCGGCATCACTCGTGAGACCGAGGAACCGCCGGGAGGACACATCGACCGCGAACTCGACACCGGTGAACCAAGCGGCTTGTTGATCGATATGCTTGGCTTTATACGGGAAGAGGTAATGCCGTCTATCTCGGAAACAGAACTGGAAAAGGGAATCAAGCTTACCAGCGAGCATTACTTGTCGAACGGGATCACCTCGCTCCAGGACGCCACCGTGGTCAATGATTACACCCGCTGGCAGAGGTTCTGCCGGTTCAAGGAAAAGCAATTACTTAAATCACGACTCTATTACATGCCGGGAGTCGAATACTTCGAAGAGTTCGTTGATGCAGGTGTGTCATTCTGTTCGGGGGATACACACCTAAAAATCGGCCACGTGAAGATCACACCCTCCGAAACAAGGGAAAAAAGGATTCACCCTTCACAGCCCGAACTGAATAAAATGGTACTGGATATTCACCAAGCTGGATACCGGGCAGCTATTCACGCCACTCGGTATGAAACTGTTGAATCAGCCGTTAACGCAATAGAAAACGCACTTGTACAACTACCACAGCCCGAACATCGACACCGGATAGAGCACTGTTCGGAGTGTCCGCCGCATCTTCTCGACCGGATAAGAAAACTCGGTATCATGGTGGTCACCCAGCCTCCGTTTCTCTATTACAGCGGCGAAAGATACATGGCAACGGTGCCGTCCGACAGGCAGCCCTGGCTTTATCGTATAAAGTCAATGATCGAAGCGGGAATACCGGTCGCCGGTAGTTCCGATTCACCGATAGTCGATGATAATCCCCTGGTTGGAATATATGCCGCGGTGAACCGTTTAGCCGCTTCGGGGCAGGAAGTCCTGACGGAAGAAAGGATCTCCGTCAAACAAGCGTTGGAGATTTATACCCGGAATGCGGCGTATGCATCTTTTGAAGAAAAAGAAAAAGGGACGATAAACGAAGGTAAATTCGCCGACCTGGTTCTTCTCAGTGATGACCCGACTACCGTCCCATCAGAACAACTAAAAGATATAAAGGTGGAAATGACGATTGTCGGAGGTAAAGTGGTCTGGGAAAGATAAAAGTATAAATTCTAATCTCGAATTTCTAAATCTTAAATAAATTCAAAGAAACAATAAACAAATACTCTGTTGTTACCTGCTAATATCTCAAAACCACCGTTATGGAGTTGTTGTGACAAATGGTTTCTTGTCTTTATGACAAATAACCTGTATTGTATTGTGACCTGACATAGCCGCTGTGGGCATACCGCCCCCTGGATTTACCCACTGCCCCGCCATGTAAAAGTTGTCCAGTCCGGGGAGGGTCTTTCTCATCGACGAAGTAAAAGACTCAGCGCTGAACATCCATCCCTCGTAGCTACCCCGCCAGTTACCGGTATAACGTACCCATGTCATGGGAGTGGCGATATCTCGCATTTCAACCTTCGAAGCAAGACCGGGAAAACGCTTATTGAGTGCAGCGATTACATCATCGGCGATACGTTCTTTTTCAGCTTTGTATTTTTCCGGCTCTTTATATATATTCTCCCAATAGTCATAATCAGTCTCGAACTGAACCTTAATAACAGTTTTACCCTCAGGTGCCAAAGTGGGATCATAATGGTAATTGAGGACTCCTAATCTGTCGTGTTCCTTACCGGCAATGGTGATCGGTGTTTCCAGAGGAAAGGACAGACCGGCTATAGAAGATGGGATTTCATCAACACTACTCTTCACGCCCAGACCGATGTATACGAGAGGTGAAAAGAGGTTTGGATTATCATATCGATCTTTAATGATATCGTCGATATATTTCCCCTCAAGCATATCAAAAATGGTTGTGCGACCGTCAGCGGCTGAAACGATCCAATCGGCGCGGTACTCCGAACCGTCAGCCAGTTTGATGCCAACTGCTTTGTCATTTTCAACTAATATTTTCTCAACTCTTTTCTCGAAATGGATTTCACCACCCAGGGCGCGGTAGCGTTCTTCAAGTGATCGGACGAATTCAAGGGCGCCACCAACAACATAGCCGGCCGCTTTATTGTGCTGCAAGCCGAGTAGCCATAAGATCATAAACATAGGCCAGGAATCATCTCCGAAAGCGGATGTTAGCGTCTGGCGTAGATAGGAGTTTTTAAAGCGTTTGCAGAAATCACCAACAGATATCTTCACCCATTTTCTCATGAGCATCAACATGGGAATCATTTTAACTACCTTGATTTTGTCGATCAAATTGGTAAGTTCGGCTGGTTTATCCATAGGCATTTCCATGCGAGAGAAAGTACGTATTCCTTGAGTTAGTTCCCTGATAACATCTTTATCTTCCGGAGAAATATCCAGGAGATACTGCTCAAATTGATCAGCATCACAATATATGGTGAAAGCTTTACCATTATTGTCTTCGAAAGTAGAATACCGGTCATGGTCGTAGATTTTCCACTTCTGTGCTGCACCGAGTTCATCCCAGAATTTATAAAAACTTGTCCCCGGTTTGGTGCCTACCAGCCAGTTCATCGCCCCGTCGATAGTGTAGCCCTTGCGTTTCCAACCAGTGCAGACACCTCCTGCTATTTTATGCATCTCAAAAATGGAGGTCTTATAGCCGTTCATACGACCATAACATCCGAGCGCCAGACCGGTTAGTCCACCACCAATGATGATGATTGATTTATCCATATTTCCCTCCTATTACAGTAGTTCGTCTGGATAAATAAGTGTATTTACTCTATCAATAGCAGGATCTTATTAAAAGTATCGAAGCTGTAAGTTGGTACTACTATATTACGACTAATTTGCTGAGTCATCAATGGATACTAAACAATTCAATAGGTAGTAAAGTCCCGGATAGCATTTTACACTATTGTTCTGGAACAGGTAATTCGATTTTGTTTAGAATTTGATGCCCAGGATTTAGCTGTTCGCCTTGACTTCCCCGCTGCTAATGCGTACACTATTCTCAGGAGAGAATTACAATGCCGATATACGAGTATGTTTGCTCAAGTTGCGACACGAAGTTCGAGATGATACGATCGATGAGTAAAGCGAACGAAGGAGCCGAGTGTCCTCATTGCAAGCACGAAGCCGAACGGGCACTGTCCACGTTTGCCTGCTTCTCATCCGATGAAAGCGGAATGACTACAGCCGTGGCCGGCGGAGGACATTCCTGCGCCAGCTGCGCTTCCGGAAACTGCGCCACCTGCGCCAGTTAACCGGAGTTTACCATGCCCGGACCTGCGAGAACCGGAATAGCCAATCTCCCTCTCCACGGAGGTAAAGCACCGAAGTGGCTTTTCCAACGCATGGTCAAACTCGCCCATGAGATTACTATCGCCATTGTAACCGATTATGGCCCCGATGAAATGTTACACCGGCTCTCGCATCCCTACTGGTTCCAGGCCTTCGGCTGTATCCTTGGTTTCGACTGGCATTCAAGCGGTGTAACCACAACATTATGCGGTGCCCTTAAGGAAGGTATCCGGGGAATGGAACGCGACCTGGGATTGTTCGTTGCCGGCGGTAAAGGCGCCACTTCTCGTAAAACTCCTTCTGAACTATTGAAATGGGGCGAGGTTATTTCCATTAATCCCGATCCTCTTATATACGCCAGCCGAATGTCCGCCAAGGTGGACAGCGCCGCCGTGCAGGATGGGTACCAGATATATCACCACTCATTTATATTTACGAAAAACGGTACATGGGCTGTCGTTCAGCAGGGAATGAACGAGTCGGCGCGTTACGCCCGGCGCTATCACTGGCTGGGCAAAGAGGTTACCGACTTCGTCAACGAACCTCATTCCGCTATACTTTCGGAGACCAGGGGTAAAGCCCTGAACCTGGTAGCAAGTGAAAGCAACTCCGCAAGAAATACCATCGCCGGAATAGTATCGACCCAGAAACCTGAAGAGATACTGATGGACTTGAAAAAGATCAAAACCCTCACTCTTCCGGCACGGCATGATATCCGGACGGAAGACCTGCACCCGGAAAGCCTGAAAAAGATAATCCTGAGTACCTACGAACGTCAACCGGGTGATTTTAAGGAGTTACTCGGCCTGCCCGGAGTTGGAGCCAAGACGATCCGCGCTTTGAGTCTGATCTCGGAGCTCGTGCACGGTGTAGCGCCGAGTTATCGTGATCCCGCCCGGTACAGTTTCGCCCACGGCGGAAAGGACGGAATTCCCTATCCGGTCGATCGCGAAACATACGACCGATCGATTGAACTGCTGAGAAAAGCGATTGGTAAAAGTAAGATCGCCCCGGGCGAGAAAAGAAACGCCGAAAACAGGCTCGGCAGGCTGTTGATAGAATGAGATGACTGAGATAATAGAAGGTAAAAACTCGGTGCTGGAAGCGTTAAGAGCAGGTCGCCCGGTCAATAAAACCATGCTGGCCAAAGGCATTAAAAATGATTCCGTAATAACTGAAATCCTGGATCTGGCTAGGGAGAAAAAGATACCGGTAGAGTATGTCGAACGATATATTCTTGACCGTCAGAGTATTAAAGGCAATAGTCGCGGGATTATTGCTTTCGCTGCTTCACACGATTACGCTACTCTGGATGAACTGCTGAAGATACCGGCAAAGACCGGCGAACCGGCCTTGTTCTGCTTGCTGGATGGCATCGAGGATCCTGCAAACCTGGGAGCTATTCTAAGAACAGCCTGGGCGACTGGAGTTCATGGCATTATCGTCAGGTCACGCCGCGCCGTAGGACTAACCTCTGCAGTTGCCCGTACATCAGCCGGAGCAATCGAGTATGTACCTGTGGCAAGGGTAGCCAATATCTCGCAGGCAATAGAAACGTTAAAAAAGAACGACATCTGGGTTACGGGGATCGAAATGACCAGTGAGGTTGATTATGCGAGTGTCGACTTCACATCGTCTTCGGCTATCGTTATTGGCAGTGAAGGGAAGGGATTATCACCACTTGTCAGGAAACACTGCGATACCATAGCCCATATCCCTATGAAGGGAGAAATCAATTCTCTCAATGCATCGGTTGCCGCCGCGCTGGTCATGCATTGGGCATTCCGCCAGCGAATAGAGTAAAAACCAGGCTGGCTGTCATCCTGGGGACGACGAACGATAAGCTGTCAATCTGAGCGTAGCGAAGAATCTCCTTTCTTAATCAGGCGGGATTCTTCGGTTGTCCCGATTCTCTGCACTCATCGACACTCCCTCAGAATGACACAGCACTCTGTTTTCGAAGTAATGACGATTGGTCAACTGCGATAGTGATCCGGTATCAATCTTTATGCTTTATGGTAGAAGCCCCGGAAATATTGGTTTCTCCCAGTGTTGGATTCCCAATGAAATACAGCCTTGAGGCGCCACTAACCTCTATGTCAAGCATTTCATTCACGTATACCGTAGCCTCGCTGGCACCACTCAGAGTAACGTCGACATTTCCTACGTGAAATTTCTCTAGATCTGCCCGACTGGCACCGGACACCTCGATTTCCATGTTATTCGCCACACCGGATACTTCCATACTGCTGGCTCCGGATACAGTAAAATCTGCATACCCGGCAGTCATATTTCCGGTCAGTTTACTGGCTCCGGATACTTCACATTCGGTATCGCCTGCTGCTATATTGACTAATTTCAGGGTGGTCGCACCGGATACATTCAGCTTAAGGGGAGAAGCCGACTTGAATCCTGTTACCGTTCCCTTACTTGCTCCTGAAATTTCCAGATCATGCAGGGAAGCCATGGATATCTCTGCTTTCAACACCCTCTTACCAAGTGTGAAATCGGTGAATATATGGCGGGGACTCAAGTATATCTTCAGCTTGGAGCCTGTCTGGGTGACTTCTATATAATCGAACAGGTCTTCATCGGCGCTGATAACAACACTGTAGGTACTAGATTGTTTTATGTCAACTTCAAAGGCACTGCTTATATCAAGAGAGGTGAAATTTTTAAAATCTTTCTTTTCGGTAATTACTTCACCGGAACCGATCGTTCCCTTACATCCTGGTAACGCTAGGACAGTGACCATTGTAAGGACTAAAACAACCAGAATCAGGCCTCTTTTCATTTTTATCTCCTGTAGAGCGAATTCTTACCAGATATTTACTTGTATTATGACACTTACCTGTGAAAATGCAAGCCTTTTTTGGTGAAAAACAGGTAACTTCCGGCTATCACACAAAGAACCGCCGCAGCCGCAGCCATCCCTGATGCACCGAAAAGCACAATGTCATACCAGAATCCCCCGGGAAAGAGTTTCAGCATATACCCCTTCGCCGACCAGAAATCATTGGAAAAAGCTATCAGGTGAAATTGGTGAAACAGTCTGTCGAAATCCCACAAGGAACCAAGCCATAAGGCCAGTATCAGTACCAGGGTAACACCGCCGCCGATGAGTGTGTTCCAGGCGATCAGTCCCCCGCCCTTCCTCCTGTACAGGTACACTCCGGAGTATACGAGTAC
>DUFA01000154.1 GCA_011191975.1 Dehalococcoidia bacterium
AAGGAATGTCGGCATCATACACCAGGATACCTTTCTCTTTTCAGCCACCATACGCGAGAATATCAGCTACGGTCGACCGGATGCTACTCCCGAACAGATAATGGAAGCCGCAAAAATTGCGCACCTGCACGACTTTATTATGAGTCTGCCGGAAGAGTACGAGACCATGGTGGGAGAGAGGGGAATCACTCTTTCCGGCGGCCAGAAGCAGAGGCTGGCGATTGCCAGGTCTCTACTGCTTGACCCGAAGATACTGATAATGGATGATTCTACGTCAAGCGTGGACACCGAGACCGAGTACCTTATACAACAAACGCTTGCCGAACTACCGGCAGGCCGTACCACCTTTATCATCGCTCACCGTTTACGCTCGGTTCAGACGGCCGACCTTATCCTGGTACTGGAGAATGGCAAAGTCGTCGAGCGGGGGAAGAACGACGAGCTTCTTAACACGAACGGCCTTTACCGGCAGCTTTACGACCTGCAGTTCCTGCACCAGGAAACCATAGCGGGAGAGGACTCCGGTATTCTTGCCGAAGAACCGGAGTTGTCCCAGGAGAGTCCGGACAGGGTCGAATATATGCCCGAACGAGCCGGAAATCAGCAGCTGAGCAGCAGCCTGGACGATACCGATGATATCGTTTTCGGCAAGCCGTATGATTCACGTGTTGTTTCGAGAATGCTGAAATACTTCGCGCCGTACAAAGTAGCATTGCCTTTGACAATCACAGCCACACTCCTGTTCACCGCAACGAATGTTATCAGTCCGTACCTGGTGGGTGAGGCTGAAAACAAATATATCATGGCAGGAAATCTCAACGGTCTTAACCTGATGGTACTATTCTTTCTCGGCAACGCGCTGCTGAACTGGGCGGCATACTATACCCAGATAAGGGCCGAAGCGCGCCTGGGACAGGGTATTCTACTCAACCTGCGCAGCCAGGTATTCGATCATATACAGCGTCTTTCACTCAAATTCTTCGATGTCAATAAGGTAGGGAAGATCATGTCCCGTGTGCAGAACGATGTCGGGGAACTGGGAGATTTTCTGGATTCCGGCGCTTTCTGGGTAGCCGGTGAAGTTGTCAGCCTGGTTGCTGTGATAATTACGCTTTTCGTGATGGATGTCAGCATGGCGATGCTTTCACTGGCGGTTGTGCCGTTCCTGGTGCTTTTCGTGATTCTCTGGCAGAAAAAAGCCCGGTATTATTTCATAGTGGTCAGACAGGCGATAGCAATGGTGAATTCAGCCCTCCAGGAAAATATCTCCGGAGTCCGCGTTATACAGAGTCTGTCCAGGGAGGACCTTAATTCAAGGCAGTTCGAAGAATACAACCGGGAACATTTCAATGCTAACCTGAGAGCTGCCCGTCTTTCAGCCACCATGACGCCGGTGGTGGAGTTCCTGATGGCTTTAGCGACCGGTATTATTATACTTTATGGTGGAACCGGCGTACTGGGAGGTACTCTCCTGGTAGGTACATTACTGGCATTTCTGCTCTATGTTCAACGGTTCTTCGATCCTATCAGGACCTTGACTATGGAGTATGCTCAACTTCAGCGGACGATGGCTTCGGGATCCCGTATTTTCGAATTACTCGACGTGAAACCCGAAATGCCGGACAAACCTGAAAGCATAAAGCTGCCGGACCTGCGGGGTGATATTACCTTCGAAGACGTGTCTTTCAGTTATGAGCCGGGGATTGAGGTGCTTCATCATGTGGACCTGGATATACCGGCGGGGAGTACCGTGGCGCTGGTCGGTCCGACCGGGGCAGGGAAAAGCACCATCGTCAGTCTTATCGCCAGGTTCTATGATGTCAGTGAAGGCAGGATTCTCATAGACGGTCATGACCTTCGCGATCTCAATACAATCTCATACCGTAAAAAAGTCGGGCTGGTACTCCAGGAGCCGTTCCTTTTTTCCGGGAGTATCAGGGATAATATACGGTACGGCAGGCTCGAAGCTACCGACGAGGAAATTATCGATGCCGCCACGGCGGTTGGGGCACATGATTTCATTATGCATATGGATGATGGATACGACACTCAGCTTGAGGAAAGGGGGCAGAACCTGAGCATGGGGCAGCGCCAGCTTCTCAGTTTCGCCCGCGCTCTGGTAGCCGATCCGGCAATCATGCTGCTGGACGAGGCTACGGCGAATATAGATTCGCACGGGGAATATATCCTCCAGCAGGGACTTAAACAGCTTCTAAAAGGCAGGACGACGGTTATTATCGCCCACCGCCTTTCCACGGTCCGCGACGCCGATTTTATAGCGGTGATCGATGACGGGCGAATCGTGGAACAAGGAACTCACGAGGAACTTCTCGGACAAGGCGGTTTGTACACGCGACTCTACCGGATGAACTATACCAGAGTAGGATCCGGAGCACTGAAGCAGGGATCATAAGGTATCATCAATCTCCACAAAATGGGATAATAAACCCGTTCGTGGTGAGCCTGTCGAACCACAACGGCGCCCTTCGACAAGCTCAGGGCGAACGGAATAATAATAACAGTAAGTGCTGCAACTAAGTTCTGGTGGAAATCATTTTCTTCAAGAGCCTGTCTCGTGCCTGATACGGGAGAAAAAGAGAAGGATTTTCTGTAGGACAGGTTAAAAATCCCCCTTAATCCCTCTTTGGAAAAGGGGGGAAATGGCAGAATGGTTCTGCACCGATTTTCATCGGGATGGTAGATAAGAAAGTGCAGGCAAGTACGGGATACTAAAAAGGGAGTGTTGTGTCATTCTGAGGGAAGCGAAGAATCTCATCTCAGTTGTTGAATACTGCCGTTTATTTTATGCGTTGACATTATTCCAATATACAATGGGATCCTTCGTCCTCCTCTGTCGTCCTCAGGATAACAGCCCATCATTATTTATTTAGATCCCGCCAGCATACCCTATTTTCGTGCTTCACCACATACGCTATGCTATTTCGCTGATCTGCACCTGCGGCTGGATATCAGTGAAATTCGGTAAATCGGCCATCATATCTTGGGCTTTCACCATGCATTTCTGTAATGAATCCATATCCTCAAAATACATGTAGCCTATTGCGACAAATGGAGCCGGAGATCCTCCCATACCTCCAATACCTTTATCTACTTCCCCTCTTACTAAACCGAGATCACCGATCATATTGTTTACCATCGGCTTGTGCTTGTTGAGATAATAATCCATGTCAAATTTCTTGCCAGATTCGTTGGGGTACATAACCAATACTCTGATCATGATAATCCTCCTGTATTTAATATATTTACTTCCCGATCTCTTCAGAGCCTGTCTCATAAATATCAAGCATAATCAGGATTAGTTATAACAAAAGGACAAGGTCCGAAAATGAGTGCTAATGAATATATTAAAAAAGAGACTATCTACCATCTCCTGTACAGTGATGACAATCAGGTTACGTTTCTCAGATGCCCATTCTCTCCATATACCATACAGTATTCTTAAGTTGAAGGCTGTAGCCAGGGTAACTGCTTCAGCTTGTACATTTCCCAAGCCTCGTAACAGGAACCGGCGTACTCCCATTTGTTCCTTCATAATACCGAACACTGGTTCTATTATTTCCTTCCGTTGTTTGAAGATCGTCTTTGCTTCGTCTGTCTCCATCCAGGCACGATGACGGCGCAGTTCAGCATCGTATTGCCCAATAAGCAGTTCTCTTCCTCGATATCGACTCTTTGTACAAGTACCAAAAGCTGGACAGGATGTTTGTATCTAACGATATCTACAACAACATCATCAGTAATGTCCACGATGACTTTATTAAAGCCGACGGGGGCATGTATAACATGCGAGTGTTTCGAAATCTTTGCCTGAACGCCGGTACCAACGGTCTGAGCACGCAACCACTGCTGGGTGGCCCGGTCTATTTCGTGAGAAACATTTTATATAATGTCCCGAAGGCTGTGAAACATGCCGCTAACCCGTCCGGTGCACTCTATTATCACAACACGTTTATCACGAAGGTTATCGGCACCGTGGGTTCTAACTATCATTTTCGGAATATTTTGTTTCTTGGGTGGATGCGCGCAGAGACGCTCTTCGCCATAGATACTTACACCAATTACACTTCGTCCGATTATAATGGATTCCGCCCCGATCCGGAAGCCGAGTACTCTTTCATCTGGAAATCTCCTAGATTCGATAAGACAAAGGATTATTCCGACTCAAGGGAAGAGCGAAAATATAAGACGTTAATCGATTACATGCAAGACACCAGTCAGAACAAGCACAGTGTAATCGTGGACTACGATATATTTCAGAGAGTCTTTCCAGTAGGAGACGTTACGAATGTTTACAAAGTTGAAGACCTTGATTTCCGCCTTAGACCAGATGCAGCGGCGGTGGATTCCGGGTGTATACTGCCGAATATTAATGATGACTTTAACGGGAAAGCTCCTGACCTTGGGGCATTAGAGTCTGGACAGTCTATGCCTGTCTATGGACCACGGCTTTAACCGGACTAATTCGTCGAGTCTTAATATTAAGATTGCCATGCTATAAAACCTTATTCTCCCAGCAGTTCTTTTTGAGCTGTTGAGGAGAACACAGAAACTTTTACTTCTGACAGGACTGGAAAGAATTACGGCATAAACCATCCACCATCAACCTGAAGTGTTTGTCCCGTTATGTTTTTAGAGACATCAGAGACCAAGAAGGCAACAGCATTAGCTATATCCTCAACCGTTTGGATTCTCTTTAATGGGACACGATCTGCAGTCATTTGGATCATTTCCAGAGAAGGCCCTTTACCACCTCCATGGAATTTAGTTGCTACCATAGCAGGGGCTATGCCATTCACATTAATTCCATACTGTCCATATTGCATCGCCAAACCCCGGGTGATATTTAAAACTGCTCCTTTAGCCGCAGCGTAAGAGATTGGGAGCCCCATTCTACCGCTGATCGATGAGAAGTTGATAATTTTACCCCATTTGCGTTCCATCATGCCGGGGAGAACCGCTTTTACGCAGTGCATTGTGCCATAGAGGTTCACGTTAATATCTTTTTCCCAGTATTCTTCTGCCTGTTCATGAAATGCTCCTCCTCCAGAGGTCAAACCGGCAGTGTTAACTAAAATATCTATCTTATCAAATTCTTGCAGTGCTGCTTTCACCATTTCTCCAACTTCATCTTTGTTAGATACATCTGTTTTAAAAGCAAGAGCTTTACGGCCTAGTGCCTTAACCGCATCGGCAGTTTGTATAGCTCCTTCCAGGTCTATATCACACGAAACGATGTCGCACCCTTCGTTCGCTAGCTTCAGCGATATAGCCTTACCCATCCCTACCTGACTACCTGTCCCGGTTACAAGGGCTACTTTGCCTTCAAGTTCCAGATCCATATTTTCCTCCTTTTTATATACTCTCTATATATATGTTTATTAGATAGTTTCGATTGTTTCCCCTGGGATAACCTCCTATTTTTAGGCATACATAGAATATCACTTACCATCCAGTAGCAGATTCTTGTATATGATCAAATTCCAATGGTATCGTTACCAGGTTCCCTTTTTATCCCTGATATAGATGTTGGTTAACTACTGCCATGTTAAGTTCTATTCCAAGTCCCGGCTTCGTAGGAGGTATTATGTACCCTTCTTCCCATCTGATAGGCTCTTTAAGGATCTCAGCTTGGAAACCGTCCAACTTCCCTACACCTTCTGTAATCAGGAAGTTGGGACTGCAAACATCAAGATGTACGTTGGCCATAAGCGCTACCGGGCTGGCATAATGATGCGGAGCTATCTGAGCATAATAGGCTTCAGCCATGCCTGCAATCTTCTTGCCTTCCAGCAGGCCACCTACGTGCCCCACAGTAAACTGTAAAATAGAGGCAGACTGTGTCTGTAACAAATCTCTGAACTCATCTTTTGTTGACAAACTCTCACCGGTAGCAACGGGAATACTGGTATGTCGGGCTACCCTCGCCATTTCATCTTTATTCTCCGGGCGGGTTGGTTCTTCAAACCATAACGGATCGTACTTCTCCAGCCTTCTTGCCAATCTGATAGCACTGGAGGTAGTCATCTGTGCATGAGTGCCAAGAATGATTTCACACTTGTCACCAACTGCTTCCCGAACATTTTTCACGACAGCTTCTGCGTTTTCAAGCGTCTCCAGCGAAAGCTGGTATGGAGCGGGTACCATTACCGGTGGACAAGGATCAAATTTGACCGCGGTAAAACCCATTTTCATGTACTCGACTGCTGTCTCTGCCGCTCGTATCGGGTCTGCATGAAGATCAAAAAAGAATTGAGAGGTTGGGGCATCAGGAACCGGATACATGTAAGAATAGCTTCTTATCTTTTCGTGATACTTGCCGCCCAGGAGATAATATATCGGCTGGTCAAGAGCCTTACCGATAATGTCCCAACATGCTATTTCAAAGGCGCTCAGTATGCTCATTGGGCTTTGAGGACCACCCACTCCATACATTTTTCGATACAGCGTCTCTATTTGAAACGGGTCGGAATCAATTATTAGACGGTCTGCGTTAGTCTCGATTAGTTTAGCCGTATCCATATTGTTAATCCCACCACGAACCGGTTCAGCTATACCTTCAATCCCATCGTCTGTAGTCAGTTTCACGAACAACCAATTCGCTCCTCCGCGGCTCGGGGGAGGATTCTCTACGATATAGGTCTGCACGTTTACGATTTTCATTTTTTACACCTCCAAAATAATGACCAAAGACTATCAAAGAATACTACTGTCTGCCCACTATAGTCCAGACCATAAAATAATTCACAGGTCAGATTACAAATTCCAATGGATAACAAGGGGTAGATTATCTAAAATACAGATTATTATTGTCAAGTGTTGGTTAAATCTAGTATTCTATGGCATTACTAGAAATGTTTTTAAATACAAGGAGTAAGGATATGAATGGTCTTATGCCGTACACCAGTCTATAGTTTATCGCATTGTCGCGAATATAATACGATGAGGTGAAAAAGTGAAAATTACAGATGTCAAGGTTACTGTTATCGAGATCGAATCCCCAATGGGGGGTTCCCCCAGCCGTATGGCACAGGCCGATTTTGTACAAATTTTTACTGACGAAGGCATAGAAGGCGATTACCTCGCTACTGCCGGGGGTTCTTCGGGTCGTGGTCTCGCTGATACAATAGTGGCAGAATACAAACCTTTCCTCATAGGTCGGGATCCTTTCGATAGAGAGAGTATTCTGGACTCAGTGATAAACCGACACACAGCCACCGTGTCCATGAATGCTGTGGGTGCCATAGATGTTGCCTTATGGGATATTGCCGGTAAGGCAGCAGGACTTCCAATCTATAAACTGCTTGGTGGTTATAGGGATAAAATACGGGCTTATGCGAGTTCTCTTGGCTTTGATACGCTTCAAGAATACGCCGACTATGCTAAGGAGATGGTAAAGAAAGGTTACACAGCCATCAAGCTCCATCCCAAGGGAGGTGCAAAGGAGCACATAGAAGCCTGCCGCGCTACACGTGATGCGGTGGGTGATGAAGTCGATCTTATGCTTGACAGCATGTGTCGTTATGACCGTCGTGAAGCCTTGATGGTTGGCAGGGAATTGGAAAAACTGCATTTCTATTGGTATGAAGAACCACTGTGGAATTCAGATCTTGAAGGGAACAGAGAGCTTTCACAGTTACTGGATATACCCATCGCGGCGACGGAAGCAATGTATACCACCAAACCCGCCGATTTTGTGCCGTATATAGCTGGTCATATTGTGGATATAATCCGTGCTGATGCGCAACGGGGTTTAACCATGACCAAGAAGGTAGCCGATATATGCGGTGCCTTTGGTATGAAGTTTGAGCCGCATGGTTGGGGCCTTGCCGCTTCACAATTCGCCAATTTGCAGGTAACCGGCGCTATAAAAAACTGTGACTTTTTTGAAAAGGTCGAACCCGGTGAATTGTATGATGTATGTGCCAAAGATACCATACAGATTGACAAGGAAGGTTTTGTTCACCTGCCTACCAAGCCGGGTCTGGGTCTGGAATTTGACTTTGACGAAATCAAAAAGCGTACCATATTAACTATGTAACCACAGTGATATATTGAAACTCTATAACCTGGTATCACTCTTATTCAGATGCTGTTACATACTTAAGTTAAGAAGCCAAAAGCGATATTAACTCTTGAGATAAACTAATAACTGGAAGGTGAATGAACTTTGAGAGGTAACTAAATTGCCGGGGTAATCGCTAATTGATGATTTACCTCTGGCAGGCGGTTGTTGTGGACTTAATATAGTCAACATGAAAGGATGATGACAGATGAATGATATCAAGGTAGGTTTCATTGGTCTGGGCAACATGGGAATAACCATGGCAAGGGCACTGGTCAAGCATGGTATCATCCCCACAGTCTACGATTTAAGACAGGAACCGGTAGACGAGCTGGTTTCAATGGGAGCGAAAAGTGCCAACTCATGCAAGGAGGTTGCCGAAGTTAGCGAAGTTATCATCAGCATGGTCTGGGATATCCCGCAAACGGATGAGGTAATCTTCGGCACGAACGGGGTTTGGGAAGGAATAAGAGAGGGTTCGATTATCATCATTACCAGCAGTATCGGACCGGATTACTGCCAGGACCTCTACGAAAAGGCAAAGGAGAAAAAAGTCAGGGTAGCTGATTGCGCTGTCAGTGGAGGAATGCCTGCTATCGATAACCGACCTTCATGCCTGATGATAGGTGGAGACGATGACGTGATACAGAAGTGCTGGCCGCTTTTCGAGGCAATGGGCGAATACCCGCTCCATCTCGGTGGTATCGGCATGGGGCAGGCGCACAAGTTGGTCGATAATATGATGGCGCGTCACTTCGGCACCGTTACCCGGCTTTGTCTGATCGAAGGATTAAACTTTGGATTGAAAGTCGGGCTCGATATCGAAAAAATGATGAAGGTTGCCGGTGTCAGCGCTTTCTCCCGGGGCGTCAAGAGCGTAGGTCTTGAGGGAGGATTCAATGAGAAACGGATTGTCGAGACGATCCGGTCTCCGATGCCTCTACTTGGTAGAGGTGGTCGTGTCAATGAACTGAACTACGCGATAGAACTGGCAGAAAAGGTTGGAGCGCCGATGCCGTTATTCCACCTGAGCGATGAACTTGATACCAAGACCGTTTACGACTCCTATTATGAACTGATGAAGAAATATCTGCCTGATCAGCCAACGAGACGAGTCTGATTTCCAGATTCCACCAGGCAAACGCAAATGTAAATCGTTGTCATTTAGACAGTAAGGTTATACAGGTAAGCAAGAGGACATAGGAATAGTATAATCATATAGAGTGGAAACATTATTAGAATTTTTAGGAGGAGACCAGATGAAACTGAAAGACAAGGTTGCGATTGTGGTAGGAGGCGCCAGCGGCGTCGGGAGAGCATCAGCAACATTGTTTGCTGAGGAAGGCGCCAAAGTAATGATAGCCGACGTGGTCCCGGAAAATGCCGAAAAGGTCGCCAGTGATATCAAGGCGAAGGGCGGAGAAGCATCTACCTTTACCATGGACTTCCGTTTTGAGGAACAGGCTTTTGCTATGGCGAATGCTGCCCTGGAGAGGTACGGTAAGATAGATATCCTGGTCAATGCTGCCGGCGGGATAGTCGGGACATTATTACCGACAAAACTTACCGGTGACTTTCCGATGGCAGGGGCGCCGGTAGTAGACCAGTCGAAAGAACTCTGGGACTGGATGATGGACATGAACCTGAACGGTCCGCGTCACGTTGTCAAGGCAGTACTTGGCAATATGATAAAGAACAACTACGGCAAAATAGTCCTGTTATCGTCCATTGCTGCGATTGACGGTCTGCCGGGTAACTCTGACTATACTGCTGCCAAAGCAGGGGTGATCGGGTTCGCTAAAGCCCTGGCAGGAGAAGTAGCCGCTCACGGAATACAAGTAAACTGTGTCACTCCCAGTGCCACCTGGAGCGAAGGCAGACAGGCGGCAATGGCAAAACGAGAACAGGAAACAGGAGAGAAACTCCAGGTAGATATGAGCGGAATGGCGATGCCGGAAGAGCTTGCCGAAGCGGTTCTGTTCCTGGTTTCACGTGGTTCCGACCATATGAGCGGCAAGAATATCATATTCGGTATGCCCATGGTAATGCCTCGACCCCAGAGGGGGTAGGTAGCACATGCTCTATCATTATCAATATTTCAGGAGGTAAACATGGTAGAAGACTTGAAAGTGACTGTTTTGTGCCCAGATTGCACCAGGGAGAAGTTGGATCCTGGTAAATTGCCACCTGACTTTCCCAGGCCCGCTGCACTGGACTTTGATCCGTCTTCGGTGAAGTTGACAGAACGCCTGGATTCGCTGGAGAATAAGACCCTTTATCTGGTAGATATAGGTTTCGGTGGCGGTTATAACTTCATGCTGGAAATCCAGCGTTGGTTTGCCGAACATATGCCTTCCGTAACTACGGTTCCCAGGCGTAAACCCGGTCCGGTATTCGCCGATACCAATAACGAAGAATTATGGGAAGAGGTAAGAAAAAAAGGTGATGCCGTTGTCATCGGCGTGGCAGGCTGACCAGGCTGTATCTCAGCAGTTGCTGAAAGCGGCTTGAATCTTGAACAGAACTATGGCATCCCTGTGGCTCCTATCTCAGCTCATACTATGGAACCGGTAGCCAGAAGTTTCCCCAGGGCAAGAGCTCTGCCGATTATTTATACTAAAACTCCCGTTATCGGAGTCCCTTCCGAAGCTCTTTATAAGAATTTACTTGAAGGGAACAACCCGGAAACAGGGAAACCGGTTATCGATGAAATTATAGACGTACTGACCAAATCTCAGGAAGAGAGAAAGATCGGGTCGGCTCCTGTCTATGAATCAGAACCATGCGAGAATACCTTGACAGATACAGAGGATAACCTCCAGCAGATCTTCTACAACAAGGGGTGGACGGACGGGCTTCCCATAATCCTGCCTACCGAATACCGCGTTGAGGAAATGCTGAAAGGAACAAGTCACTCTCCCGATGAAGAAGTCAGTCAATCATACGATTTTGAAAATCGAGAAATGATAAAGGCTACCGTCCGTGATATGGCCGTTATTGCCGTCATGGCAGGAGCAAAACCGGAATACTTCCCGGTAATACTGGCAATAGCTTCTATGAGGCAATCGTCTTTCGCCCCTTCGACGACAGCCTTTGGAAACATGATTCTTTTGAACGGTCCGGTCCGTAATGAATTGAATATGAATTCGGGAATCGCAGCGTTCGCTCCGATAAACCAGGCTAACTCGGTTATCGGCCGGGCATGGACGCTGATGAGTATATGTGGTGGACATGCCGTAAAAATGAAGACTCTCCGGAGCTCACAGGGATGCACCGAGTTGTACAATAACATGTGCGTGGCTGAGAACGAAGAAAATAGCTCCTGGACTCCTTTCCACGTGGATAAAGGTTTCAAGCTGGAGGAAAGCGTTGTCAGCATTTTCCGGGGCTGGGCGTTCGTCAACAGCATCGGATGCGCTTCAAACCGACCGCTCCATGAAGAATTGAGCCGTCAGTTTGCCGCCATCCCTCCCATGTCGAGAGCAACCATCGTAATGGACCCGCTTGTTGCTGTGAATCTGAAAGAAAACGAAGGTTTTAAGACAAAATTAGATTACTGCAAGCATCTTTCCGAGAACGTAAAAATAAAAGCCGGCGATTTCTGGAAAGCGGATCATATCGATATGCTGCTGACAACCCAGGCACAGGCCGGTATTGAACCGTTTGCCACCTGGAAATCTCTTCCCGAAGATGCCATGATAGCTCCACTCACCAGCCCGGAAAACATTAACCTGATAGTTGTGGGCGGAGGAACAAGTCCTTTATGGAAGGTTTCTGAGTACGGATATTCGGGAAGCGCTTCAATAGACAAGTGGCGATAAGATTACTCAGGAATGATTCAGCTACCAACTAAGAATGAGGTGGAACCCCAGATCATAATTATTCTTCTGTACAAATAATAGGTACCACCTCATTTTTCAGTATATATTATGTAGTTAACAAGAAAGCATTTCGTTGGCTATGGAGAAAGAATCCGTGGTGACATTTTCCCTGAACAGTTATCTGGTGACAAAATCGTAGAACATTAACAAAGCAATGCGTAGTGTTGACAACTTCATATTAATACGATATACTCTACCCTCAAATTAAAATATGATCGTCTCTTTACCATCTCCCACCTTCTTCATCTGGAGGTGAATAAGATGAAAAAAAGGCACCGTAAATCATTGAACTTGGTGACTATCGGTGTTTTTTTATGCTTGCTAAATAGTATCGGATCTATTAAACCAAGAGGTTAACGAAGTGTATGGGAAATAATGCTAGGTACAAGGCTGGCTCTGCCGGGGGAAACCAGGGTGCTGAATGTTGGCAGCTCATATCAGCTTAAATTTCATCCAGACTCCTCCCGTGTCCGGAGCCCTGGGGTAATCGGGGTTAGCGGCAGGGCTAGTCGAGGAGGTGATGTATTTGGAACAATCTGCATAACTAAAGAGATTAATTGGAGGTAACATACATATGATAAAAAGAATCATATTATTCATGATTAGTTCATTGATGTTATTGTCTTTATTAATAGCATCCTGCGAACAATCAGAAGACACTGCTGGAACGATAAAACAAGAAGATACCGGTCAGAAAGTAACCATAGGAGAAGAAGAAGAAAAAGAGGGAGAAGTGGTGGAGGAAGAAGGTAAAGAAATGGTTAAAGACTCGATGGGGAGGATGGTTGAAAAGCCCGAGTACGGCAGCATCTATACCTGTTTTGAAGCATTTTCGCCGCAGGACTGGGATGAAGCTTTCCAGCCGACCTGGGTGTCGTCCGGCAGCCGCCTTGTCTACCAGACGCTGGTAGAGGGTGACTATTCTATCGGACCGACGGGCACCGGTGAAGTAGGCTGGAGGATTAATCCTTTCCCCTTCCCGGATTATTGCACTGGGATACTTTGTGAAAGCTGGGAAATCGTTAACGAAACCACGCTTTATTTCAAGATACGCGAGGGCGTGCATTTTCAGAACAGGCCTCCCACGAACGGCAGGGAGATGACAGCCGAAGATATCGCCTATTCTCTTCTGAGAATGGTAAACAGCGAGACGTCCTACAATCATAAAGCCTATCCTTTTGGTAGAGAAATTACGAGCGCAATCGCTGTCGGCAAGTATGAGTTGGAATTAACCTGTGCGGAGGGGATGCTCTCAAGGCTATGGTCTGGGTATGTCGGAACCCAGGGCTGGACGGTACCCAGAGAAGCCGTTGAAGCATACGGCGACCTGCGTGAACCGTTAAATACCTGCGGTACCGGTCCTTTCATGGTTGTGGACTATATTCCCGATAGCTCTATAACCTACGAGAAACACGAAAATTACTGGCAGAAGGACCCATTTCACCCGGAGAACCAGCTACCATATCTCGACGGTGTTAAAGTCCTGATAATTGCTGACAGATCCACCCAGCTTGCAGCCTTTCGAACTGGTAAGGTAGAACAGATGACGAGTCTGACGCTGGAAGACAAGCAGTATTTCGAAAAGACTCAACCGGATATAATGTGGGGTAAGTACCTGTTCAATTACTTTACGATCGGATGGAGAGTAGACAGAAAGCCGTTCGATGATATAAAAGTCAGGAAAGCTCTTTCGATGGCTGTCGATCGTCAGGCCATAATCGATGACTACTTCCAGGGTGACGCTGAGCTGATTCAGACAATCTGTCTGAATGTTCCCGAGTTCAAGATGTACTACTCTTCATTCGACGAGCTTACTCCGGGTGGTCAGGAAAACTACACCTACGACGTGGATAGAGCCAGGGAGCTTCTGGAAGAAGCCGGTTATCCAGATGGTTTCCCCACCAGTGTCATGTGCCGTTCTGGTAGCGAGGCGGAAATGCTGCAGATTCTCGCTGCATACTGGGCTGAAATTGGCGTAGAGTTGGAGTTGGATATTGAGGAATCTGGCTCTTGGAACGGGCGCTACTATAGCGGGAATTATGAACAAATGGTGACTTTCGGTCATAACCCTAACCGGCCGGAGATGTTAATCCAGTTTACTGATGGCCAACCGATGAACTTCAGCAAGGTTAATGATCCCAAGATTAACGCTGCCTTCATAGAAAGCGCGGCGACGCTGTTGACCGATCCTGAGAGGAACTACGCACTGGTCAAGGAAATAATCCAGTACGTGATTGAGCAAGCTTACTCCTTCACTCCTCCTTCACCTTACTACTACGTAGCGTGGCACCCCTGGGTCAAGCAGTATACCGGCGAGGTTAGCATCGGTTCCTGGCCTCACTTCAATATACATACAAAGTACTGCTGGATTGACCAGGATTTAAAGAAGTCTATGGGTTATTAAGCTTTTATAGTGCAAGTTAATTATAGTATCAGTAATCTAACGAATGGTGGGAGCGGGTTAATATGCCCGCTCCCACTCATGCCTGACTATGAAATCAGGAGTAAAGGAAAGAGATGAATTTAACTGACGAACAAAAAAGGATGTATGATGGTGAATATGGTCCTGGATTCCAAAAAGCGATAAATATGCTTATCGAGTATGGCGAGGTTTGGGATGCCGAAAGGCTCGTAAATGTTCACAGCGCGCATACCGGCTTGGGTGGCGGAGACTGGCTGAATGAGATACTGGAGGGTGTTGACCAAATCAGAGCCTTTACGACAACACATGCCGGAAGCGTCGGTTCTGTTCAGGCTCGTAGGGCGATGGGTGTCGAGGAAAAATATCTTCAGGGTGGAGAGGAGTATGAAAAACAAATGCTAGACCTTTGCGTTCCCAAAGGATTCATCCCGGCAAGTACCTGCACTCCATATCTGGTAGGAAACTTACCAACAGCGGGAAGGATTTTCTCATGGCCGGGTTCTTCCGGAATCATTATTAGCAATTCCATATTCGGCGCCAGAGGAAACCGTGATGCAATGCCGGCTTCTATGGTAAGTGCCATAACAGGTCTTACCCCGGATATGTTGTTGCTGAAAAAAGAACAAAGATACGGAGAAGTTTTATTTAAGATCGAAGACCTCGATATGGAAAATCTTAATGAAGCTGACTATGGGGCTATTGGTTATTACATAGGCGGTGTGGCTGAAACCAGGAACGTGGTTGTTGAAGGAATCCCTCAGAATGTTTCATTTGACAAGTTAAAGTCGTTCTTAACACCTCAACCAGTTTCAGGTGCGGTCGCAGTGTGTCACATCGTCGGTGTTACACCGGAAGCACCGACCGTGGAAGAAGCCCTGGGACACAAGCAACCGGAAATGATAGTTAAGATTGGTAGGAAAGAACTCAGAGAAGGCTGGGAAAGCCTGCATACGGCTGAAAAAAATGAAGTCGAAGTTGTGTCATTCGGTTGTCCCCAACTCGGTATCAGTGAAATGGGTAAGATTGCCCGACTGCTTGAAGGCAAGAAAATTGCTAGCAGTGTAAAATTCGTCGTATCTACTACCGATCAGGTATATATCTTGGCAAAACGTATGGGTTACGTGGAGATCATTGAAAACGCCGGTGGTATTATCGTAACCGGTATTTGTGTTATGGGCTTTCCATACGCTCAACTCGAGACTCCCGCTACTACAGGAGCTACGAACTCGGCGAAAGCCGCTTCTTATCAGGCAAGACGGGGAATAAATATCCAATATGGGAGTTTCGAGGATTGTGTAAATGCGGCAATAACAGGAAAATGGGAGAGGTAAAAATGATATTACACGGAAAAACGGTGAAAAAAGGACAGGTTGAAGGTGAGGCTATAGTCTCCCAAATTCCCTTTTCTTATCTCGGCGATCTGAATGTAGAAACAGGAACGGTCGCTCCCGTCGGACATGATCTAGAAGGACAGAGTATTGCCGGGAAGATATTTGTATTTCCTACGGGAAAAGGCTCGACGGTAGGTCCATACGTAGCCAATATGGCTAAGAAACTTGGCAATACGCCGGCTGGGATGATTTGTGTGGATGTTGAGCCTGTGATGGCAATGGTGGCGATTATGAATGATATTCCGATGGTGCATAAACTCGATCAAAATCCGCTGGAAGTAATATCAACCGGTGATTTCATCAAAATGGATGCCACTGAGGGTACTGTCGAAATTGTTAACAAAGGGTGAATATGTTACTAACAATCGATAAATTTGGTAAAAGGTTATCCTTGGTTTATTCGAAGTCGAAATCACATTATGAAGGGTTAAAATCTAATAGATTATTACTAAATCCTGATAAGGTTCAGCTAGTAAGTTATTTTTCAGATGGCACACCTATACTGCATCCCATCAAGAGAGTGCCGAAAAAGTCCTCTTTGCAAGCTGCAGATAATAAGGCTGTCCCACGCGTGATATGAGGCTAAATGCATGATAAAATATGGGTAACAAACCAGTAGGAGGTGCTCATGCTCAAACCGAAATCACCTCAAGAGTCGTTCTACGGCAGTTATCTGTATGACCGTATCGTTCCTGTCGACCACCTGCTCCGAAAGATAAACCAGGTGGTCGATTTTTCATTTACCGGGCAAATACTGAAGGACAGGTATAATCCTGACATTGGCAGGCCTGCGGAAGACCCGGAGTTCATGCTCCGGTTGTGCTTATTGCAAT
>DUFA01000155.1 GCA_011191975.1 Dehalococcoidia bacterium
CGACTGGGGTGATGACGAAATAATCCACTTGAAATCGGATAAATATGGAAATATAAATTCTGTTCATGTATTTACAGGTAAAGGTGAGTATGTTATAAACGCTTCGTACAGAGAAGATGTATCCGGAAGAACTATCTCCAGCTGGAGAAAAATCAGGATTGTCGACTATCGAGAGGAAATGGTCAGGTTGTTCAACGAGATAATTGAAAACTTAGAACTGATCGATATTCCGATAGGCTCGGAAATGACCCCCCGGGAGATAGAGCAAATACTACAATCAAGGCTCGAAGGAATCGATGAAACGACAATACGGAGACTGATATCCGGTTTCGAAGAAGCCAATTACAGTACCCACCCAGTCACCAGAGACAACTATCTGAATATGTACCGGTCGGTTAGCGAGGTACTTGGTTATGGCATCTGACACTCGTACTCCGATAATTAAAAAGCGAATTATCAGGGGACTTGGTCAGACGATAATTCTCTTCCTGATATTCTGGGGATTTTCGTTCCTCCAGGACAGAGAGATCGAAATCAACGCTTTCCATCGTGCGGCCTGGTTCAGCATCCTCGCCGTGGCGGGTTATACACTTTACCGCCTGTATACCGACCTGGAAAAAGTCCGGCACAACAGCAGCTGGTACAATGCCGGTACAGCTATCGGCATGGTAACAGCCGGAATCGGCCTCTGGCAGTCGTTGATATCGTTCAATGAATTCAGGGTATGGCCCGGGAAAACCGCATTGATCCTGCTGTGCGGTCTGATCGGTGTCGCGATATCCCGGCTGGCTGTATACCGGGGAAAAAGAGAAACCGGATTACTCTGGAACCTGCTCGCCTGGCTGGAAAACACACCGAACCTGAAATTCCTGATCGGCGTAGTGATCGGTATCTACTTTGTCTACCTTCGTCCCTACTTAAGTATCGATCCGAATTCACTGATAGTTATCGAGTGGTTATTATTTTGTACCCTGAGTTTTGGTATCCTCCTCAGGATGTGGATGGGTACCAGCAGCAGTAATACCAGCGAGGAGGTTGGAAAGGAATGGTGTAAACACCGACCGGACATCGAGAGACTCACAGGAACGACTCATGATTACATGTTGAGAGTAGAAAGACATTTTCTTAACACGGGCGAACCGACAGGGCTGTACGTCCTGCTGATCATACTTCTCCATGAAAACCGTATAAGTGAAAAAAATATCGTCCGGGCGGTACAACCGTTGATCGATTTTACCGGCATTAACGAGCTCCGGCAAGGCAATCTTCGGTTCGGTCGTCGCTTTATTCGAAAGCAGCGCGAACTTCGACTGAAAGTCCTTGACGAAGTATTTAACATCGTAAAATCTATCGTTCATCTCAATCGGACAACTCTGTCCCGGGCCGATTACATGAACCACAGGCAAGATACTCTTGATACGCATGAGGAAATTTCTATGGACCAATTGAAACAGCAGTTTCTCGAGGAGGGAGGTAAATCCGGACTAATAGTCCGTCTGACTCCGCTGCTCTATCAGAAATGGCAGAACCAGGAATACATCGTTAATGACCTGCGCGAACTGACGAATAATTCAGGCGAAGCTTCAACTGTTATCCTGAGAAGATTGCTGGGTAATCCGGATCGGACCGAAGCGGTATCCCTATCACGACAGCAGACAAACCATAATTAACGTAACGACAATAACAGGAGGATGAATATGAGTGAAATAAGTATTGAAGAAGCGCAGAAATACTGCGAGCAAATTATCCGGGCAGTAGCGGAGGTTTTCGTTGGGGATAAATCCATACTGCAAAAACTGCTGGCAGCCGCTCTGTCCAACGGGCACATCCTCTTCGAAGACTATCCTGGTCTGGGAAAAACTCTGCTGGCCAAAATTTTTACACGGGTAATTGGGTGCGAGTACGGCAGGATTCAGTTTACCCCCGATCTGCTGCCTGCGGACATCATCGGCGGGAAAGTCTGGCGTCCTAAAGACTCCACCTTCGAACTGGTAAAAGGGCCGGTCTTTACCAATGTATTACTGGCGGATGAAATTAACCGCACCCCACCTAAAACTCAGGCTGCATTACTGGAAGCGATGCAGGAACGGAGAGTCACCATTGAAGGCGAAACACACCGGCTTGAAATGCCATTCTTCGTCCTGGCAACACAGAATCCTATCGAACAGGAAGGAACGTATCCTCTTCCCGAAGCTCAACTCGACCGGTTTCTCATGAAACTTTCCCTGGGGTACCCGAAAAATGAGGAAGAGGAGACAATGATAATGGAACGCCGTATCCAGTGGCACGACGATGATCCTACTGCAGCAATCGAGCCGGCTATATCGCTTGGAATTTTTCTAAGACTTCAAACACTCGCTGAAAACGACATCTATATAGATCGTAGTATTCTTAAATATATCGCCAAGATTGTCAGAGCTACCCGCGAGCATAACCTTGTTGAGATCGGGGCCAGCCCACGCGGCGGACTCAGTCTTCTGAAAGTGTCACGATGTCTTGCATTAATAAATGGTCGTGACTATGTTATTCCGGACGACGTCAAAATGGTCGTAGAGGACGTGCTTTCGCATCGCATTATCCTCATCGTGGAGGAAATGATGGAAGGCACACGCCCGGAACAGGTTATCGGAGAGGTGATACAGGATATACCAGCCCCGCTTGACTACGCCCGTAAAGAGTAGGATAAATAATGCCGACAAAAAGACAGCATAATCTGATAATTATTTTCATCTTTCTACTGGTCGTGGGACTGCTGTTCGGTAACACTATCCTTATCGCAATGGCTGTGGTTCCCTTTCTGGTAGTATTGTTCGGTACGATGGTCTCAGCTCCGTCGGAGATTTTCGTGGAGACCGGGGAAATCCCACCTAAACTGCAACTCAGTCGGGAATTCAACCTTATCAGGAGAGTGACTGTACTCCACGGCTATGGTCTGGTCAAGCTGTACCAGGAACTTCCGCAGGAATTCGAGTTGATCAGCGGCAACAATCTGAGACTACTCTGGAAGCGAAGAAAGCCGGTACGGATTGAGATAGTATGCCGTCTCAGGTGCAGTAAACGGGGGAATTATGTCATCCCGCAACTCGAATGGTTTTCTCGTCATCCCCTTTACCTCTCGGCAAACAGCGGTAAAGAAGGAAACACTCCGGCAATATCCGTCTGGCCTCATTTACTGAAACACCGTCAGGTTCGCCAGCTGAAAGACCTTGCTCTTTCTCCTTTTCCCCTGGCTGATGTCTCTAAGACAGGTGTCGCCGGGACCGATTTTCGCGAGATAAGAAGCTATGTTACCGGTGACCCGGTGAAGACGATAAACTGGAAAGCTACCGCCCATAGAGCCAATCCAGCCTCGATATGGCCGCTGGTCAATGAGTACGAGAGGGAAGGTCGAAGGTCCGTACTTGTCTTCCTGGATACGTCCGAATCGGTGGAGATCGGCAGTACTATCGAAAACGTGCTCGAATACTCAATCGAGGCGGCAAGCAATCTGCTTTACTACTTTATCGACCGTGGATACCGTGTCGGAATGTCGGTTAGCGGAGATCCGGGAAGGGAATTCTACCCGGATTCCGGCAGACAGGTTCTTACCCGAGTAATTCCCCAACTGGTGCGTCTTAAGGCAGGGGGCGAACCGATCCGACTCTTAAATTCCATAGACAATTTCCGCAATTATATTCTTAATCACAAACCGTTATCGGTCGTGGTAACAACGCTGGATACCAGGTCTGTTGATGTCCTGGAGAAATTTTTCGAAAAGCTGAGATCGTACTACAGCCAGCGACGGCGACCGCCTATAGTCCTGGTGAATGTTATAGGTCGCGACCTGATTCCCCAACCTGAAGAATATGAGAGCAACCTTTCCGCGCTAATGTATCTCCAGTCCAGATCAGGACTCTATAAACTAAGGAAAACAGGGGTAACCATACTTGAATGGAACCCTCATCGTCAGTCATTCCATTCGGTTTTGGCGGCAAGGATGAAAAGATGAAACCGAAAAATAGTCGTATAGTCATAATCCAGGTATGTCTGGTATTACTGATGAGTGCTATGGCAGCTTACTGCCTGTTTCCGATCCTGGAATTATGGACGTTGCTGCTCATTGCAGTATTGCTGCTGACAGGAGTGTCAATGATAATGTTCCCGCGAATAAGTGCCCTGCTTTTTTCTTTACTTACCTTTGGTGCATCGTTACCGGCGATTCTCACTCACAACATTCT
This sequence comes from Dehalococcoidia bacterium, assembly GCA_011191975.1. Lineage (GTDB taxonomy): Bacteria > Chloroflexota > Dehalococcoidia > Dehalococcoidales > UBA2162 > MGML01. The sequence goes on from DUFA01000155.1 coordinate 4,218, forward strand.
TGATATCGGTAGATTCACCTATCAAAACCCATATCAGATTGCATTCGGGTTACCGACCCGGGAAATAACTTTTGAAATACCGTATTGGGCTGCGTTAGGTATAGGATTGTTCCTGATCAGCGGATACCTGGTGCTATCTTACCTCAATTCGTTACAGAAAGAATACCAGCTCGTTATATCGGGAGATATGGATATCATCGAGGCGAAAAATGTGATAGGTCGGAATATCATAATGGTTATGCTACCGGTATTAGCAGGACTATTCGCCGCTTTGTTAATCATCCCGCTGGATGCACTACAGCCTGCCATAACCGAATACATACAAGATTATCCGTGGAGTATTATTATCTTCGGACTGACCTCTGTTTTACTGCTTTGTGGACTTATCTATTGGATAGGGAACTTCAAGCATAAGGATATAACTGAAGATTAAGTTGACTCACATCACCCTTTTCCATTAGCATACTTATCAATTCGGCTGCCAAGAGAGGATATAGAGTTGTCTTTAAAGTTTAAAGTTTTTCTTCACAGCTACCTTGGTTTTAACAGCAACTCCACATTGATTTACGGAGAAAGGGATGCCGTCCTGGTAGACGCATCTCAGCTTCTCAGCGATACTCACCGGATGGTCGCTGATATTATCCCGATGCGTAAGAACCTCACCCATATTTACGTGTCGCACTTTCATCCCGACCATCATTTCGGGTTGCAGGTGCTGAAAAACGCGTTTCCGAAGGCAGAGGTTGTAGCGCTGCCGAGTGTTGTGCAGGACATCATAAACACTTCCAGCGACAAAATAGAACTATGGGCAATAGATCGTTTCGGTCCTGATGATATTCCACGAGGGACAACCATTCCTACGTCGTTAGAAGAACCACGCCTGGTCCTCGAAGGTGAAGAGATCCTGATCTCCGACAACTGGGAAGGCGACAGCGTCAACAACTCCGTGGTCTGGATCCCATCGATAAAAGTCGCATGCGCCACCGATGTCGCTTTCCATGACTGCCATTTATGGCCTATCGAAAGCAATGTCGAAAGGCGAGTAAAATGGCGTGCTTCTATCGCCCAACTCCGCGAATTCGATCCGCGAATTGTCATCCCCGGTCACTGCGATGTCGAAAAGATTCGGCTTATGGAAGAGGTCCAGGAGAACGAGTCACTTACGTATACGGAGTGCATCGACTGGTCGATCAGGTACCTGGACAACTACGAAGAAGTCTATAATACAACCAGGACCGGAGCGGAGATGGTAGAAAGCATGACCAGGCTTTACCCTGATATGAAAGCCGAGGACTTTGCCATCCACTGGCAGGCAAGACTGCTATTCCCGCACAGCAGCCCCGACTGGTTGACACCCTTGCCGGGCGAACCGGGTAAGATATTCCTTAACCCGAACGGTGGATACGACGGTGACCCGCCCCGCGAATAACAGACAAATAATACCTTAGTACCAGCCATACTTCTTGACCGAGTCGACCATCGCTTTCATATTCTCCGGTTTCGCATCGTAAATACCGCCGCTGTTCGCCAGTATGAAGCCACCCCCCTTGCCGCATACCCTGATCAGCTTCTTGCAGTATTCCTCGACGTCCTGAGGTGAACCGACCTGCAGGAGTGAAAAAGGTACGTTACCCATAATGCAGACCCGGTCTCCGAGAACCTCCTTTGCCCTGAATATATCTGTCTTCTCGAACAAGATTACCAGGCTTCCTTTCGGATAGTCCGTGAAATACTCGATCTGCCGGTCACGCTGCCCTTCGAAAAACATCGAGACGGCGTCATATCCAAGATCAAAAGTCGCATCTATACACCTCTTCCAGTTAGGCCAGACGAATTCTTCGAACTGCTTACTGGACATGAATTCATCGGATACCCTGTGCGGTTCGCTGGCGCCGCCGATTGCCGGTTTCCCTTTCACTTTTACAGCCGGAGTGGCGGTGGCAATCCGGTAATCGACCATCTTGTTCAGGGCAGCTTTAAGTTTCTCCGGCTGCCGGAACATGTCCATTACTACGCCACGGTAGGTCCGGAAATTATTACTGAAACTCGAAAAAGGCGGTTGCACACCGCCACGGGCTATCATCTGCGTATCCGGGAAACCAAGTTCAGCCATCTCCCTGTCGACTCGTCCTATCTCGGAGTTCCATTTTAAAGTGGCTTCACCAGTTTTCTTCATCGCTTCTGCCATCTGCATGAATTCTTCTGAGGCAAACAGCGTGCTTATCATGGCTATATTCGTCCCAAGGTTCATCAGAGGAGGGAGTTTGGCTAACGGCTTCAAGGTTTCATAAACCCGTGGCAACCAGACACGCAGGATAAAATCGGAAGGATCACCAAGAAACAGGTCGTATTCATCTTCTTTCATAAACTCCTTCTCAAGCACCTGGTTACCGATATCCGGTGGAAGATTGCCACCGGGCCAGAGAGTGCAGTTGGTCCCGGTAGCTTCGAGGGCAACTCCAGATTCCCGACCGGCAACAGACCAGCCATCCGGCTCAAGATCAGCGAACATCTTTTTAAAGGCAGCCTTCCAGGCTGATCCGTCATAATAAGCAGTGGAAAAGGGTAGTCCGGCATACCTGCAGGCAAGTAACGGCACATCGAAGAACATCACCGGCACCCTGTCCGGTTCTTTCATCTGCATGGCATCGAAGATCCTCTTCTCCCTCTCCCGGTACAATTCTTCAACGCTCTTCCCGTTCCTCTTCTCGATCTCATCTTTCAGCCTTTTTTCTTCTTCGATGAGCTCTTCCCTAGACATGTGTATTGCCATACAAACCTCTTTTCGATTTGTGTTCACTGAATATATGCCAATTCTACATCTATCCTGAGGATTCAGGCAAAAACATCTTTAGACGGAGATTTATCATTCATGCAGCAGCAGGTATGGTCCGCCTCTCGTACCTAACCTGCTTAACCCGTCCCATGTGATAAAGACTCTGCCATACAACTTTACAATAGTAAACCTGCCTTCGTTGTCTATTTCCATTACCTCGATGGCGTTATCATCTATCCATATCTTGAACTCGTTGGTGGGGCTGGTGATATACGGGTACATTATCGATAATCATCCTGTTATTAACAGCTTTTTCACCTAACTACCTCATCCCTGTGCCTGCATAGATATATTATTCTTACTCTTCCTGTCCATTAGGCTCAAATAGCAGTGTCACCTTTCGTTCCGGGTACATCCGTTAACTGGATTATATTTATTCGCAACCTCATCGCTCCTCATCGGTGTTTTTCAAGAATCGTCTGACTCCGGCGTATCCAAGGATGATAAGTCCGCATAAAAATCCCGCCAGCCCGATGAAAAGTAGACTTTCCGGCAGGCTGAACTCCTTATACATAGTCGAAAGACCTTCGATTGACAAAAAGTCCTTATACTCATTACTTCTGAATAACCAGAAAATCAACATGACCAGTGCCGTATCTACCGGTACTAGTACCATAATAAGACTGATGGTCACCAGTGTACTCAGTTTACGTCCCACATTCATCACCAGATCGTTTTCTTTAGTCTGCGGTTAATACCCGTTCTACGATCAATTTGAGGTTGTAACATTCACCCGGCATTTCTTCGAACAGTTGTTTGGCAAGATCGGTACCCAGTCCGGAGATCGTTATTCCGTCGAGAACTACTTCGTCGCCATCCCTGGCTATCACGTTCTCGTTATTATCCAGGATTTCCAGTATCCCGTTCTCAGTCCGGGCACGGAAAAGGGAAGGCCAGAGAGGCGTATACTGGATCAGGTTGGTATTATCGGATCCCGAAAGTACGGAAATGTAGGAGCACCGGAATCCATCTATGCGACTCGCTACTAGTGTTCCTGTAATGATCTTATTCCGTCCGCTCTTTTCCCCAAGCGGAGGTTTCTGCGTCATGAAATAATACTCCTGTCCGTCACAATCGATAATTTCCAGGTTGAAAAGTTCCGAAGAGAAATTCAGATTCAACCTCGCTCCGGACTGGACCCAGTACTTTTCTTCTGTCCCTGGAAGTGCATCTTTTTTCAACGGGAGCACGTACGGATTCGGGATTTCTCCTCCGCCCATGTAAATATCTTCACCGACCCTACCGACCACGTTACCCTCGCTATCCCATACCTCGATCGTTTCTTGGTTGTTATGAACAAAATAACCGGGCAGCCATATGATGTAATAGTCATCTACTTTTAAATAACCGTCGACTAATTCCAGTCTTCCAATAAGCAGTGCATCCATGTACGCAGTTGGACGGACTAATAACTGCGGGAAGTGGACTGAAGTGTCAGGATTAAGTCCTTCAAGAGGGTCGATCCTTTCGATGACCACCACATGTTCAGGCATTTTCAGACCGGCTTCATCCAGTGCGTTTCCAAGAATCATAATATTGGGAACGTATACCTCAACCTTCTGTGAAGACTGATTTATTTCTATTTGATACGTCTGATTGATGCTGTCCAGCAGTTTTATTGTTTCCTGTTCTATCGCCTGTAGTTCTTTAATATCCGGTCCGCAGGCGGAAAATACCGGAGAAAGTAATATTAACACGACAATAATACTGATTACAGGTCTTACGGTTATCACACATCACCTCCCTGCCTGCGTCCGATCAGGTATATCAGTTTATCGTTCGATATTCTAACGTAAATTCGTACGATCGTATTCATGGTTTTATTACCCATCCTGCAACATACGGCACGACCGGCAGGATCCACGGCGCGGTGAAGAATGCCATCACGGCGCCGAATATTAATGCCTGGCGTCGATTCAGCTTGAAGTACGAATATGACAGGGCGGCATTGACCAGGAACATCATGGACATCGGCAGCAGCAGCCAGATGAACTGAAGCCAATGCGGTACCGCCGGCAGCCATTCCGTCGATTTACTGAGGTTCATATCCCAGGTCAGTTCGAAATATGCCCAGTCGATAACAAACCCAAGAGCCGTTATAATCAGGCAGAATAGCAGACGTCGCCAACAGCCAACCCGGATTTCTTCTAAGCCGGGCAGTCGTGGTAGCGTCACGGAGATTACCACCAGGTTCCAGATAAAATCGAATAATGTACCAAGCGGTACTCCGAAAAAAAGCAAAATAAGAAAGAAACCGCCGGCATCATACAGCGTGATAGATTTACCTTTTACTTCATTCATCTGTATTTCTCAATGGTCGATCCGTATTCCACCTCCCCAGACACGGTTGCCCTCTGTGTCCAGTCGCTGAGCGTAGATCATGTCTCCCCGTACAGCGCTTTTACCCAGGATACCGATAATAACAGCTCCACCAGATTGATCACTGAATACAGATTCTATTCTCTGGTAAACGATACCTGGAATATCGAAAACAGGGACACCATGTTCATCCCACACGATATTTCCGTTAGAATCCAGTTTCCGGGTCCTGGCATCAGTATAGACGCCGGATGCCTGCTTCAGAACACAGGTGACAAAAACACCACCGCTTCCGTCCGGAGTATAGTGGACATCTATATAATTCCGACCGTCATCCGGCAAAGACTTCTGTTCCTTCCAAACCTGATATCCCGACGAATCGAGCCTTTTTATCCAGTGGATACGTAGTCTTTCTTCAGGATCTCCATAGGATGGGATATCCGCTATCCTGACACTGAAGATGCCACCTGCTCCGTCACTCATGGTTATATCAGCAGGTTTGTATCCTTGTAGTTCCAGTATTGTACCGTCATTACCGACAAGTATTCCTGCTGTACCGAGTTGCGAGTAACCGGTCCTTTCCGTCGTTCGCATTGTTACGGCAATAGCGCCACCAGCACCGTCACTCTCCGCAGATATCAATCTTTCGTTCGCTATGAGGTTCCTCTCCGGCCAGATATATTCGCCCCTGGCATCCAGATACTGAGCGTAGACATTAACTCCTCCGGATCCGGCTTCCTGCTCCTCTTCCCAGAATATATAAACACCGCCGTCCCCGTTACTGACGATCTGGTGATGGCCATCGTAGGTTGGTCTCAACCTTATGGCTATACCTTTAACACCGGCTGCTTTTTCTTCGTCGGTCACCGTCCTGAATGGAGATGAAGCAACGACCAGGATTCCGCCATTACCCCAGAGGTACCTTCCGTCAGCAGCTATTTTCTGCAGCCGGAGGTAATTGTCCCAAAGACCTCTGTAATACACGCTGTAGTCATCCCAGGCGATAAGAGCGCCGCCGCTGCCATCGGAAACGACAACCCGGTTATTACCGGTCGATGCCGGTTCGCTGTTCCAGGTAACCTGCCCGTCATGAGTTATCCTGCGGCAGTAGAAAGGTACCGGTTCGAAATACGCCGGGTCATCACGGTCATCTGGACGGACGGAGGTATCACACCAGCTTAATACAGCACCGCCGAGACCATCTTCAATCATGGTAAGACTGCTTCCGGACGGGCGTTCGGCTATGAACAGTCCCTTCTCTCCCCACTGAGCCTGCCCTGCACTGTCTATACGCTGGGCATAGATAGTGTCATCCTTATGCCAGACGACGATTACACCACCCGAATCATCGCTAACGGCGACCACACCTGTACCGTCTGAACTGCCGGTTGGAAACACCTGATTGCTGCAGATGATAACAACCGAAATAACTATGACAATCGTAATTATTACCAGTGATACTAACCAGCGATGTTTATTTATCATCTCCATCCGGATACTCATAGATAATATTTGTCACGATTTCCTCGCGACAGGCTTCTTTCGTTTCTTCCTCTGCTATTCTCATGAGTTCAGAATAAATCTCATTAAGAATAAGCGGGTAGACTTTATACTGACCGGGGCTTTCATCAGAGGAATAACCTGAAGAGAAAACTTTGTTATTTATATATCCTTTATTCGCAGATATTGTTACACCTAAATCACTCATAATTCCCGATCCTGTGTGCGGATCAGATGCCCTGTCACGCGGTTCGAGTTCATTGAAATGTATCAACTCAAGGATTTCTAAAAGATTTCCCACATCTTCCGCACCGATTTGCCCGATTCTCCAGGCTTTCATAGGTGGACGGTCCGGTGCAGGCAGTCTCAACCCCCATTGTTTAGTAAAAACAACCGTCCCATCCTCGTATATCGACAGATCATCTTTCCTGCCGCCCATCACTCTTAAAAGGTTCATCGAAATGACCGGCTCTTCGTTCGGTATGATTAAATCTGATTTTATCGATTCTATGATCCTGGATAAAAAGTCATTGAGATCGACTCTCCAGAAGGTAAGGTTCATAGGTGGTCGTGCCTGCCCGGTGGGCAGAAGGAAATTCATCGAAGGGACCTTATCATCCTCTATCCTGAACCTGCCATCCGGGTGAAGCAGCCCATATATACCATTGTCACCTTCCCGCAGGAAAAGAAAACATCGCTCGCCCGGCTCGAATATCGGATTACCATATTCTTCAGCCCATCCGAGAGCACCTAGCTGTGCGATGATGATTTCGTCGGTGAAATCACCTTTTACAGATTTTTCTACCTTAAAAGCCGATCGCGTAAGCCACATCCGGGATCCCGGGTCTACTTTATCTTTGGTAGCTTCGTCCGGTACTACTTCCATAATCCGGTCAATTGTTCCGGCAACTATAAGGTCGGCTTCTCCTGCCAGTTCACCAAGACTCTCATAACTCCTGGCGTATTCGACGTGAATAATGCCTATTGTATTACCGGCAGTATTGCCGGTGTATTTATCCTGGTTACTTTCATGATCACAGCCGGATAACAGCAGAAAAACTGCGGTAAGTATAGCTATTACTATGGTCAAGGAAGATATTCTTTTCATTGCGGACTATTTCGCGTGACCGCGAATTTACCTCCACTTATTTTGTCAGTTCTTTCACCATGATTTTTTCATTCTTGTTCACGATTACATCGGCGAGTTCTGCGTAAATATGTTTAAATGAAAAATCAGGTTCGTCATGCAGAGCTTGTATCGCAGCCGCGCCGGTTGAGACATAACCGATTACCACAATCGTGTTCTCTTTCTGGCCGTTATCAACGAACATTCTTATATATTCGATTGGTCTCCCCGGGTACAAGGAAGGCCCTGTTGGCTTAGGCATTTCTTCAGGTACATATTCCTCTTCCTCTGTCATGTCCGATCTTGTAAAGATAACAGTACTCCCTAATTCGAAAAAAGCAACAGAATCGAGAATACTGAAAAAGTACTCGATCTCTTCGGAATCAAGCCTTCCCGTTCTCCAGGTCCGGATATATTCATCCCCCTGCTGAACAGGCATCTCGAGTTCTGAATCTTCTACATAGATAACCGTACCGTCTTCATAAATGGATAACTGGCTGAAAGTCCCGTTTTCCGGATTATTGAAATCCACCAGCACCACCGGTTCTTCTTCCGGTATCTTCACCTTATTCCCTGAATTAAAAACGGACCAGATACCGAATCCAGTCAACGCCAGCACTAGTACCAGTAGTCCTGAGTACGCCCTAAGTTTCCTGGTCATAAAATTATTCTTGAGCCTCAACGATTTTTTATTCAATTACTTATTAATAACGTGAATTAACATGATAGGTTAGTTCGCGATTTTCACTACCCACACCTGACTCATGTTGTCTCCGATAGCATTTACTCAGCTATATATACGAAAAACCAGAAAAAGTATCACAGGTTATTATATCATTCATATATGATGTATCGATAGTATTGGTTGTATATTTCCCGGTTTTCTGATCGAAGTGTTACAGCTGTGCAATAAAAATGGGCTCCGCTAAACCGGAGCCCACGAGATAAACGAAAGAAAAATTATTCCTTCTGCTTTTTTTCCTCTTCAATCTTCTTTTCCAGTTCGTCGGCCCGTTTTACGCGTTCCTTGTCGCGCCAGGCCTGGTGGGTCGCTCGATGCCATACCGCTTTGTCATCGCGTGATCTTGCTCTTGCCAGGGCTTCGGTGACCAGCTTGGGGACTTCCTTACCCTCGGAGATGAGTTTCGCCTCCAGGTTCGCCAGGGCGCGTGGCGTTCGCGCCATTCCCCTGCCTTCTTCTCTCTCAGTGTGTCTTCTCGCTCCGGTGGGTTTGCGTCCCGGCGCGGCGATTGTCCATATATCCTGACAGGCCGTGGTGAATCCCATAAGGTCGCGTGTATGATGCACAGCCTGCTTGTCATACTGCAGGGCGGTAAAAGCCATGTCGAAATTTTCTGCGACACGTTCCGCGTAAGCGAGGGTTTCCCTCTCGAGAGTCTCAAAGTCAGGAAAAATGCGATTGACCATGTGGTATTCATAGCACTCGCTTGCGGTCAAGAAGCGATGTTCATACATAACTTCAAGCATTTTCCTCGCTCCCCAGTCCCACGTTCCGGGGTCGCACTGGCCTACCTCGGCCAAAAACAAAGCGTCTTCCGCGGCAAATATTATATCCATAACCCCGGCAAGAAAATATCCGCCATATATGCAGTACCCGTGGACCATTGCTATGGTAGGCTTCGGAATCTTATGCAGTTTATAAAGGTGCAGGTCATTGAGGAAATAGTTGTGCTGCTTGCCGTACGCCGCCCAGACTGCGTCTTCAGAACCATAGTCTTCCATCAACTGCTCCGGTGTTCTCCGGTCCGACAACATCGGTGCAGACTCCGGCGTCAGACCGATGGCGTCATGTCCGCCGGAAAAACATTTTCCGGCTCCTGAAATCACGGCAACCTTGCATTCGGGATCCTCTGAAAACCGGTCGAAAGCGTCCTCTATTTCACCGTACATCGGGTGGCTGATAGCATTCAGGTATTCCGGCCTGTTCAGTATTATCCTGGTTACCTTGTCCGGCTGATAAATAATGCTCTTGTATTCCATTTTTTTCCTCTCTTCTGATTATTAGCGACATAAGGGACTGACAGCAGCCCCTTACTATTCTATACCAGTTCAATGATTCAGTTAAATTTCTACATCAGACCGGCAACACGAATACACTGCCCATTAATTTTCTTACCTTTATCCGAAGCCAGGAACGCAGCCACTGTTCCGAGTTCCTCTGGAGTCGTGGTCATACCGGCTGCAGCCATATTCTTGAACTGATCCTGCGCTGCTTGAGGAAAATTACTGGCTTTATGGAAATTGGTCGCTCCGGCTCCCGGTGCCATGCAGTTGACCGTGATGTTATACTGCCCGACTTCCTTGGCAAGGGCATCGGTAAACAGAGTAACCCCAGCCTTAGCCGCTCCATATACACCACCGGTCGCCATTCCACCTAATCCGGCAGTTGAAGACATGCTGATGATCCTGCCGGTTTTTCTCTCGATCATCTGAGGAAGGACTGCTTTCGTGACATTCATCGTTCCCCTCAGATTAACATTGATATTAATATCCCAGTCTTTTTCGGTGGATTCCACGAAAGGTACAGGAGTCGTACCGACCCCAGCGTTATTTATTAATATATCTATCTTGCCAAACTCCTTGAGAGCAGTATCGACACCTTGCTTGACTTCATCGGTGTTGGTGATGTCCATTTTCAGTGCCATTGCTTTTCGTCCGGCTGCTCTCACGTCTTCCGCTGTTTTTTCAGCCCCTTCGAGGTCCATGTCGCAGACTATTATGTCAACTCCTTCTTTAGCCAGAACCATCGCCATTCCCTTGCCGAAACCTATCTGACTGCCGGCTCCGGTGATTAACGCTACTTTATCTTTTAAACCCAGATCCATTGTTTTCTCCCTTCGATTTTGTTGATGACGTTATCACCTGCAAATCAGTGGCAGGTGATCGTCTAACCGGTAACATGAATGCACTGTCCCATGATCCGGTTGGTTGAATCCGAAGCCAGGAACGCTACAACATTCCCTATTTCTTCAGGAGTAACATACCGTCCTGCCTCGATAGCTCTGTTCATAAAATTTTCTGTAAAATCTTTTGGAAATTCATCGTAGAATGCCGTTTTCCCAAGACTGGGAGCTATGCAATTTACACTGATTCCATCTCTGGCAAGTTCCTGGGCTAGCGAACGGGTGAAATTGTTGATACCGGCTTTCGCCGCGGCGTAGGCGGTTCCTCCAGCTGTTCCCATCGTACTGGCGATCGACGATATACTGATGATAGCGCCGCTTTTTCGCTCTATCATCTGCGGCAGGACTGCCCTCGTAACATAGGTCATACCGACGAGAT
>DUFA01000156.1 GCA_011191975.1 Dehalococcoidia bacterium
CGGCATCCCGATAGCAATAGGATCTATTGGTCTAATTATATTCGCTTCAATAGTAGTTTTCATAGGAATTGGTGAATCGGTTGTAATGGCTGGTATATTAACCGCTATCGAGGTACTGGGACTGGTTATTATCATTGCCATTGGCGCCCCTCATCTCGGTGATGTGAATATATTAGAAATGCCATTGGGTGTGACCGGTGTCATTACAGCCGCATCGCTTGTCCTTTTTGCCTATATAGGATTCGAGGGGATGGCAAACCTTTCGGAAGAAATGAAGAATCCGGAACGTGACCTGCCGAAAGCGATCATTTATGCCTTAGGAATAAGCACATTACTGTACATACTGGTCGGTATCGCGGCGGTAAGCGTTGTCGGCTGGAGTGAACTCAGTCAATCCAGTGCGCCTTTGGCAATCGTGGCAGCCGAAGTGCTAGGGACTAATGCCAATGTTTTATTAACTGCGATAGCACTGGCTTCGACTGCCAATACCGTCATCATTCTCATGGTTTCCGCTTCACGTGCTATGTGGGCGATGGCCTGCTCTGGTGTTTTACCGAAAGCTTTGTGTGTACTCGGAAAACAACGGCGTACACCCTGGGCGACGATTCTTGTGGTCGGTATAGTCACTACTATATTTGCTGTAATAGGGAATCTCCAAACAGTAGCAGAATTCACTAACGTCGTAATTCTGCTTGCCTTTACCGGGGTTCATGCAAGTCTTATAAAGATATTTGGTATAGGTGAATATCACAAAAATAATATTAGAAATGTCCTGCTAAATTTCATATTACCAGGTTCAGGCATGATTATTGCCCTGTTTTTAGTGGCCAGCGCCGGGTGGCAAGCCGCATTATTCTGTGGTATTTTACTGGTCATCGGTGTGATTACCCACCTTATCTTCCAGGTTTCAGCACGAGGCAAACAGAAAAGTTAATCCCATCCCTCTGCTATACTATCCCCTCTTTTCATTGTGAACCGGGGCGAAGTAATTTTGTGACGATTATCTTAAACAATAGAATTTTCTTGCATGAGTTCGTGACTGGCGACACTGAAAGACCGTTTCTCTTAGTTATTTCTATCCGTGGTTTGGATGTGAGGGAAATCAAGCTACTGAATTTTTCATATATCACTAAGTGAGTAAATGAGACATTCAGGTACATATAAGCTTTTCTCCATAAGTTATGAGATGCGCCTTTGTACGATCTGAGTCATTCAACTATTGACTTCTCTTCCCCACTGAACTACACTGTAAATCCACAAATAAAGTAATCTCTTAACCATCTTCCAACTTCCAGTGATAGGAGATGTATATATGGAGGATACAAAAGTAGAAGAGCGAGTATATCGGAATCTTCAGAAACACCTTGACAGCAAAACTCTCGGTTATCCGGCTACTAAATCGGGCGCCGAAATCAGACTCCTGAAACATATTTTCACTCCAGAGGAAGCACGACTTGCCATTCACCTGAGTTATAAACCACGCACCGCTAGTCAGGTACACGAGACGGCTAGTGTGATGGGATTGTCGTTCGAGGACACGGAAAAAATGCTGGTTACAATGGTGAAGAACGGGAGTATAGGGCGCCTTGAAAAGGAAGGTACCGATTACTTTTATAATCTGCCATTAGTGGTCGGTATGTATGAAGGACAACTGCATAGACTTACTCAGGAGTTTATTGAAGATATCAACGAGTACACAGCAACCAATGCTTTCGGACTAAGTTTTTTAGGTTCGGAACTGCCCCAGATGCGTACTATCCCGGTTGGTGAAAGTATCACAGTCAAACACAATGTAACCGGTTACGACCATGTAACAGAACTCATCAATACCACGGAAGGCCCTATCGGGATAATGGAATGTATCTGTCGGAAGAATAAAAGCATGACGGGTGGATCGTGCAAGCAGACCAGCCGACTGGAAACCTGCATGACTTTGGGTGATTGGGCAAAGAATTTCATAATGTCGGGGACGGCGAGAGAGATCAGCACGCATGAAGCCCTGGATATTATTCGTCAAAACGTTGCCGAAGGACTGGTTTTACAGCCATCCAACTCGCAGAAGATAGAATTTATCTGTTCCTGCTGCGGGTGCTGCTGCGGCATGCTGAGTGTACAGAAGATGCTACCAAAGCCAGTGGATTTTTGGGCGACCAATTACCACTCAGAGGTGAATTCTGAAACCTGCTCCAGTTGCGGGACCTGCGTGGATATCTGCCAGGTAGGTGCAATTAGTATTGATAAATCCGGAGATGTTGCCAGTATAGACCTTAACCGTTGCATAGGGTGCGGTAATTGCGTAATAAACTGTCCTACAGAGGCTATCAACCTTATTAAGAATGAGAAGGAAACGGTTCCGCCGGTTAACATAGAGTCTCTTTTTGAAACCAATGCAGTTGATAAAAAAGGAATGCTGGGCAAGATAAAGCTTATTACCAAGCTCATGAGAATGAAAAGGTAACAGACCAGTTAAGCAAGTAATCATATTCAGGCAGAACAATATTTTCTAATCACATAAAATATCATTAAGGAAAAACTGGATAATTATTTACAACGTGAGAAAAACCTCCCCAATGGGAGGTTTTTCCTTTTGTTTTTTTGCTTTCCTGTATGCCCAGGAGGGGACGATAAACGTGCTAGTTCTTCTGATTTTACCTTCTGACTGAATGTAAAATCGAGCCTAGTTGACCAAAACCGGATTTTGTAATATCAATAATCGTCATAATGTACAATAAGAAGGAAACGAACAATAGGTACGTTAGTATAATATTATGGTATGGTTTAGAGTTTAATTGAAAAATAAAATATCGGGGGAGAACGGTGAAATGACGTTTAGTACTTTAGAAAAAGGGGAATTATCCAGAACACTTGAAGAAGTTAAGAGAGGACATTGAGCAGCGATATTGAAGGTATCCTCAATGGCAATTTTACGTAGGGATATTATTAAGATTCTGGGACTAGTCAGCGGAGCATTACTCCTGAAAGCTTGCACAAACAAAAATGAAGCTTTAGATTCGTGGCAACCTGCGTACGTAAAACTGGAAAAGGAAGGTAAACTTACCAAACGAATCGAACGGGCATACGAAATACTTGAAAAATGTAAACTTTGTCCGAACCGTTGCGGTGTGAATCGACTTAAAGGAGAACGAGGGATATGCCGTGCTCCGGAAAAGGCGATGGTTTACAGTCATCATCCGCATTTTGGCGAAGAACTACCTCTCACAGGGCAGCGTGGTTCTGGTACTATCTTCTTTTCTAACTGTAGTCTTCGCTGTGTGTTTTGCCAGAACTGGCCAATCTCTCATGATGGACTAGGTCGTGAGGTAAGTGATGAACAACTGGCGGACATGATGCTCGATTTGCAACGGATAGGCTGCCATAATATCAATCTGGTAACGCCCACGCATGTTATGCCAAATATTCTAGGTGCAACACGAATTGCCTTGCTAAAGGGATTACACCTGCCCCTGTGTTATAACACAAGCGGGTACGAGCTTCCAGAAAACATTAAACTCTTGGACGGCATCGTTGATATCTACCTGCCGGACCTAAAATTTATGGATAGCGAGGAAGCAGCACGCTACAATTATGTTGCGGCTTCGACTTACCCGGAAATGGCGCAGGAATCTATCATCGAGATGTATCGTCAGGTCGGAGATCTCGTTACTGACGAACACGGCATTGCACAAAGCGGGTTGATGATACGTCATCTGGTCATGCCTAATCGAGTAGCTGGCACTGATAAATTCGTCAAATGGGTAGCCGAAAACCTGTCACCTGGTACGTATGTTAACATCATGGCTCAGTATCGAGTCGAACACAAGGCTTTTGAATACGAGCGAATAGCCCGTGCCATCACTCCCGAAGAATTTATTGAAGCAATGGAATGGGCTATGGAAGCCAGTTTAACAAACCTTGATTTAAGGTCTATGGCTAATCTAGATATTTATCGCGCAAGATTACAGTGAATCAATTCCATATACCGGATATATAAGTGCTACAATATGGACATCTTCCATTTTCCAGATTAATCTCTTCAACCACGAATCCCACTCGTTTTATTACAGTCTTCCCGCAGCCAGGGCAATAGGTATTTTCACCTTTGTGACCGGTAACTCGAGATATATACACGTATCTCAAACCCGCACTTAAAGCAGTATCCCGGGCTTTATCAAGGGTAGAGACAGGAGTTCGCGGTAGGTTAGAGAGCTTGTACAACGGATAGAAGCGTACAAAGTGAATAGGCACGTTTTCCCCTAGTTCATTTATTATCCATTTACACATTTGATGTATTTTCTCCATGCTATCATTCAGTGTGGGGATGACTATATTGGTAATCTCGATGTGTATATTGGCTTCTCTTAGGATTGTCAGAGTCCTCAGCACGGGATCCAGTTCTCCTCCAACAACGTTCCTGTAAAATGTCGGATCGAAGCTCTTCAAATCGACATTGACCGCATCCAGTCTTTCGATAAGTTCTTTGAGAGGTTCTGGTCGGATGTAACCAGCCGTGTGCATCAAGTTAAGCAGTCCTGCCTCTTTACTCAGAGTAGCAATAGCTGCCATATATTCATAGAAGACCACTGGTTCGCCAAAGGTATAGCTAATTGAGTGCACGTCTGACTTCACTGCATGGGTCACTACCACTTCCGGTGGCATATCGTAAGCATGGACTTCTTCTGGGGTGACCTGTGTCATATCCCAGGCTTCGCAAAATTTACATTGAAGGTTGCACCCCGCTGTAGCAACTGATAATGCCCGGGTTCCCGGCATCACATGGAAGAAAGGCTTACATTCAACAGGATCTTCCAATATAAAGGTAGGATTATTATATGCTAGAGTGTAAATTGCCCCACCTTGGTTTGTACGTACCCGGCATGTAGCTCTTTCACCATCCTCCAGTTCACATCTTTTTGGGCAGAGTTCACAGCGTACCCTGGTGCTATCAAGTTTGCTATACCATGGAGAAGGTCTCGGCTGAATAAAGCCTTTTTGGGCGGTTTGGAGAGATGAAATTCCTTCTGAACTCGTTGTATAACCACAACCGAGAATACTCGTAAGACACAGTGTACAGATAGCTCCGGCACCGGCCTTTAGGAAATTTCGTCTATCCCATCCATCGCTAGAAATATCTCTTTCAAGCATAAATCCTCCGGGATATCAAGAGTACAACAAAAGCTGTACCATTAGCAATACAAGCAAGAAAACAACAGGCAACAATACCCAGCGTAGGTGCCACAGCTACACTTGCTAGCCCTGCTCCGACACATGCCCCGAATAACTCGAGGCTGTACACTGAACCGGTTGACTTTTCAACATGCTGGTTCAAAACGTTACAGCAGGCTACCGACAATGGAAAATCCACACCGTTTATCAATCCTGCCACGAAAGTAAGTAACGAAAATAGTATAAACACGACAGCCGATGATTGTACTGAAGCTATTCCAGGAAGAACGACGGCGATTAAACCGGCTATCGATGCAATTAATAGTTGGACACCAGCCAGAATGTTTAGGTTAGCCTTGTTGGTCACAAATCGTTGTGTCATGAACGTACCCAGTGCCAACCCGCCCATGAAGATCGCTACTATTAATCCAACCATTTCGTATACGAAACCGTAGATGTTTTGAAAGGAAAACAACAGGGCAATCTGTAATGTCATCGTCGATAGCCCGGTAGTGAACACGGCGAAAAGAACGGCAAATTTTGTGTCAGGATTTTTCCTGAGGTGGCGTGAAGCTAGTCGCAAAATAAGGACGATCAAGAGGGGAAGTCCAATCATTGGTAATATCCACCAGGTTTTAACGTGTAGTAACCATTTGAACGTTTCCGGGTGACCAGTGCGTGCTTGATCGTCCCAGAACATAACTGTATAAAAGTATCCAATGGGCTTGAAATCAGAATTAATAAAGTAATTTTTCTCCACAGGGGATAATTGTTTTTCAGAGTGTTCCTGATCTGGTATGGTGCCCGGAGAAAGTGGTACGACTTCCGGACCTTCAAGATGAGCGTCAGGATGACGCCCATGATTACGAACTACCCAGTTTACACGTTGTAGCTGTGATTCCTGCAGCAAGGTGTGATAATGATGTTGTGAGAAACTGTCAGTTTTTATTTTTCGCTCGCTGTATCGCTGTTGCAGGGTAAGTACGTCCAATGATATCTGTTCAGGATCATTTGTTGCGAAATAATACATGAATCGTTCCCCGGCTGGGAGTACGTGCGAGAAGACGCTCCCCAGTGTGTGATAGACGGTCGTATTGCGGTTGGCTATGGGAGTACCTCGTAGATCCACAGTGGACACAGTACCGATAATAAACACACCGTCAGATTCGAGGGAGTCTTCAACCTCAAAGAAGAACTCTTCAGTATAATATCGGTTCAAGACAGCAGTAGCAGGATCTGGTACATCGACAATTATCATGTCGTATTTCTCTTTTGTCGATTTCACGAAAAGTCTTCCATCTGTGTGGACCAGGTACACTCGAGGATCGTTCAGCGCTTCTAATGTTACTGGGGAGATGTATGGTCGGGCTGCTTCGGTCAACACATTATCCAACTCAATATAGTCGATTCTTTGTACCGGGTGTTTGATTATCTCACCTAGCGTACCGCGTAATCCACCCCCGATCAGAAGAATACGCTCAGGACGCTTGTGTTGCACCATTGATAAATGAGCGAACTCAGCAGCTTCCTGTTCCTCTAACCCAGGGATTACCACCTCAGAGCCAGCAGTGGTGAAAACAAGATGACCACTCTGAAAAAAGCTGTACTGTTCTTCATATTGCACAACAAAAATGGTTCCGTGTTTTGACTGATGTGTCTCGACAAGTTGGTATTGAGGTATGAAATAATGCCATTGGGTTCTATACGCCCAATCATCTGCTTGTTTCAGAAACGGAAATACGAGAGTGGCAAGAACTAGCGAGATAAGAAGCACTAGGCGGAATTGAAATGACAAATTCTCGATATCGATTCTGATTTTCCAGGTCATCAATAGAACGGCAGCAACCATTAACATGGAGACAAATACCGCTGATTGGAGTGAATCCATATGATGCACGATGAGGTATGTAAACAGGACGCCGCCGACCACACTGCCGATCGCTTCGACAATATACGTTTTCCCTGCGCTGGATGTGTTTATTGCCCCGTCTCTTGCCCGCCATATTCTTGAGAGTATAATAAACTGCACACCGAGTAATACACATAGTGGTGCCATGAGTATGAAACACGAGATAGTCATATCAGGCAGAGAAAGGTAGGCACCCGGAAGTATGTCGAAGAAGCCGCGAAGTCTCCTGATAAGCAGGATAGTTACCGGTAATGTCACCATTGCAGCAACAACGTTAAGTGTAAGAAGGAAAAGGGGTCGATTAACACGCTTGATGAGAATGGCACCAAAGCGGCTGCCCACTCCAATCCAGACTAACCAGGCCGACATAATTATCCCAAGAGATAACTCATTGCCATGAAAAACCATCAATAGTTCGCGAAGAAACAATACTTGACCGATTTGGCAAACGACACCAAGCATGAGTATCGCTAGGAATTGAGGTGGTATTTTCCGTACCATGATTACCTCTTGGCTACTACAATACTCTTATCTTCCTTCTTACCGGCATAATGTAAGGAGGTCTTTCTATTTAGTCAGGTTTGAGGTTTCCCTGGCTCCGTCGTCATGGAATGTACCTTTTACTCGCTTAAGACTGGGGGAGTAGTTTATGGACAAGCATTTCGCACAGTATGCTTATATACTCCAATCCTCTAATTCCTTAATACAATCCTTCCCAGAGATTGACAATGGATGGTTGAGAAAGCATTAATTACTTTATTGTTCATAATTAAGTGATAAGTTGAGTCTTTGTTTAATCGGAATGGAACCGCACATTTGCGAAGGTTGTGTAACGGATTATTACAGGATGTTATCATCTTACTTAAAAAACATAATCATATTCTTTCTGAGAATCATATTTTCGGCTCCAGCGTCACGTAGTAGGCGTCTCCAAGGTAATTGGGATCAAGAAACTCCCTTATTTTCCACTGGTATTCGTATACTAATGGTTGTGGTGAAGCCGAAGTTTTTTTCTCCTGGTCTTCTTTACTCACTCCATAGCCGTCATCACGCCGGGAGATAGAGTACATTCTCTCCATGGCACCAAGATCGTTTTCTATTCCGAACTTGGAAGAGGTTTCAAAGTATTGGTAGGTGCCTTCAACTGATTTTCTATCACCCGAATCGAAGTGGGTGAAACTCTCCCACGCCGTTGTGCCGCCACCTCCGAAACCACCCATACCGCCCATCATACAATCACCGCCAGCTGCGGCGATTGAGTCATGTTCCTGCTCCCACTTCCTCTTGAATTCTGTTGCAATTTCAACCTTAGGACAGGAATAGTCTGGAATACCTACGATGCCAAATCCCCCCTCGTAACCCCCAGCAAACACGAAATTCAGGTTTTTATGGCCCAATCGGAGCAGGAAGAGGAGGCTCCAATCCCTGATATCAGGTTCTTCCATCAATGAAGCTTTCCAGCCTCCGGTCTCAGACAGTATTTTATCGAGGACTTTCTCCTGCCAGTCGATATCTCTCTGCGTCATCCCGGCGAGGATAAGTTGGAAATCACGTGTCATTTCTTCGTTCCTTCTCTTCAATTCCGGGTCCTTTAACAACTCTTCAAGGTCACTTAATGTCCTGGTAGGATCGGTCAGAATCTTTATCATTGCTGCCTTAAGATCTCTACCGAACATAGTGTACTGCCTGTGAGAATAGTAACCACATATATCGCCATCCCATATCCTGTAAAGGCCGTTTGCGTATGTTTCCCAGGTCGGCCACGCCACCGTATGTCCCTTGATAAAAGGAGTCGGCACCGCTTTGTAGGCTGGAACGATTCCCTCAGTTGGGAAATCGGGAGACCCTGGCCATGGGAACAATTTGATTGCGCACTTGGTAAACACGCCCATAGCACCCATACTTCCTGATCCTGCCATCATCAAACCTCTGAGACCTGGTCCCGGTCCGTCATCACAGAACCAACCCAGTCCGGAACCCAGGGAACCCGACCTGAAAATTTCGCCGTTAGGCATGACCCATTCAAATGCTATGAGATTCTCTCGTAGTAAACCACCATATAAAGCAAATGGTGAGGGGCCACCATTTGCGCAGGCGCTGGCAAGGGGTGAGCAGCTCGAACCAGCGCCAATGATAGAAGTGTTAAGCCCAACTTTCATCACCTCAGCCTGGAGTGTAGCGCCAATGACATACGGTTCGATTACCGCGTATTGATTTTTTTCATTTATTTCCAAAATCCTGTCCATGCGCCTCATATCCAGAGTTATTGCGTAATCATCCGAAATATTACCTCGGGACGTCCAGAAGGTACTCGAAGCCTTGTATTTTATCCTGTACTTATTACATAACTTGATTATAGATTGTACTTCTTCCGTATTTCCCGGCATTAAGACAGCTACACCCGGTGGGGTAGTAACGCCGTAGACAGGACCCATATGGTGTTGACTCTGAGCCATGGGAGTTACATATGTCTCAAGTATTACGGGATCGTCTGATATATTATTCGCCCCGACGATATCTTCGAATTCCTTGTAAATTTCTTTCGCTAACTCCATTCTCAACCTCCTACTTTAAAGCGCCTGTTGTACAAGCTCGATAATATCAAAGACCTTCAAGCTTTGCCCGGTTGTAGTTACAGAATCGAGGAAATTTCGCTCACACCAGGGACAGGCGGTTATAAGGGCTTCTGCTCCAGTCGAATTTGCTTCCTCGATTCTTTCTCCTGCAGTCCAGGCTGAGAATTCGGGGTATGCGTCTATGCAACCACCACCGGCACCGCAGCACCAGGCATATTCTCTGATTCTCTCCATTTCAACCAGTTTTATCCCAGGGATACTGTTGATAATATCCCTCGGTGGGTCATAAATACCCCAGGCACCGTTATACCTGGGTTTCGGTGGATCATACACAACTATCTGATTCAGGATTTTCTTTTCCTTCCCCTGCCAGGGAATATACGGTTCACCCTGTCTGCCCAGATGGCAGGGATCATGATAAGTCACAGTCATCGGAATTGATTTAGTGAGTTTCAGCTTTCCGTCTTTGATGAGGTGGTCAAGGAACTCAACGGTATGCAGTACCTCTATTTGAGAGCCCAGTTCGGGATAAAGACGCTTGAAAGCAAAATAACCGTCCGAACAGGATGTAACAACTGTCTTAACACCTGCATTTTGCCATGTGTCAATATTGTCTTTAGCGAATTTTGTGAATTCGTTCCTGTACCCCATCTGATAAGCTCTGCTACCGCAACAACTTTCGTTCTTACCCATGATACCGATATCGATACCTGCCTGATTAAACAGATCTATCGCTATCCGAGCTATCTTCTGAAGTTCTTTGTCATAGCTCAACCGGCATCCGGCGAAAAAGGCAATCTCCGCCTTTTCATTATTAAGGTTTTTGACATCCAGACCTTTTACCCAGTCACTACGATTCGCTTTGACCGTACCTACCATCATGCTGCCTTCTTTTATAAGATTATCGATAATAGGTACGTGCTGGGGGAGAAGCTGACCATCTTCGACAGCCCTTGCTTTTAATTCCAGTATATTTTGCAATGGTTCCAAGTTGTAACGGCATACCTTATCACTCACATCACAACTGCCACAACCGAGGTCTTTATAAATTACGTCCAGAACTCTATCAGTATAGCCCCCCTTGCCGTCCAGGATTGCTTTAGCAACGGCAAACCGTCCTCTTGCAGAGTAAGCGTTGAAATTGCTATAAGCAATGCTGGGGCAGCCTTGAGCAAACCTCCAACTCTTGATTTTATCTTGCGGAATCCATTTGCAGTAGGAACAATGGCTGCATCTTTCCTGGTCGGATCGGTAATCTTCCAGCGCCATTTTCTCTTAATCCTCCCTTTTCAGTCTTAATTCCTCAGCTATCGATTCTTTGCTATAAACCACGAAGTTGACTGCTTGGTGCCGTAACCGGTAATCTAAAAACACAGTTTACCTGGATTCATCACCCCATTCGGGTCGAATATCCCCTTAATTTTTTTCAACAAGGATGCACTGTGTTCATCCTTCTGGTATGCCAAATCCGCCCAGATACCGTAAGGTCGGGTGAAAAACGCTCCTTGGTTTACAAACGATTCACTAGCCTGGATAAAGAGTTTCTGGATGCGTGATACTTCTTCTTCCATATTAGGGTCATAGGGAAGGGTAAACTCACAGTGACAGTTTACACCCTGGAACCGTGGTTGAAGGTATACGCCAATATCAGATACTGGATAGTCCATTACCTCTGCCGTAGCGTTTATTGTCTCTGCAAAATCGTTAGTTCTATCAAGAGTCGTGATAAAGAAGATATCCTGACAACTTCCCTTATAACGGTTTTTCCAATATGGTTCTATTGAAGGAGTAGTTATAGTTTCTAATACCTGTTCACCTGTCGCACCTGGTATTGCTGGTACCATCTCTAAACTGAACTGACGTGCGATATCTACTATATCCTGTTGCTGGTACTCGACTCTTTCTTCGGGTAGTTCGTCCCGGCCTGCTATTCCTATAATAACAATCCAGTGTGGTAGCTGTTCCTTTAGTGATTTACATTCTTCAGAATTATTTCCCAGTAGGTACGCAAGATTAGTGTTATTAAGTATAAACAACTCATCAGCATATCGGAATCTTAAAAGTTGATAGGTAAAGCCAAACAGGCTGCTGAGTTCTTTAGCTGCGACGAAGAAAAGCTTATGCACTTTGGGTAATAGTTCACATCGCAGTGATGCCCATGTCGCAAAACCCATACTTCCCTGGGCTGCCGTAAGGAACCTGTAGAAATCAGTCTGGCCTGGACCTGCCGGGGTAACCTGTCTTCTTTCAGCTGCCCACTGCTGTTCCAGGTCCGTGACGCCATGACCTGCATCGCCGGTCCAGAGTTTGTTACCGTCGCCCCATACTATTTCAACACAACGCAATGGATCAAGGGATGACCACTGGTAGCGGCAGTTCAGTCTCGGTTCTCTTTCCAGGAGACTGGTAATCACCGATTTCTGTGCTCGAGGTAGAAGAGATGTAGAAAGACGCATCCCTTCCTTTGCCAGTGCCGGTTGGAGTTCGGTGTATGTCACTCCCGGTTCGATTATCGCTATCCTATTTCGACGATTGATGTTCAATATTTTCTTCATGCCGCTTAAGTCCACGATAACCGCTCCCTCAACGGAAGGAACAGTATCACCATGTAAATGTGGTGGTCCGGAACTTACCGGTACCAGAGGCGTTTCTGTCCTTATTGCCCAACCGACTATCTGCTGGACTTGATCCACCGTTCCCGGTTTTACCACCAACCAGGGTTTCATTTCCCTGGCGAAACTCTGGTCCTTGGCATAGCTATCTAGCGTTTCCGTAGTGTCAAATAAGTATTCTTTACCAACTATATCGATTAATTCAGCTTTTCTGTCTACCATAGATCTTCACCTCTTAATATCCTGTAGACCGTACTCTTTTTTTACTTAACACAGTCGGTTTGTTTAACACTCAATTTGTATAAAGTCACTCTGATCCTTATGGATGCACCACTTCTCAAATAGTATCTTTAGAAATTTCAAACCTCAGGAACCCACATTTAATTTCTCAATACCACACATGTGTACCCGATTATATTCGTTCCTTCAATGTTATATCAATATCTGTTTCGAGTCACATTAATAGGGAGGTAATCGTTTTTAGAAATACACAAACCTCAAATTATTTGGTTGGTGAAATCGTTCATTAATTGTTACGTTGATGATGTTGGTGTAAATGCTATAATTTGCCTGCATATACTCTATTCTTAGTATCATGTTTATTTATCCCGGCTGATATATCTGGACAGACACTACAGATTGAGCTATTATTCTGGCTACGCGTATTGCTATAGCAGCGAAGAAGAGAACGTGTAGACAGATTAACAACGGATTTCAGGATGTTTATTAAAATCTTTGATCGATAAGGGGGAGTTAAAATGGCTGACTGGTATGAATATGTAAAAAACAACGTGTCTATTCCTGAGTGGCCGTACCCGGTGTATTACGGTAAGGAAAATGTCGCATCCTGCGATGTTCTGGTACTCGGTGGAGGTGTTGCGGGATGCCACGCCGCTATCAATGCAGTCAAACAGGGAGCGAAAGTAATAATTGTTGATAAGGGTCCGGTCAAGCGAAGCGGATGCAGCGGAGCCGGTGTCGACCACTGGCACGCCGCCTGTACGAATCCCTGCTGTAAAATCAGCCCTGAAGAAATGGTCGAAGAACATGAATACTGCGGCGGTTATTCGTATGGCGAACTTGGTAACGGTATTTCCTGTTATATAACATGCAAAGAAGGCTGGGATGCTCTACAGGACGTAGAGAAGATGGGAGTTCCGGTAAGAGACGTGAACGATGAGTTTGCAGGCGCCGAATTCAGAGATGATGAGACTAAACTGATGTTCGCCTATGACTACGAAAACAAGCACATAATCCGAATAGCAGGTGGTGGTAACATTAAACCTGCCATGTATGACGAGGTTAAAAGGCAAGGTGTAGCTATCTACGATTTTGTAATGGTCACCAGTCTACTGACTGAAGGCGGTAAGCAGGGCGCCAAGGTAGTCGGTGCCACTGGCGTCAACCTGCGTACCGGTGAATTCTATATATTCAGGGCTAAATCTACCTTTCTTTCGATGGGTTCGGTAAACACTCTCTGGACATTCTCTACGGAGTTGCGGGGAGCATTCTCGGAGCCCACTCAAACGGGTGATGGTTCCGCCATGGCGTGGCGTGCCGGGGCAGAGTTTAACATGCTGGAAGGAAGCGGGCAATCATCAGGCGGACTTGGCTATATACCGCATACCGTCGGAAATGCCCATAATACTTGGTTTGCCTGCAATATAGTTGATGCCAACGGTAAGGAAATCCCCTGGATTGACCGGGACGGTAAATTACTCAAAACTCTTTCGGAGAGATACGAGCTGGCTCCGGGACAGAAATTTTTCATACACGTACGCGGTTCTCCCTACGAACTCCGTGAACCGATGCTTATCCGTGATCTGCCCGAACGTATCATGAAGGGTGAGTTTGAACTTCCGCTTTATGCTGATTTACCTGGGATGCCAAAGGATGAGCGGCGGGCGATATATGGCCTTATGGTAGGTAATGAGGGTGGAACCCGCTATGGTGTATATGATGTCTATACGAAAGCCGGTTTCAATCCTGATAAGGACATGCCCCAATCGAGTGTTCTTCCTCCCGACCTGTACACGTTTATGCCATGGTGGCGGGGAATCGGAGTTCGACAGTGGCGGACAGGTGGCGGAGGCGGACTG
>DUFA01000157.1 GCA_011191975.1 Dehalococcoidia bacterium
TTTTGTTATCTCTGGCTGTCTACCAGTCCAATCCTTCTTTTTTCCTGACCTCTTTGTAGTAGTCCATGATTTCCTCGAACGCTTCGGCTTTCTTCAAGCCTGCGACAGGATCGAAGAGGGTAAGGTCGACGATATCTCCTTCGAGAATCAATGAAGGTACCTTGTACACGTCCATTATTTGTTTCTGGTAAAGGAATAACGGTGCGGTGAAGGCACGGCAGGTAAGCATCGGATGGAGAAACGCGCCGTCACACTTGAATTCTCTCACGTTCTTCGCCGCCAGTCGATGAGAATAACCCTGCCGTAGTATCTCTTCTTTGATTTCGGCTGCTTCTTCCGGTTCGAAATCGAGGTCTATAATTGCAGACAGACTTCTGGAGCTGGAGCGTACGTAACGCTCCATGGGATCACTGATATGACTTACATCGATATCCACCGGTCTGGCAGGATGATAGCTGCTTTCGTGGACAAAATTCCAGCCCCTGTCAGCTAACTGATCAAAAAACCCAAGGCTGTGCCAGGGCGGGAGACCCTGGAATGTCAGCCTGTATTTTTCTTCCCGGTTGATTCCGGCTATTCCTTTGTCTACCCTGTCCTTCACCTCGTCATACATTTTCTTGTACAGGACCGTCATTTCATCGGTATCTCCGGCTTTATAAAGAGCGCCTGACATGGAACTCCAGAAGTCCCTTGAATTCATGGGGCAGGGTCGTTCCCGGCGAAGCTGGTTGATTTCCCACCAGACCCTGTCCAGCTCATGAGTGCTTTGAGTCTCACCTATCTTGTCCCAGTCCATTTTCTTGCCGAGGAATTGTTCAAGAAACGTGACAAACAGTTTGTACTCTTTGATAAGAAATTGCACGGTGTTTTCGTAGGCACCTTCTCTTAACGACTCTCTTTGCCCGGCTGCAGGAGCTTCAATGATATATACGGGAACATCAAGATAACGTCCGAGAGCCTGGAAGAATTTATACCGTGCGTCACAGACCGCACCCGAACCTACCAGCAATGTCGGTTTAGTCATGCCACCACCGGGCGCTTCCGGCGGTATTTTCCCGTCCAGGTCCGCCATCCTGGCGGCATAACCGAGTCCGTTGCGGCAGTAACCGCACATATGGCTCGGGAAACCTTCGGACTCGGCTCGCGCAAGAAACGGTGCGGCAGCTCCCGATGAAGCGCAGATCGTGCCGTAATTCTCTGGAAACACAGCCTCTACACCCATTGCGGTCAGTATCTGCGTGGGTATGGAAAGCATACACCAGGCTACAGGTTTTCCTTTATCTTCCGCTTCCCGGCCGTCTTCATACATCGAATCGACATATGCCCGTAGTTCGTACATTGTCTTGAGTCTGTTTAAAGGTCTTTCAGCGCCCGGTCCTATGACATTTTTTTCAATTGTCACCTGTTGAATACTCCCATTGATATTAATCTAACATTACTACATCAGTATTTATTTTGTAGGAATGATTATACCATGTTTGAATTTATAGATAACAACAAAGGTAGAATCCTGACCAGTTATCATCCACCTAAGGCAGACTTCCTCGGAATGACTTTTATTTCTTTTTCCTCTCTCCAAATGGAAAGAGGGTTTCTCGAAAATACGATCCTAGACGGTCTATGCCTGGTTTTAAAGAAGCAGAACGGTCGCTGGTATGGGTATAGAGCCGAGGGAAGGAAATATTCACGAATGTCATTGTGAGATATCGCTATCCTCCGTTCGTCCTGAGCTTGTCGAAGGACGAATTTAACCCCCCTTTCACGAGAAATGATTAATGCTAACACCGATGGTACTGCGTGAGAGGGTCAGGGGTGAGTATAAAACTAATTCAAAACAAATAAAAGTGGAGTTTAGTTAATAGACCTGTCCCTGAACCGAAAGATGTGATATAACGGAACAGGGCTGAAAAAATGAACGCAGAGGCAGATTATAGCATGAAAAACATAATCATTTCAGGCTGGGGAAGAGCTGGTAAAACAACATTAGCGAGAAAAATAAACGAAGAATTAAATTACTTTGTCATCAATGTCGATAAACTTATCGCCACGTTTCACGGAGCATATCCGCAATTGAATATTAAATTTGGTGTGAATCCCACAGACAATTTGGCGCCGTTCCTTGGTCATTTTCTTGGCGTATTTTCTTCCAGTCACGGCGTAGTAAATGATCTACACCTACAGGCGCACGCTGTAAAAGGAAACAGGTTCGTGATGGAAGGAGGGCATTTTAATTTTGATAAGATATTACCTGTTCTGAAAATGTATGGGATAGTAGAATTGAAAGACAAATTTATTCTTATAGGGTTGGTGCAAAACAAGAAAACGGCTGATGAATTTTTCAACGATTTAAGGAAATACGATACGGAAGACGATTGGACATATGATTTTGATGATGATGAACTAAGAGAATTTAGTGAAGAAGCCATTTTATCCAATCGAGAAATGACTGATCATTTAGTGAAATACGGCTTTACGCTTTATGATACATCTACGGAACGGGAACAGGTTTTTAAAAAAATCATAGAAGATATTAAATCGAAACTGGTGTAATGTATAAATATTTCGGGACAAGCCTGAAAAGATAATGAACACCCACTAGGAAACAATATCTTCAGATAAGGTTTTTGATATCCGACCTTTATATTATGGGAATCTTCGTTCAGGGACAGGTTTAATAGAGTTCGAGTTGTGAGTGTACCTTTATGAGTAATGAACTTATCTTTAGGACTATCAAAAGCTGATAAATACCTGTGAAAGTGGTACAATAACGACTCACAAAACAAAAAAACAGGAGGTAATCAAATGCAATCAGACTGGAAATTCGGTCACGTTTGTCTTGTCGTAAGGGACATGGAAAAAGCAATAAAACACTACGAATCTCTGGGAGTCGGGCCTTTTCCTCCCTTTATCGGTGGACCTGAAGGAACGCCTTTAACAGAACGAACAGTCCACGGCGAACCTTCCGACTATGATATAGACCTGAGAGTGTGCAGAGACGGAATGGGCGGACTGTCCATAGAACTTATACAGCCGCTTAAGGGCAGAACTATATACGATGAGTTCCTCGAAGAAAAAGGCGAAGGCGTTCATCATGTAATGTATAACGTTGAAGACATCGACAAGGAAATTGCTGAGATGGAGAAAGCCGGCTTCAATGTCATTCAGACCGGGGGTATCGAAGGGGTCAAGTGGGCATACTTCGATACTGATAAAGTCGGAGGTATGATTACAGAACTCGGTGGGAGAATAAAGTAATTCAACCGGTTATTAAGATGACCTCTGAAAATAGTTCCCTCTCCCCACCGCGGGAGAGGGTCAGGGTGAGGGGATCAGGCGTGAATCGTTATATTTCACCCTCACCTAACCTCTCCCGTCAAGGGAGAGGGATGTCATGGCTTGATCATCCCGCTTTTCTATGCAACCAGGTAGTGGCATCTAGTATACTTTTTCTTAAGGAGTAACAATGGCAACGAATGACAGGATATACAAGTGTCTCAATCCGGTCGGTTTACAGGATCCGGTCGACCTGTATCCGCTGGCTCCCCGCCTCGACCGATTCGACGGAAAAATCATCATGTTCAATATGATGGTTAATGTCGAGCAGGAATTTCTCACACCCCTGGAGAAAATGCTAAGGGATGACTATCCGGAAGTCAACTGGATCTTCAGGGAGTCGGGGCCACCAATACCCGACGAGGAGTTCAGGGCTGCCGATGCCCTGATACAGGGAGTGGCGTTCTGACACGGGGCGATAAAAGGGCAGTTGCCCTTTGCAGAGCGATTTGAGAAAGCGGGAAAACCGTCTGTCGTTATCGTGTTCGAAGACCAGGAAGAATGCCTTAAGCAGGGAGCCATGCTCCTGGGTATCCCCCACGTGCGAACTGTCTACTGCTCACGAACCAGGAACGGAGTCGAAGATGCCGCTGATGTTATCAAACCATTGATGGATGCCCTGGTCAGACCGCTGACAGCGGATGAGCAGGAAGGCGGCAGGTGGGAAGTGCCTGATAAGAGAGTCCTTTTCGAGGGAACACTGGATGAAGCCGAAGAATACTATGAATGCGCAGTAAGCGTCCCCGTACTCGGAGATGCCTGGATATCTCTCTATACGGACGGCATGGCGATAAGGATACCTACCGAGGAGAGGGTACAGACGATGCTGAAAGGCACCAGCCATGCTCCGGACGAAGTGATAACGCTGCAATCCGATCATACACCGAGAGAAATGGGAGTAGGGGGTAAGAAAGGCACTCCGGTCCGTTTCGAGCCTATGAAACGTACCGCTACCGTAGAAAAAGTTGCTATCAATGGGGTAATGGCAGGATGTAAGCCGGAGTACATGCCGGTATTACTGGCGATTGCCGAAGCAGGAGGCGGTGGCGGTGACGGGCGGGGCAGCCTTGGATTCTGTGTGAGTGGTCCTATTGCGAAAGAGATAGGCATGAATTTCGATGTCGGAATGCTGGGACCGGGGAACCAGGCCAACCGGAGTATCGGTCGCGCTGCCGAGTTGATGTGGATTAACCTGGGGGGAAATATACCGAAGGTAACCAGTTGCGGAATCATGGGCAATCCGTTATTCAACTGCTTCCCGGAGAATATCGATGCTTTGCCGCCGGGGTGGAAAGGCGTAAATGAGGAGTATGATTTCAAGAGGAACGAAAGTGTTGTGTATGTGCTGGGCATGAGGGGAGGACCTCCCGGTTCATTAACCTTCAGCAGCACCGAGTTCAGTCCTGGCAGGTACCGGACGCTTCAGAAAAGCGGCAGCGGCGGTATGGCTAAACGCCTTGGCGTGGAAGGAAAACCTGGCGGACATAACTGGCTGGAGTACCAGGTACCGTCGTTATGGGCAGGCAGGGAAGGCGGGTATAACTTCATAATCCTTCCGGAAATGGCTCAACACCTGTATGAAGCTGGTTTCAAGTCCAAGGATGACGTCTACCAGTGGCTCTATAAGTCCAGTTTCATGCCATTCAGTGAGTACCGGAGACACGCTTCGCCCGATTTCAGGACAGGCGGCTGGTGGGGGGTGGAAAAAACGTCAGGCAAGCCATGGAAAGAACTGCCGGATGATTACATGGTACCAGCCGTCGACGATCCTTATCAGAACTGCATAATCGTATCCGGCGGAGGTGAAGAGACATCCCACTGGGTCAATGGCCGGACGCCGAATGCTGATCCGGCATACGGAATAGATGTCTGGCGCTAAATCTTAATCAATGGCGTTTATGATTTTCATTTGACATAAAGTGTGTTAATGAAAGATATCTAGGAGGTATATATGCCAATCGTGCGTGTTGACTTTTGGGAAGGTGTAGGTGAAGAAAAGGTGAAAACGATGATAAGTGGAATAACTCAGGTAATGGTAGATATAGGTGTACCC
Source organism: Dehalococcoidia bacterium (assembly GCA_011191975.1). GTDB lineage: Bacteria > Chloroflexota > Dehalococcoidia > Dehalococcoidales > UBA2162 > MGML01. The sequence continues at coordinate 5,387 of DUFA01000157.1, forward strand.
GAACATGCTGTAGAGGTTATTGTTTACGAGATACCTAAAACTCACTGGGGTGTTGGCGGTAAGCCGGCTTCTGAGGTCCTCAAGGATGTAGCACCACCTAAATAATAGTTTCGGCGAATCCAGAGTAACAATAGACTTAACAAGGTTTATTTCGGGTGGAGTTTGATGGAGGAGTTGTAAGAATGGAAGATATATCGAAGGTTACCATCCAGGCTGAACCGGGATCAGTAGAAATAGACCTGAAAAGAACTGCTGTCATGGTTATTGATATGCAAAACGCCTTCGTCAGTAAAGGCGGTATGTTCGATCTTACCGGTAGAGATATGGATTATATCGCCAGAACAGTAAAGCCAAACCAGGATATTATCAGGGCTGCAAGGAAAAAGGGTGTTAAGGTTGTCTATGCCGTCCACAGGATTACCGCAGATATGAAAGAAATAGGTCCTATGTCACGGTTTAACATGACTCCTGAAAGAATGAAGAATCCTGAAGTCCGTAACGGTTCGATTCTGGAAGGTACCTGGGGCACCGAGATCATCGATGAACTTAAACCACGAGAAGACGAGATGGTCATCGTAAAACGCAGGTTTGGTGCTTTTTCCGGAACAGAACTGGACATGATGCTGAGGACTTTTGATATCAGGTATTTGATCTTTACCGGGGTAGCGACCAATATTTGTGTCGAAACTTCCTTGCGGGAAGCCAGCCAACTTCAGTATCTGCCTGTCCTTGTTTCCGATGCCTGCGCAGCTACCGAACAAAGCCGACAGCAATCGAGTATCGATAATATCAAGGAAATTTTCGGCTGGGTAACGACTAGCAACAACATCCTGGAAGCCTTGAAAACGGATTATGCTAAAGGGAAAAAGTGAACTTCGTTCATTAAAATGTGTCGAGGCTATTTATACGAAACTCATTAGTGTTTCCTGGGCTTCAGGTATACTTGGTACCTAAATTTTTTTTCATTTTCTTGTATTCCTATTCTATTTGACATATAATCCAGAGCACCGCGGGTAACCAGGAGGTAATGATCATGAATAACATGTCTGAAGAAGAGATCTATGAACAGGCTAAAAAACGAGTACAAGCAAAGAGAGGATTTTATAGACATCTATTTACCTATATTCTCGTTAATATAATCCTGGTACTCGTATGGGCATTCCCGGCTGGAGGAGGGTATCCCTGGTTTTTATGGGTTATCGGGGGATGGGGAATTGCCATAATAATTAATTTTGTTGAGGTTTTTCTCTGGCCTAAAGGAAGCGATCAGACAGCGATCGATAAGGAGGTAGATAAAATAAGGGGAGAAAAACGATAACAATTATTTTCAATTAGAACACAACATATTTCAACAGGAATGCAAATCAATACTTTGGAGGAAGCTGAATGAAAAGGCCGGGTATAATGTTTATTGTTGCCGGAATTATATTCTGTGCCCTTACTGCAATAACAGGAGATGTCGCCCCGTTTCTACCAATAGGAATCGCATTAATAATTATTGGTATAGTTGCGATACAGCGGTTTAGAAAAGGTCAATACCCAGATAAAGACAGTCAGGAATGATAAATAAATTACCGTTTTATTGATTCTAAATACCCTCTCTGTTTGAGTCAACAACCAAAACAAGCTTTGTTCTATATAAATTTCCCTGGAAACTTAACAAAACACAAAATAGTTTGAGAAGAAGTTCGACTCTATTCACTTCCAAAAAATCAAATTAGCATACTGGTATGGAGAAATAGATACCAGCTATTCACTCCATGGTAATTTGGGTGAAGAGATATTTGTTCTTGTTTTGTCCTGTTTGGTCCTTTGGGTTCCACTCAGTTTCAGCCCATGGTATTCCATTTCATATTCCCCGATAAGTCCCTTGCCAGCAAAACTGTAATACCGGTTATTTCCGATAATGATGTGATCGAGCACCTTTATCTGGACGGTTCTTGCCGCGTATATCAGATCGCGGGTTAAATCCATATCACTCTTACTCGGCTCGGGATTACCCGAAGGATGATTATGGGCGAAGATAAGGGAAACGGCGTTGTGTTTCAACGTGCTTTCCACCACTTCGCGGGGTGAAACAGCACTACTGTTGACAGTCCCGTGAAACAGATCTTCGGTATCGATTATCTGGTTCTGGCTGTTAAGGTAGACTACCTTGAAAACTTCTTTCTTTAGATCACGCATCGAGTGGTAAAGGTAGTCGAATACTTCATCTGCAGTTGTGTATACTGGTTTTTCTATGAGCTTTTCCTTGAGAAACTCCCTGGCTATTTCCTGGACAAGCCTGATGCCGAAGGTGTTATGAGGTCCGATACCGCTTATCTTTCTGAGTTCTTCAGGAGGGGCTTCCAGGACACCTCTAAGTGTCTTAAATCGTCTTACGGCTTCCTTGGCCTGCTGTTTGCAGTCGCGACGGGGAGTTCCCAGGCTGAGCAGCAGTTCGATGATCTCGTAGTCATGGAATCCAGCGATGCCCGACTTTATGAATTTCTCCCTGAGTCTTTTTCTATGCCCGGCTTTCCCATTTTTTCTTATTACGTCATTATTATCATTCATTACTGATGTATTCTAACATGATAATGAGAAAAAGTCTCGAAAAAGGTTAAATTTAGATTGTAGCCATCTTGTTACCCCTGAAAGCGATAAATATCCCTCCCAGTATTAAAATACCGCCGATGATTTCAGTGAGAGTTGGTGCTTCGTTTAGAATGAGGAAAGCCAGTATGGTTGCTATAATCGGTTCACCGAGTACGGCGATGGTAACCATCGTTGCCGGCATGAACTTTAGAGACCAGTTGAGAGAAGAATGTCCCAGTATCTGCGGTATCAGTGCCAGAAGGACGAACATCAGGTACGTGTTTCCAGAATAGCCGGACAAGCTGTATCCCGAAGCCATTGTAGTTATTAAAAGAAGGACTGCCGCCGAACTGTAGGTAATGAATGCATAACTGAGGAGTCCGATAGTTCTTCGGATTCTGCGGCCGATCAGCAGGTATCCAGCCACTGCAAGAGCTCCCGCCAGCGCCAGACCGGCACCAAGTAACTGGTTTGTTCCGATACTCCAGTTACCGTAGCCGATTAGAATGGAACCTCCGATGGAAATTATTATCCCCAGAACTATTTTGATGGTCAGTTTTTCCTTGAACAGGAGGTAGGAGGTCACCGCAACGAATATAGGAGTGGCGGTAACAAGCACTACTGAGGTAGCTACTGAGGTGTAACTGAGTGATGTTATCCAGAGACCGAAATGGAGTGCCAGGAATCCTCCGGCAAGCAGCATCATGGCAAGGTCCCTGCCGGATATCTGCCGCAGTTCCTTGCCTGCAAGCTTCACTGCAAAGGGTGCCAAGATTAAGGCGGCCAGGCACATCCGCCAGGCTGCGATAACTAGAGATGGAGCATCGGCCAGCCGTATGAAAACCGCGGCGAACGATACAGATATGACACCGAACGCCAGGACTGAATACTGCCTTTTCATAATTGACAATACTATACACTTAAACCTGAATGAATGCGAGGGTTATTTAAGTGATTTTCTTACCATCATTCCGGCCAGCCTTCGGTGGATAAACTCCAGCCGGAATCCAGTCAGCCTATGATAAAGACTTTTTTATCTACCTAAACAGCAATATTCTCTTATTATCCTCTCTCCCAGTTACGAGTAACCCTCTCTCCTTGAAAAGGAAAGAGGGTTTACTCGAAAATAGAATCCAAGGCGTTCAAAGATCACTTATTAATGGCATGGAACGGTTGCCTGAGTGGGTAAAGAGTCGAGGGAAGGAGATTTTTATCTAGCGGCTATCAATAGCACATCCTTTTTTTATTACAAGGAGGGACGTCTGTGGCGGAACGACGTGGTAATCCGTTTCGGGGTAATGTATTGCTTCGCTTCACTCGTACTGACCAGTAATTACTCACCGTCATTCCCGCGAAGGCGGGAATCCAGAAACAAATGATGTGTTATACTTATCTGAATACGAAACAATACACCTATGAGAGAAAAATGGATAAATACGAACTGGCGGAGGAAATTCGATCCTTTCTAAGGTTGGAGGGCGGCGATCTGGTAGGATTCGCTGATTTGCAGAGTCTTCCAGTTGATGTGCGGTACGATTTACCGTACGGTATTTCTATAGCTGTTGTGTTAGATCCTGAAATTATCAGGAGAATAATCAATGGTCCGGATGTGGATTATTTACTGGAATACCGAAGAGTCAATGAATTACTGAGTCTTTTGGGTAAAAAAGTATCTAGTTTTCTTGAAGGAAAGGGATTTAGGGCAGAATGTTTTTCTGCTACGAACACCGGAATAGACTGGGATACACTCTCAACAAATCTTCCTCATAAGACTGTCGCTACCCGTGCCGGTCTTGGCTGGATCGGAAAATGTGCATTATTGATAACACCTGAATACGGTTCAGCCGTCCGGATAACTAGCGTACTTACCGATGCCGAATTACCCGCAGGGACTCCGAAGGTTCACTCAGACTGTAGAGATTGTCATGCCTGCGTCGATATATGTCCCGGTAACGCTGTTACCGGTCTAGATTGGGAAGTGGGAATGTCACGTGACCAGTTATACGATCCATTTAAATGCCGCGAAGTTGCACAAAGATGGCAGCGGGAACGCGAGGGGATAACCGATAATATCTGCGGGATGTGTATCGCTACCTGTCCCTGGACGCAGAGGTATTTGAAAAAAACAGGATAGCCAAGTTATTTGCTGAGGTTTAGGCTTCTCTGTCAAGTACCGGAACCTCCGGTTTCTATCCTGACTCCGTCTTCACCAATAACTTCGGTCAACTGGCGGAACAGTTCATCGCAGTAACCGGTAGTCTGCTGCAGTTTCACTGTATCTATCTTGGTACCATTTTCCAGACGGAGAAATACTTCATCATCTCCTGAATAATCTTCCACAATATCTCTGATCTTCATAAGTTTATTGGTATCACTCTCGATGTCATGGGTTGGCTTGATCTCGATGATGACCCGGCAAGCGGCTTTAACTATCTCTTCTTCCGGTACCTCTTCTGTTTCCGACACTTGACTTGCAGCAGTATCAGGGTCGCCTTTTTTCTTGTTGATGGGTGTCATTTGAAAGTAATCGACATTGTTGGCACTGAGCGTTATTTCTTCATTTCTTACCCTGACCTTAACGCCGATCCGGAGAAAGTTGCCTTCCTGCCACAGATCGCGAGTGTTTTCGTAATCTCGCGGCCATACCGCTATCTCGATCCCGCCGCTGACGTCTTCCACCATTACCTTCACGAACGGTTTTGAGTCTTTACGGGTGATAAGATGGGTGACGCTGGCTACTTCGCCGATTATGGTGAGATTTTCGCTGTCCATCTCTGAGTCTATTTCTGCACAGTAAGTGGCTTCTGGATTATACTGCTTCGGATCTACCAGTTTCCTGGAGAAAGGTACTCCCATCAATTCCTTTTCCCAGGCTGCCATTTCCCGGTCACTTATGCCTACATACTCCATTTCAAGATCCGGCAACGGCATAGCTGCGGTGTCGCCGAAAAGGTCGAACATGGTAGTCTGACCGGTTTCTCTGAGCCGCTGCTCTCTCTGAGCCAGCGACAGAATATCGTTAATATTATGAAGCAGTGTTCCTCTCTCGCCCAGTGAGTCGAAAGCGCCGGCTTTAATTAAGCTTTCCATCGTCCTGCGATTTATTCCGTGAAGGTCACAGCGACGGCAGAAATCCTCTATCGACCGAAAAGGCCCATTCTCTTCTCTTTCGGTGATTATCGATTCTATTGCGCCGAGTCCGACATTTTTTATGCTCGTCAGACCGAATCTTATAAGCGGAGTACCGACTTCATCTCTTTCAATAGAGAAGCGGTCTTTGCTGTACTGGACATCGGGCGGCTTGAGTTCAATATTCAACCTGCGGCATTCCGCTACAGCGTTTATAACTTTCTCCGTTTGCCCGGCATTTGACGTGAGGAAAGCACAGATATATTCCACCGGGTAGTTTGCTTTCAGGTAGGCGGTCTGGTAGGCGATAAGCGCGTAGCTAAACGCGTGGGCCTTGTTGAAGGCGTACCCAGAAAACGGTTCGATCAAGGCGAATATCTCTTCAGCTTCTTTCTCGGTGAAGCCTTTGCTTTTAGCGCCTTCAATGAAATTCCTCTTTTCCTGCCGCATCTTCTCAGCGATCTTCTTGCCCATTGCTTTGCGGAACACATCGGCTTTCCCAAGTGTGTAATCAGCGATCGCTCTAACGATGAACAGCACCTGTTCCTGGTAGACGAGAACTCCGTAAGTTTCCCTGAGAATATCGGCAAGAGCGGGATGAGGATAACGAATTTCTTCTTTGCCATTCTTGGCATTGATATAGGTAGGGATATGAGCCATCGGTCCGGGTCGGAAGAGGGCGACTATTACGGCTATGTCGCTGAAGGTGTTCGGCTTGAGTTGCATCCCTGTTTTTTTCATACCGGCGCCTTCCAGCTGGAATATGCCGGCGGTCTCACCGGAAGCAATAAGCTCGTATGCTTTCGGATCATCCTTGGGGATATTGTTCAGGTCGATGTCGATACCCTGGCTTTCTTTTATGGTTTCTATCGCTTTACCCAGTATTGAAAGGTTAGCCAGTCCGAGGAAGTCCATTTTCAGCAGACCTATCTGGGCAATTTCCTCCATGCTGTACTGGGTCATAACCGTTGCATCGTCTTCAGCCCGGCTGGCTCTCTGGAGGGGAACATAGCCGGTGAGGGGTTCCTTGGCTATAACAACGCCGGCAGCATGGGTGCTGGCGTGACGGGCTGTACCTTCGAGTCTACGGGCAGAATCGATTAGGTGTCGAACTATCTTGTCCTGGAGATAAATACTCTTAAGTTCTCCGTTTTCTTCCATCGCCTTCTGGAGTGTCATATGAGGTGCGAACGGGACAAGCTTGGCAATCCTGTCTACTTCGGCATAGGGCATGCCGAGGGCTCTGCCGACATCTCTAAGGGCAGCCCTTGCACCAAGAGTACCGAAGGTAATTATCTGGGCGACATGATCCTGTCCGTATTTCCGGGTTACGTAAGCAATTACCTCTTCGCGACGGTCGTCCTGGAAATCAAGATCGATATCAGGCATTTCTATGCGTTCCTCATTAAGGAACCTTTCGAATACCAGTCCCGTTGAAATGGGATCCAGTTCGGTAATTCCAAGGCAGCGGAGTACGATACTCGAAGCGGCGCTGCCCCTAACCCCGAAAAGGATTTTATTTTCCCGGACGAAGGAGATGATATCCCAGACTACCAGAATGTAATTGGCGAATCGGGTTTGCTCAATGACTTTTAACTCGTGATCGAGCCGTTCTCTAATCTCGGATGTGGGATCAGGATAGTACTTACTCAGGCCTTCCTCGCACAGGTCGGTCAGGTACTGGTCGGGAGTCTTCCCTTCCGGGATTGTTATCTCAGGGAGGAGAAGTCGGTTGAACTCGAGTTTAAGGTTGCACATATCCGCGATGCGTTCCGTGTTTTCCAGGGCTTCCGGGAGATCCCTGTACATTGCTGCCATCTCTTCCGGACTTTTCAGGTACAGGAAATCGCCTTCCATCTTCATTCTTTTTTCATCATGGATGGTGGTGTTGGTGCCGATGCACAGCAGGA
>DUFA01000158.1 GCA_011191975.1 Dehalococcoidia bacterium
CTGTCTTCCGTTCGCATCGACGATATTGCAGGGGTACCAGGTATTGGTCGGGCTTCCCACACCGAATCTCGGCCAGCCAAAACTACCGTGAGCAGGACCTTTACTTCGTTCCATCAGGGTGAGTTCAGCCCCGGCTCTCCAGGCGGCAGCGGTGCCTTCGCCGACATTGTTCGGATCATCCAGATGAACGGATGATCCTGCCAACTCCGTATTAAACACCCAGATACCGGAGTATTGGGCTGCGCTGAGGACAGTAGATTTTGCACTGACGATATAGAATTCACCTGTGCGAATATTAACGCCCATTGCCCCAACAACTCTCGCTCCTGCTTTTCCACCTTCTGTGAGAAGCCCGGTAACCATAACTCTGTCAAATACCTTGACTCCCAGGCGCAGCATCTCGTTATAGAGGACAGGTTTGACTTTAGCTCCGTTATTGACCCGAATATTTACCCGGGTGTTGTAGTTATAGGCGAACATGATCTTTGTTTCTTCATCACGTATCGGCGAGCCGGCAAATTCATCGTCCTCGTCGCGGAAGTTCATCCCCATCTCTTCGCAGTCGAGCAGGGCGTCCCAGGATTCACGCATGGTGATATAACTCAGCATTCCATTTGCCCAGGGTCTTCGTTTCTCACTTGAATTGGCGGCTCTTTCCAGGTCGGCAGTACAGCAGGGATTTGTATAGGCTGCTCCCCAGTGGTCAACCCCGGCTCCGCTGCAGCCACTCCGTATTGTCGCCCCTTTTTCGAGCAACACTACCTTTGAGCCTCTTTTAGCGGCGTTGATAGCGGCGTGGCAGCCTGCAATTCCACCGCCGACTACAAGTACATCAGCTGATAATTCATTTTCCTTTCCATAATTGACAGGATACGGCCAGCTAGGGGCTCCTTTTCCTGTCATCTCTTCAATAATAGCCAATTATCCCCTCCTTTCTTTTATTTAACTCTAGAATTTCATGCTTCATATGTGACTTCTGTCATATAAAGTTTGACCAAAACGGGATAATATTATTGCAGACAAGGCATTGAAAAGAACAAAGAAAATAGTTTACTAAAACGATAATATTAGTATATAATATATTATAGCATATCTGAAGGGAGTGTAACACTGAAAATCGATCTTTTAGGAACACACTCTCACTCGGAAGAATTATAAAAAAGGAGAGGAACAATGACAGAAGTAGAGATCATCGATGCAATCAACAAGAAACGGGCAGAACTGGAAGAGAAAAAGGGGCAGAATGCCGATGGAGCTGTATTAACAGCGATTGAGAAAGAGATAGAAGAACTTACTATGAGTTTGCAGCCTGTTGAGAAAAGTCGGGATCAGAAAGCATTCCTCGACGAATGTGCCGGTTAATAACTTATTAAGTACTTAGGAAAGAGGGATTGGTAATCCAATCCCTCTTTCTTTTCCAGTCTATTATGATCTACTAGTAAAACGCTACTCTTCCCTGTAGTATTCCATCCCAAGGTGGGTTATCTGTTCGGAACCCATCATCCATCGGAGTGTGTTTTTCAGTTTAGTCTGCTGAATAAACAGGTCATGCTCCGGGTATACAGAGGAAGCGTGTTGTGGACTCTTGAAGTAGAATGACAACCATTCCTGGATTCCACCGAGACCTGCTCGTTTCGCCAGGTCCATGAAAAGAACCAAGTCAAGTACGAGTGGAGCAGCGAGGATAGAGTCGGAACAGAGGAAATTGATTTTGATCTGCATTTTCCTGCCCAGCCAGCCGAAGATATCGATATTATCCCAGCCTTCTTTGTTGTCACCACGGGGCGGATAGTAATTGATACGGATCTTATGATAGGCATCTGAGTAAAGGTCCGGGTACATTTCAGGCTGGAGAATATATTCCAACGCTCCCAGTTTCGATTCTTCTTTTGTCTTGAAGTTTTCTGGTTCATCCAGCACCTCACCGTCACGGTTCCCCAGGATGTTCGTGGAGAACCAGCCGTTGAGACCCAGCATGCGGGCTTTAAGCATCGGCGCTATGACCGTTTTAACAAGAGTCTGGCCGGTCTTAAAGTCCTTTCCGCATATGGGTATATTCTTTTCCACGGCAAGATTTTCAAGAGCAGGAAAATCAATCGTTAGTGCCGGAGCTCCATTAATGAAAGGAATCCCTTCCAGTAATGATGCGTAGGCATATATTTGGGAAGGGGCGATTTCTTTATCGTTGTTTTCTAGTCCTTTGACAAAATTCTTCATGTTCTGGTGTACGGAGGACGGCTCAATGAATTTTTCGGTAGACCCGCACCAGATTACCACCAGGCGGTCACATTTATTCTCTGCCTTGAAATTCCGTATATCTTTCCTGACTTCCTCGACCAGTTCAAGCTTATTTGTCGCTTTTTTGATATTGGTTCCTTTAATGCGTTTTACGTAGTCTTTATCAAATACAGCCGGCATCGGTTTAATGGATTTCAGAAAGTCGGCAATAGGCTCGATGTCCTCGAAGCGATTAAGTACACCGCACTTCACGGCAGAATCGTATCCATCATCTGGGATGGGATCCCAGGCACCGAATACAAGCTTGTCAAGGTTGGCTAGAGGAACGAAATCCTTAATAAGAGGCGATTCCTTATCGGTTCGTTTACCCAGCCGTATCGTTGCCATCTGGGTTACTGAGCCGAACGGTTTTCCCATTCCACGCCTGACATGCTCCACCCCGGCAATGAACGTGGAACTAACCGCTCCGAGTCCGATGATAAGAACACCGAGTTTCCCTTCGGCGGGTTCGATAGATAATGTCTGCTGTGTGATGAAATCCTTAGGTTCGAGAGGTATTCCTTTTTCTCGGGCAGTTTTCAGGAGTGTCTCGTGCCATTGCGAAGGTATTCTTCCGGTTCTTGCCCAGTGTTGCACGGTACTCTGCCGTCTACCGAGAATCACTGCAAGGGAGGATTGGCCTCCAAAACGTTGAATGATTTGTTCTGCGGGATTTAAATTATTATTCATGCCGTGATTATAACGAAAATTTCGTTAATTGTCAATGAACAACCCTAAGCTTTGACTGTTTTTACAGATTAGAAAAGGCTGGCAGATTTCTGCCAGCCTTTTGTCGAGTCCCGTTTAATTATAGGAAATTAACGCCACGGATCTATATGCCAGGCGGCATCCATGCCGGGCCCACGCCCACTGCCGAACAGAGCTACTTCTTCGCCGGCACCCGAAACGACTACCAGGTTGCTGAACGGATCTTCACAGGCTGGAACCAGATAATCTTCGTCCAATTCAAGCCAGTGTTTTCCCGATGTCCTTTCTATACCCTTCCATGCATTGGTACGCATATCAGGCCAGGAATGGGTCCTGTATTCTCTGACGGTCATGAAACTTTGTTTGTATATCCACTCGTAGATATCATCCTTGGTTTTAAAGCCTGCTTCGTAGAGGTGTTGTGCCATCTGCGGCAGCATAAGAATTCCAATGCCGCCTTCTCCACATTTCCACCAGCCTGGCACCTCATATTCAAGCCAGTTCTTTGAGCCTGGCACGCCTTTAACACCCAGTCTCCTGGCGATTCCGCCATGACCGCTTTTCTGGAATGCCCGGTATCCACCGGGTGAGAAATGAGTTCCACCGCCACCAAAACCAGCCGGGAGAAGTATACTGTCATCTTTACCATAGTCGTATTCTTCTCTCAGCGTGGACCATCCCGGTGGCAGAGCGTCGTCGTTTTCTGGAAATATATTACCCCGGGCATTTCCCCAGACACCGACGTTGTTTACACTGGGGATCTGCTGACCGAAATTACGCCACATCAGGTCCAGAGCTCTTCCCAGACACTTGTTGGAAGGATTACCGGGACCGAGGATATTTACATCGAAGTTCATGCCTATTTCCTTGGCGATCGGACCTGAAATACAGAAACCACCTCCACCGCGACCGTCGCTGCAGCCGCCGCCGGATTCTGCCATGGTTAACAGAATCGGCATGTGTTCGGGTTTGCATCCTGCCATTACGCCGATCGTCGCTACCTTTTCAACSGTMGCCATTCTTCTCATMGGCATAAAGTATACCGGKTCKCCYTTKATRCCWGARCTTCCCATCTGGTTWATCCTRTCRCCAAGCTGRTGKGTAGACTGGTACCKKATRATTTCATCMGSCGGRTGGCTGGTTCCGGTWAGYATYYTYRCAACSCGTTCYTCGGTYGGGATCAYGATRGGCATMCCATCGGTATAMATRGAGAAMGGYGCRTTYTGKAGWGACGGAACWATCATTGTCTGCTGGTARAATTCYTCRGCYTCYTCMAGAGTTCCTTCAAAGAGRATYCTTTCRTCKGGTTCTTCCCATCTTCCGCCKGCTGTTTCCTCRGCGGTGAGAGGTCGYACCAGRGCGTCCATWARRTCGTCTATCCAGCGGTCGAYRTCTTCAGGWCCSGRRATRGTRCGWGAACAATTMACACGCCTGAGATAGGGGATACCGTTCAGYTTGGCTGCTTCCCCRAAGCATACATCCTGRTCTTCGTAWATAATGAAWACACTGGGTATRCCRCGTTTCTCAATTGTAGCTAAGTGGGGCAACTGCTCCCATATAGCTCCATGTCACCAKATTACYCCKCGTATCAGGGCATCTATCTCTCCGCTTTCCACCTGTTCATCAGTAAGTGAGATGCTGCCTGCCTTTGTCAGGTGAGGTCCGGCTCCCTGGACTATCCAGTTCACCTGGGGATACTTTTCCTGCAGTTTCTTGGGTAGGGGGATGGTAATGTCTTGTTCACCGCCGGCGCCAATGCTGACGAAAATCGTCTTGCCGTCTAGTTTGTCAAGACGTGGCGCCAGAGGAGACAGATCGACAGGCGTATGAATTCCGACAGGATTCAGGCATTTATAGGTTTTTTCTGCCATATATTCTCTCCTCATAATTATTAGTAGATAGTGTATATTATTTTCTGTATTCTGTCATCTTTAATAGGGACTGTTTTCTTCTGATAATTATCCTAAAATAGAAATGCACTGACCGAGGTCAGTGCATTTCGAATACGCCTATAATCGATTAGATCTGACGGGGATCTTTGTTATAGGAAACGAAGATCGACCGATTGAAGCCGCGCCCGATTAAGAAGCTCTTTAGTGCTTCATCATCATCTCTAATGACGATTCTCATCATGGCGTTGTTTTTGCGGCATTCATCGGTGAAAGCATCCATTAATGCCATACCGACACCCTGTCCCCAGTAATCGGCATGAACACCCATCATCTCGATCCACCCTACTGTCGGAGAATCATTGATAGGACTTGCGACGGAACGGGGCTGGTTGATGAGGAATTTACTTCTTTCCTCTTTTTCTATTACTCCGGCAACAAAACCTACTACCTGTCCCTTCATTTCGGCAACGTAGCAGATTTCCGGTTCATAGATTCTCCAGTACAGATCGAAAGAAAACGGCCATGTTGTAACCCTGTTTCTGCCGCGGAGTGAGTTATCCACAGCATTTATCTTGGCTAGGTCACTCTTTTTCATTTTCCTTACTGTTATATTCGGACTTTCGGTCATTATTCACTCCTTTCCTGATAAAAATATAATCTGTTTGGTGGCTGTAATAATACTATATAATCCTGAATTTATCAATTATTATTTTCAGTATTTGATACAGAGAAAAGTTATAAAATATATAATTAGGAGCAATACTGAATTCATACCTCTTGTTAAGTACGTGGAAGAAGTGTGTAATGTTGATTAATGAAGACGGATACCGGCTATGGTTACGATACCAGAAGATCAACGATGACATCAGGTTGTTACAATATCGAAAGATGATCGATGGAGTAACGATCCTGGAAAATGAGCAGACATTCGATATTATCAAGTACGAATTGGACCTTGCCCTACCGGTGATACTCGACAAGCAAGTCGGTATCGGACGAACCGGCGTAACGGGCAGGGGGCTGGTTGTGGGTACCATTGATAACCTCCGAAAGCTAAATCTGGATATTCCCGAGTTGGACAGTCGTGAAATGGGAAATGAAGGATTTCTGATTCGACAATACGACGGAGACTCAAATATATTAATAACTGCAAACTCAAATACTGCTCTTATAACGGGTATGTTCCATTTCCTGAGACGTCTGCAGACACATCACGATATACAAAACATTGATATTCTCAATACTCCCCGGATTCATCGAAGGTTGTTGTGTCACTGGGATAATATCGACGGCTCAATCGAACGAGGATATGCTGGTCGGTCGTTGTGGAAGTGGAATGAGCTTCCGAATAAGATCGATCCGCGATATCGCGATTATGCCAGGGCTTGTGCGTCGATTGGAATTAATGGCGTCATCTTGAATAATGTGAACAGCCAGCCTGAGATTCTGAGTACCGAGTACCTGCTTAAAATAGTAGCGCTTGCGGATATTTTTCGATCTTACGGTATCAGGATCTACCTTTCGCCGCCTTTCAACGCTCCTGCACAACTTGGTAGTTTGAGGACAAGCGATCCTCGGAAACCGGATGTGAAACGGTGGTGGAAAGAAAAAATGGATGAAATATACAGTCTCATACCGGATTTTGGCGGATTCCAGGTTAAAGCAAGTTCAGAGGGCCAGCCCGGACCGCATGATTATGGAGGAAACCATCATGACGGTGCTAATATGCTGGTTGAAGCGATGCATGACCATAATGGTATAGTACTCTGGAGGGCATTTGTGTACGATACTACAATCGACAAGGACAGGGCTAAATGTGCCTATAAGGGGTTCGTGCCGCTTGACGGTAAATTTGATCCTGGAGTATTTGTACAGGTAAAGAATGGTCCGGTCGATTTTCAACCTAGAGAGCCTTTTCATCCTCTGTTTGGTGCTATGCCGAAGACACCACTGGCTCTTGAACTGCAAATCACCCAGGAATATCTTGGTCAGGCAGTTCACCTTGTTTATCTGGCACCGATGTGGAAAGAAGTCCTGGATGCCGATACTTTTGCCTATGGAGAGGGTTCGACAGTCTCCAGAATAGTAGATGGTTCGCTATATGCAAATACTGAATCGGCTATCGTCGGTGTTTCGAATACAGGTTCGGATCGAAACTGGTGCGGTCATCATTTTGCCCAGGCGAACTGGTATGCCTTTGGGCGCCTGGCGTGGGATCATTATCTGAGCAGCGAAGATATCTGTGAAGAATGGATACGGATGACATGGTCGAACGATCCTGACGTCGTGAATTCGATCAGAAAGATGATGCTTGGTTCGTGGGAAGCCTGCGTTGATTACATGACACCGCTCGGCTTGCATCATATCACGCAGGAAGGCCACCATTACGGTCCTGATCCTGCCTTCAATGGTGCGAGTAGAGAAGACTGGAATTCGGTTTATTATCACCGGGCTGATAAAGAGGGTCTTGGCTTCAACCGCAGCAGCTCAGGAAGTAACGCTATCAGTCAGTATTTCAGCCCATTGCACAAACAATTTGATGATCTAGCAATCTGCCCTGAAAAATACTTGTTATGGTTCCATCATGTTCTATGGGACTATCGTTTAAGCTCAGGAAGGATGTTATTCGAAGAATTAAAGCACCATTATGATGGCGGTGTGGAATACGTTGCTGGAATGAAGAAAGCCTGGAAAAGCCTTCAAGGTAAAATAGACTCACAACGATTTGAACATGTCCAAAACAAACTGGAAACACAGGAAGTAAACGCGAAATTCTGGCATGACGTGTGTATGGGGTATTTTAGGCAGTTTGCCGGAGATCGAGTGAGTTAGGTGAATTTCCTCTAAAGGTTTAGTCCATTTTCGTGAAAACCGAGCAGATAATAGTATAAAAGGGGCTGGCTGAAAGCCAGCCCCCTATCACTAATACATTATTCTTAAAAGTCAATAGTGTCTGATAACAGTTTTTGAATAATCTTCCTTTTTTCGGAATGAGGTGCACGCTTAACTGCTAGGCATGGAAATGAGTGGACGTTTTTTACGCTTTAAGTGTATCCTTCCGTCTCAAAGCCCTCTCCAGAGACGGCTTCATCTTCATCTCATGGAATTCCTTGATGGCGAAGTCGAGGTGTTCGATGGCTTCAGCTTTTTCGTCAGGATAGTGATCAAGCAGTAATTCGGCTAGTCCAAGTCGAGAAAGGATTAATTCCGGACGGAAACTCATCTCAGTGCAGACCTGGATTGCTTCTTTGTAGTACTCTTTAGCTTCATCGTATCTTTCGAGGAGAACTGTCGCTTCGCCCATCAGACGGAGAATACACAAGGATGAGGAATACCCCGTTGTATAAACACCCGTACCTTCAAACCTGTTCAGAAGAAGGTCTGCAGCTTGCCTGTGTCCAACTAATAAAGCTGTTTCCAAGTTCAAAGCATCGTCCGAAATTGTCGTCATATCTTCGTCTGTGCCAATGTAAGGACGATTAACCACACTCCGGTCAAGGATCTCTTTCGCTTCATCATTCTCTCCCTGATGAGCGAGTATAGGAGCGAGAAGACTATCAGCGTAAGAACCCAGTGATCGTAAACTTGCTTTACCACTCTCAACATCTGCAGGCATACTACCAAGGTAGTAGTGAGTTCTATACAAGGGATATGCTGAAAAGGATCTTGCTAATGCAGTCAACCCGGCTTCTTCACTTTGTGCCATCATTTGATCAATATCATATAATGTCTCTTCAAAACGACCTTCGATGCATAGTCGACAGGATTTTGTCCCGGACGATATCAATTCCCACATAATATTCCCGGTGCGTTCGGAAATTTCATTTTGTTCATTCCAAACTTCCTCTGCTTTTTCCCATTGACCCATTACAAAGAAAATACTACCGATTACATTCAAGCCAAAGACAAGGTTATTCTGCGTTACACCAGTACGAGGTCTTGACATCAGTTCCTCTGCCAGTCGTATTAGTTTACTGGAATATTGCGGTATTGCATTGTACCGCAGAAAACTTTGTGCAGCCCACCAGAATGCATTATCATCGTTGATCTCCCTAGCTAAATCAACGGCTCTTGAAATGAGATTATGCCCTTCCTGCCAGTTTAATGCATCGGATGAAGCAATCTTTGAAATGCCCACAATTGTTTCAGCATATACACGCCCGGGAGTTTCAGGCTTGGCATATCTATCTACTCTTTTTCCCCATTCTATAATTTGGGGATGACTGTGATTACCCTCTCTCGCGCGAATGGATAATAGTGCCCATACGCATACACTGACAGCTCTCGCATCATCTTTCAGTTTTTCTGCAAGGGCAAACGTAGCCGGAGCTATAGTATCAATAACACGATTTACATCACCGGTCCGGAAAACAGCTTCAAGTAGATCAAGTTGCAACTCACACTTCTTTGCTTTATCATCAGGGTCAAGGATTTCCTGAACCTTGATTGCTTGCTCCAGTATTCGTACGGCTTCACCGTAAGCGTATACATCAGTTGCCCTTTTTGCTGCCATCTCGCCGTAACTCACGGCTTTCTTGAGATCAGCTGGATATAATGAGTGGGAGAAGTGTTCAACCAATTCAGTAGCATGCTCTTCAAGTCGATTTGCATAGTGTTCCTCGAGGGCATGTGCCACCTGCTGGTGCAACTGCAACCGCTGCGGTGCTATCATCTCTTCATAAAGTGTCTGTCGAATGAAAGCATGGGTGAACCGATACTGTATTGAGCCGACCCGAGACCTTTCCTCAAGTACAGCGGTCTGGAGAGATTCCTTCAGAGCTCTGTTAAAAACTTCTTCAGGAATATTGGTAACACTTTTTAAAATACCTAGGTCAAACTCACGTCCTATAACAGCAGCAGACGAAAGTAGTTGATTACATTCTCCACTTAAACTTGACAGTCGTTTGCCAATAACGTCCCTTAGTCCTTCAGGTATACTCATCTCCAGAGCAATATTCTTGGCAGGATCCCACCGATCTTCCGTCTGCATAAGGAGATTCGCTTCAAAGAGGTAACGTACAACCTCTTGCACAAAGAGAGGGTTACCTTCTGTCTGACGATGGATAGTTTCGGCGATACTCACAGGAATTTCTTCCTGTGTGATACCAGCCAGCATTCGTCTCACTTCATCGATATTTAATCCGCGTAATAATATACGTCTAAATGACGATATACGTCTTAACTCAGCCAAAGCTGCAGACAGAGGATGACTCCTATCCACCTCGACATCACGATAGGTACCGACCAGCATCAGCCTTGTATTTTGGAGATTTCTTGATACATAGGAAAGTATTTCGAGGGTGCCTTTGTCTGCATCGTGGATGTCTTCAAGGATGACACACATTGGTTTCACCGCAGCAGCATTTGCCAGAAATAAGGAAACAGACTGCATTAAGCGATACCGGTCTTCTTCAGGATTCTGAGCTTCTCTAGGTTCAATATTTAGTTTCTCTCTTATTTCCGGCACGATTCGTGCTACATCAGAAGCTCCTGAGCCAAGTTCCTTCATTAATTCGTCAGTGTCCCTATTAAGGACGTGTGACGTCATAGCTTCAATGAAAGCGAGATAGGGTAACGATAAGGATCCTTCTTCGTAACAATGTCCCCAAAAAGTTATGCCACCACGTAACGTGACGAAATTCGATAGCTGTTCACAGATGGCAGTCTTGCCAATTCCAGGTTCTCCTGAGATCATAATCAGGCTACCCTGCCCGGCTACAGCATCATCGAAGGAATCTGTTAGTGCGGATAGTTCAGCCTGACGACCAACGAATATGTTCTTATATCGTAACTCACGTTTAGCAGATATTTGATCGGTATCAAGAGTACCTTGTTCTCTTACTTCAGGTTCATGTAGTGAAGTACCCATTTTATCTATTATTTTACTGGCTTGCTTGACTGATTCCAGGATTTCCTGGTCGGATAATTCAGGAAATAATTCATGGCATTCCGTAAATGAAAAATACTTACCACGGTGTCTTGAGGAAAGTCGGTGGCTTTCGATTATGCCCAGTATCTCAAGATGTGTAAAGGGTTTGAGAAGATCCACATAAAGCCCACCTGGACGACGATCCGAGTTCGTACGAAGTTGAAGAAGGTATTTGTAACTTATACCACATGCATCGGCGTATTCGCGGATTGACGAAATTCCCGCCTGTTTGAGCAAAGAATCCAAATCACGACCGAATGTTGTTAGCGCTCTAATTCGTTTTGTCATTTCCAAAGTATTCCTTATCGAGTCGTGTCATAGATGAAGATCAATACGTTCGAGTGAGCCAAATATAAACCAATTCCCTTATGTTTTCAAGATTTCAATAAACCCAGCAGATACGCTGACCTGATTGCTGGTTGACTGCTAACACCAAGCTTGTTGAACGGAAATTTAGATCTGATATGTTGTGATTAAGCAAAAAAATAACTGAAAAGGAGGGATTAAAAAGGAGAAAGGACAATAGAATAAATCTCTGGCATGAAAAAAGTAAAAGGGAGAGTATAAATGAAAAAACCATATGTAACATTGTTAGTAATAGCCTTAGCACTGACAACAATGATACCGTCTGGAATCGTAAACGCCGACTCTAGTGTAGAGGTAAGTGGAGAGTATGAAATAACGTTGACGAGTGTTGAGTGTGTTATGAATGCCTGTAACCAACTCGTTACTACTGTTTGTATATCCTATGAGAGTATTTACGCCGGTAACCTTGATGGTGCTGCTTTGGAATGCTTTAATTATGGATTTAATATAATCTCAAATCCCACAAACAACATCGGTAAAAAGACTTTTACCGGGACAGTGTTAGGAAAGGAAGGAACGTATACCGCATATGTCCGCCATCAATCCCTGGGAAATGGTGGCTTTCAGATGGAAGAAACCATCATATCCGGTACAGATGAACTGGCTAATATACAAGGCACCCTGGTATTCATGGTGACCGAAACTGATCTCGGAGTATGGGAAGGTACATATTCTGGGAGTGTTTACTTCACTCAGTAGATTCAGCAAGGGGTGTGTCCATTCCTCTGGATGCATCCCTTGCCAACATGCCTTGAATCATCACTATTCACTGTCTAAAAACTGAAGCTAAACGGAGTAAATTAGCAATAGGTTTAGAGTGACAAACATCCCGGCATTTCTCAAGTCAAATTAGAGTTATTTAAATGAAAAGCCTAGTTGACACTTATATCTACGGGATTAGATTAACCTTAAAAAAGTTGTAAATGGTGCATGATTTGAACTTACGATTCCCTGCGTGCAAAACATCCTTAATTAAAGGTCAAGATCGTTTATATCTTTTAGTAAACATTGATAGCTATAATAAGATTTAGGTGGTACTATTCAATAGTACCACCTAGCAGTTTTTAACGATAATTACTAATATTACATAACAAAAAGGGTAGCCAACTAGAGTAAGGAGGGTACGGCCAGGGACTTTTCTTCGATTTCCTGCAGCCTTTCTCTGGTTTCTTTCTGCCTTTTCTTCATTACCGGGATAAAGCTGGCTGATTTGGTATAGTAACTTCTGATCTTTTCAACATCACTCAATTCAGAAAGAATAATGCTGACGTCCAGTAACCCTCTTTGCCTGGGGTAGTCACCATTCCTGATCGTAGCGAGTGGTGTAAGGTTCCTCATGTAATCACCGAGTTCCTTAACCATGTCCACGTTCATTTCCCGTGAAGGAGCCGATAGCAGGAAAAGTGCTCTCCTGGCATCTTCGGGTTTGCAGTTCAGGGA
>DUFA01000159.1 GCA_011191975.1 Dehalococcoidia bacterium
GTTAACGATAACTTGAGGATTGCGAGGATTATCCTCTATCTTACTCCGCAACCGGTAGATATGTTGCTTGAGAATATGACTCTCACCAAGATAATCCTCTCCCCATACCCTTCGTATGAGGGCTTCTCGCGTCACCACCCGGTTGGCATTACTGATCAATACTGATAGCAACCGTATCTCATATGGGGTCAGTGAAGTAGTGTCGCCGTTTCGAATAATGACTCCCGATTCCAGATCGATAGTCAAACGCCTGCCGATAGATATTTCCTTGTTGTTGGCTGCGTTCTTCTCTCTGGTGGCTTTTCTGAGTAATGCTCCTGTTCTTGCCAGGAATTCCATCGGCTTCAGGGGAAGACTCATGCAATCGTCTGCCCCCATTTCTATTATCTGGGCTCTCTCGACTTCACTATCTTCCTGTATCAGGAAGTATTGCGGACAGGAGCATGTTTCCTTCACCCCGGTGATGAATTCCTGAATATCAAAATAATCGTCGAATAACGACATGGCGACGATGATCAGGTCAGGTTTCTCGTCTTCAACCTTCTCCAGACATTCACCGCTGTCCTCAAACGAAACAAACTCTGCCTGAGGATACTTTTCTTTTAACCAGAGAAGAAGTATCTTCAGCGTTCTCTCGTCATTTTCGACAAGCACTATTTTCATTACTTACTGCTCCCTGTATATATCATAGCATACCGTACATTGCGGTCATCCTTCGAAAGGATGTCTTACTATTAATACGTACAAACTGTAGTAACTGTTACACTGCTGTTACGCTGCTGTTACCCGACGGTTACCCTATTGTTACACCATATCATTCGCAACATAAAGATCTCATGCGAAGAGGGTTCCGTTTAAGATAGGACCTCAACATTAAGGAGAAAAGAGCTTGTTAAGACGAAACACAGGGAAGATAATAGAAGGTTTGGATAAGAAGAAGGGAGTCTCTTCGGAGACTCCCCACACTTACTTAGTTGGATAAATCACATCAGTCAGTGTCGTCAAAAGTAATAAGGTCATATTCGAAGAGATATTCAGTCGGTTGCCAAGCTGACCAAACACCTGATTCACAATCTAAGTCACTATCTAATATTAGCCAGATCTTAGCACCACTGTTTGCGTCATCTGCTATCGGCAAATCTCCAGTATCTACTGAGTTCTTTATATTGACATTACCGCCGCCATTAGCCGTACCGCTTCCCAGACAGATAAGCCCAGTTCCAGGCCAAGGGTCCGGATAATAAATAAGCGTGTAGTCCTCGCCAGGTATTAGTCCATGGCCATTGAAGACGAAATCGAAATTCTCACCTGAAAGGTTATATTTCATCTTACCCCAGGCTCCGCCTTCAACGATTTCCCAAGTTCCTGGGTCTTTCTCATAAAGGTACAGGTGGGCAATATTGGATTTACCTGCAGGTCCGTTCTTACCTGCAGCCATGGCCGGGGCTACAAGTAATGCTACGACTGTTAATGCGATGACCAGACTGATAATAATTTTCTTCATTAACTCTCCCCCTTCACTTAATACTCAACTTCCATGTAGCATACTATCGACCATCGAGAGTAGCGACTCGAGCATGCCGGGAATTCCAATTCAAAGGTTACATACAACCGCCTTTAATGATTCATTGATACCTTTGTAAACGTGATTTCCAGCAGATGGCTGAAATGTCACGTTTATACTTGCCTTCCACCTGAACGATTTCATCCATGTCTTTAACTGTTCCGTACCATTATACACATCGTATAAGAAAAATCAATTAGCCTAAAGTATTATTTTTCACTCTCAAAGGACTAATCCTTTGGATCAATAACAGTGATATGAATCAAGGCGCTCTCTGGTGATACAATGACGGTATGGAGGGCAGGAAGATGGCTGCTAAAGTAGCTGAATCAAGAAATGATGTCTCTGTAAACACTATATTCGAAACATAAAGTTTTTACCTTCGTCAGATCTCAGCCAGGACAACGTACGGGAAATCCCCTCTTCAAATGTAACCTTCGATTTAAATCCAAAGTCATGTTGAGCTTTTTCAATAGAATAACCCTGATCTCTGAAACAAAGATATACGGCATGCCGTGTTAACAGAGGACGACTCGGAATCCGGAAGCTTGAGTATAATTTTTCGAGTAACCTTGCTACTGCAAGAGCTAAACCTGAAGAGAAGTTCAGTCTAGGATAAGGTACCTCAAGCCCATCGGCCAGAGCTTCGACGTATTGTTTCCAGGTTTCATCGGTTTCATCACGGAGATTGTAGGCTTGCCCTATAGTATTTGGTGACGTGGCAGCCTGAATGATACCTTCCACTGCGTTATCGACATACAGTAGTCCAGCCCTTGATTTACCATGATTAATGAGAACCATCTGTTTTTTAAATAACAACTTGACGATTTCACCCACAATATCTTTACTGCGTGGACCATAAATCGTTACTGGTCTGATTATGGTGACTGGCAAACCGGTATCTCTGTGGTAATCCCAGACAGCCTTTTCACCCATACCTTTACTACGATTATAGGGTAAACCGATATCGGTGATAGGATAAGACTCATCACAGGCTTTGGCGGGGTATCCATAAACATCCGAGGTACTGATGTGAAGGAACCTTTTTAAACTACTTGTATTTATTGCAGCTTCCAACAGGTTTTTTACTCCAGTGACGTTTGTCTGGAAGAATTCCTCCCATCTTCCCCAGTCAAATGATAACGCTGCGCAATGATACACAATATCTATACCTTTTAGGGCTTCGATAAGACTGGACTGATCTTCAAGCGAACCATAAGCTATTTCAAGTTGTAATTCCTTCAGGTGGTCAAGTTTGCTGGTCGTTCTGGCAAGAATTCTCACCTTCTCACCCCTGGCGATGAGTGTGCTGGCGAGAGTCCCACCTAAAAATCCGCTGGCTCCTGTGACAAGCGCAGTCATAATGTCCGTTCCTTCTCAGGTAATTATGATGAAGATTAATTAAAAACTCAAACAGTATCAAGTAACAGTATGCATGATATGATAAACTTCTTAATGTTTGTTTAATGCTGATTTGTAAAAGTCTCATGAATTGAAAAAGGGGAGTGAAACTCCCCTTTTGGTTGTATTTTCTATTAGTGTATCGGTCTACTCCTGGATTCTACGACGCCGGATCAAGATAATAGCCCAGGTTGCTATCAGTGCAGCTCCGGTAATTACTGGGATTAATAAATTAATTCTATTTGTTGAATATATATGACCGCCTACTTCAATGGGTGGTTCTACTGGTGGAACAGCCCCGAAATAATGGCTGGGATCAGTGTCACTAACCGTATCATCGTTGTATTTTGCTTCCACTGTACCTAAATTGGCATATTGTCCGGCTACAGCCGTGCCGGTTGCAGTACACGACATACTCTCACCTGCAGCCAGTGTGTTTATCGGACAGGTAACCACAACCCCCTGGTCATCATAAACGGTAACATCGGTCAGCGGGACTGTACCGTTATTTCTGACGACATAGGTCCAGGTAACAGGATCGCCAACGGGAATGGATGGGCCTGGAGGGGTATCGGCATCATCACCACTGGTTGACTTTTCTATGTCAATTAAGGCTGTTGGCGCTGCGAAGATGTTGGAGGTGTTCGGAGTATTCATAGCTTCCCCTGGTTGTGGAGTACCTGTATATCCCGGGATTCCATAGAGATCGAAATCATTTCTGATCCAGTCTGTTGCGGAATCAGTGTCATATCCGTCGGGAATACGTGAAGCTCCACCAGGCGCAAATGGACTTAAGCCATCATAATTGGGGCCTAAACTTACCGGTGAATAAACTGTGCCGCCATCATCAACGGCGACGCTGTCAACAATTAAGTTCCAGGGTGTTACATCAAGAATTCCATTATCGTCTGTATCCAGGTCAGTTCCCAGTACTCCTGTAAAGCCTTCTACGAGGAGTAAGGTTATAGTGCCGTTTTCAAGCGAGTTGGGGGGTAAACCGGCCAGGTAGAAACCTGAAGCATCGGTTAAGCCGAGAGTGATAACTTCATCGATAGTGCCTACACTGCTGCCATCTCCTTCAATTTCCAGAATAGTGAACGATGAATAGTCAGTAGTTGGTCCGCCAAAGATTTCCACATATTCAACATCCGTGCCGGTAGTACTGGCAGAAAACTCGTTAATTACTATCGCCTGCAATATATCACTGTCATCACGTGGTTCAATCTTGAAACTGGAATAACTGTAGTAAAGCAGTCCTTGTACGTAAATCAAGAGATCGCCATCGGACGGATCATAGGCATAATATTCAAGATCGTCGATGACCACCTCACCACTACCATCGTTCACGCCCCATTCACCGTACCCCATATCCGCGCTGGTTACCAGCACATTTTCAACTTTTACCAGCACGCTTTCCCATTGTTCTTGACTGACACTTCCAGTGGGTAAAATCTCT
Organism: Dehalococcoidia bacterium; assembly: GCA_011191975.1. Lineage (GTDB taxonomy): Bacteria > Chloroflexota > Dehalococcoidia > Dehalococcoidales > UBA2162 > MGML01. The sequence continues at coordinate 4,422 of DUFA01000159.1, forward strand.
GATGCGGGTAAAGGATTCCCTGAACTGAAAATGGTTACAATACCCCCTACTATCTCGGTAAGTCCGTAGTATTCGATAATTTCACCTTTGACTTCTATCCGATCACCAACACTGATTACGCCTGATGGTTGATAAAGATGTAAACCACTCCATGGCCCGATACCATCTTGAATGAAAACATTGTTGCCCCCATCAAGCACAGCGGTCACGATTCCCTGGGTGGCTACTTCCTGGCCTTCATAAGGTGAATCTCCACCTGGGTCTGCTGTATACTGGATATCATAGATTGGTGTCAAGATCAAACAATCATTGATCATCCCCGGGGTGCCATAATCACCATCTCCATATGCAGTTGAGGCAATACCCCAGTTTACTCCAATGTTGTTATCTAGTCCCGGATCTCTTAAAACCATTGAAGCCCCGGTTGGATCAGGGAACGTTATGCCGTCATCATATTCAACACGGTCAACCTCCATCGTGCCATTTAGTAAGATTATCTCGTCATCAGCATTAGCCAGTGCAAATTCAGTACGAGGATAGACATAGTCGACAGCGACCCCTCCATTAACTGGCATGGTACCATTCACACCGAGTACCAGATACCCGCCTGCTGGTATTAAGAGAGGTCCTCCGTTGACTATCTCATGGCTATTGGCGTCCTCGTCTTTAAACGTCCAACCATTGATATCAACCCCCACGCTACCAGCGTTAAATAACTCGAACCACTCACCATCTTGATCGGCTACAGCATTAGGATCCTTCATAATCTCATTGATAACTGCGTTAATAACGTTGGTGGTGCCAGGGGTTCCATAATCGCCATCGCCGTACAGCGTTGCTGAGATACTCCAGTTTACTCCAATGTTGTTATCTAATCCCGGGTTATTTAAAGCCATCGAAGATCCGGTTGGATCAGGAAAACTAAGCCCATTATCGTACTCAACTCGATCAATTTCGTTCAAGCTATCATCAAGTAAAATAATCTCATCTTCAGCATTAGATAAGAACCAGCTACTGCCGTAGTCGTAATCGACCGCTACCCCTCCGTTCGTAGTAGTATCAGCATTGTTCCCCAGTACAAGGTATCCACCGGCTGGAATTACTAGTGGTCCTCCATTGTTTATCACATGACTATCAATGTCATTATCCTGTATTGTCCAGCCATTGATATCGATGGCACTAACTGTCGGGTTGTATAATTCGAACCACTCACCATCTTGATCGGCTACAGAATTAGGATTGTTCATAATCTCATTGATGATAAGATCACCGGGATTTGCAGCACTTGCCGGTATACCTAGCAATACGAATGCCGATAGTATAACCATAATAGTTGTACAAGCTCTTAGAATAAATCTCATGCCCATCTTATCTATCCTCCTGAGACTGCTTGGCTTTTTCCTGTCAAATAGAGAATATAATCCTAGATTATAGATAAATATGGGTAGACTTTTCTATTAATCAAAAGTATGATTTTTAGGATTAAAAAGATTAATATCTCTTCTGCACAGGAACAGAATTAAGGGTAAAACGACAATAAGGAATAATGTCCCCTATAATCGGACTCTCTCTAACCCAAAATGGATTGAATCCAAGACTTTCCGCCTACGGTGGAGAACTATGAACATGGTGGATAATCCGCCTGCGGCGGACTTGCTTTATTTGAAAAAACTTGGCTCCCCGACTTGGACTCGAACCAAGAACCTAGCGGTTAACAGCCGCTCGCTCTACCGATTGAGCTATCGGGGAACGTTCAATATGAGGAAGGTATTTCTACCATTGATTATTATCGCTGTTATTGGTATGTAAGTCAAGATTGCGGATCTCGATAGAAATGAGTCTGGTTTTTCTTCTCGAATCATGTTTGAGTATAATTAAAACATCGAGTGAGTGATGGAAGAACGAGTCCAGTTCAGTTAAAAAAAGAGTGACCGGAGGTGGTGGTTTGACAGGTGACGCGGGATTTTTACAGCATGTGACGGAATTACTGGAGCCGATAGACGGTATCACGAGTCGTGCTATGTTTGGCGGTTACGGGATTTTCCACGACGGAGATATGTTCGCTTTGATATATGGTTCGACGCTTTACTTTAAAGTGAATGAAGAGAATATTGATCAGTACGAGGAAGCTGGTTCTTCGAAATTTAAACCGATGCCGTATTACGAGGTGCCGGAAGAAGTGATGGAAAATGAGGAGGCCTTCCTTGAATGGGCGGAAATTTCCATAGATATCGGGCACAGGACAGCGAAGAAGAAAAAACGGTAATTCTGACTTTAGAAATTTACTTAATTCTTCCAGGTGAATTCCGTTATCATTCTTGATAAACCTTCTTCAAGGGTATACCGTGGACTAAAACCGAACGATTTCGCTTTTGTTATATCAGCGTAACTGTGTACAACGTCACCTGGCCGCGGTTCGCGGTATTCCGGCCGAACATTCGTACCGATTATACGGATAATAGTATCCGCGAGATCATTGATGGTTATACTTTCTCCGCGACTGATATTGAACACTCCTGTCACGTCGTTTTCTGCTGCCATGATCATTGCCTGAACGATGTCACTCACGTAGGTGAAGTCTCTCGTTTGCTCCCCGTCACCATATATGATGGGGGGATTACCTTCACGTATTCTCTGAATGAAAACGGGAATAGCGGCGGCATATTGAGAATTGGGATCTTGTCTGGGACCGAAGACGTTGAAAAATCTGAGACAGACTGTTGGCAATCCATAAGCTGCATGGAATGCCTGGCAGTAATATTCTCCGGTTAGTTTTGTCACAGCATAAGGTGATATGGTGGAGGGAAGCATATCCTCTCTTTTGGGAAGTTCAGGATCATCACCATATACCGCTGCTGAGGAGGTATATACTACCTTCTGAACGTTATTGTCCCTTGCTGCTAAAAGCACATTGAATGTTCCGTTTATATTGGTTTCATGATACATTCCCGGCTTTTCAACGCTTTGAGGAACACTGCCCAGCGCGGCCAGGTGAAACACGTAACCGGCGTCTGAAAAGATCCTGTTGAGGGCAGAAAGATTGGTGATATTTTCCTGGATAAAAGTGATTTTATTCGAAGACAGCAATGGTTCGATATTATCGATTTTACCGCTGGAAAGGTTGTCGATGACAGTAACGGTATAGTTATATCTTACCAGTTCTTCAGTGAGATGGGAGCCGATAAATCCAGCTCCTCCTGTAACAACGGCTTTCTTCATATATCCTCAGGATTTGATATCTTTAAACTCAAAAAACTCTATTGTAGCTCATTATGAACGAGTACCCGATTTGCGTCAAGTGCATGTTCAAGGCATCTTGTATTAATTTTAGTCACGACAAGTTTTAAAATTTGAGAAACCTTTTAATAAAGATTATCATTGGAACAAACAGGATTGTTGGCTAGGAGGTGAACAGTGGATGAGCAAATCGGGCAGCAGAAATTTGCCGTACTTATCGATGGAGATAATGCTCAGGCGTCATTATTGCCTGAGATACTTACCGAAGTAAGTAAAGCCGGGTTAATTACTCTCAAGAGGATATACGGTGACTGGACAACCTCCAGCATGAATCAGTGGAAAGACACGCTTCATCAGAATGCCATTCAGCCTGTCCAGCAGTTCAGGAACACAATAGGCAAAAACGCAACAGACAGCGCAATGATAATCGATGCTATGGACCTGCTTCATACCAACGACCTTCAGGGATTCTGCATTGTCTCAAGTGATAGCGACTACACGCGCCTGGCGACACGAATAAGGGAGAACGGTCTTTTCGTGATAGGAGTAGGCGAGAAGAAAACTCCGGACGCCTTCGTGAATGCCTGCAACCAGTTCATTTACTCGGAAAACCTTAGTAAAGTAAAGGTTCCCCGGAAGAAACAAGGAACAAGAAAAGCTGAAGAACAGGATAGTTCCGATCCTCTACCTCTACTCATCCAGGGATTCGAAATGGCTGCAAAGGAAGATGAATGGGCTTTCCTTTCAACGATAGGTAATAGTTTAAGGCAGCTGGATCCGGCATTTGATCCTCGAACGTACGGCCATGAGAAGCTGCAATCACTTCTCAAACAATACCCCGATGTGTTTATCCTTACTCAGGACAGATCCAAGAAACCTCCGGTAGTGAATGTGTCATTGAATCCTAAATATAGCAGTACTTAACGTCGGGATTATCCGAAACAGCAATCATGGAGACCAATACAGTAACATGACTCTCCGTTAAAACAATTCATGTTATAGTTTTACACACTTGTGCTTGTTATCATAGAATGAGTAATCGAATATAATCAGATATATATGAGGATATCACGCAGAAATTTCATCATGAATCTGCTGAAGATAGGAGCAGGAGCTATCGTAACCAGTACGCTTGGATTGCTGGCTGCCTGTACTGGTAACAAAGAAAAGCTACCAATGGTAGAAGAACCTGTTTTGTCAACAAGGATGCTGCCATTACCGTCTCCGGAGAATACACCGTATATAGCTGTCGCGCGTGGCGATGAGGTGAACGCCACTGTGAGGACAACGATTGCTGCTCTGGGCGGAATAGATCGTTTTGTAAAGAATGGTAATGATGTCATCATTAAACCGAATATTTGCAATGCCAGTAATACATGGGAATATGCGTCCACCACCAATCCTCAAGTAGTTGCTACACTGGTAACACTTTGTTTCGAAGCTGGAGCGAAAAGAGTCCGTGTTATGGACCAGCCTTTCGGAGGTACCGCGGCAATGGCATATGAACGAAGCGGTATCAGTGAAATGGTAAAAGCGGCAGGTGGCGAAATGGAAATAATGAGTTCCATGAAATTCAGAGATTTTGAGATTCGTGAAGGCATCGATATAAAGGAATGGCCTGTTTATATGGATTGCCTTGAGACTGATGTGTTGATAAACGTCCCCATAGCCAAGCATCATGCACTTGCCAGGTTGACCCTTGGAATGAAGAACCTGATGGGTATAATCGAGAATCGTCCTCAATTTCATTTCAATCTCGGTCAACGTTTGGCGGACCTAGCCAGTCTGGTACAACCGCAACTGACGGTAGTAGACGCGATCCGGATATTGAAGAATCATGGACCGACTGGTGGTGACATGGCTGATGTAGAACAGACAAATACGATAATAGCCTCCCATGATATGGTCGCTGCTGACTCTTTTGCGACGCGGCTTTTCGGTTTAACTCCAGGTGATATTCCGGCATTGCGTTGTGCTGAAAATATGCGTCTTGGAGTCACCGACCTTACCACTGTTGAGGTAGAAGAAATCAATGTTTAGGCAGGATACCTGTGACGACTGACACTTCTACCAGCGAAAGACGTACTTCATCCCGGAAATGGATATGGATTCGACGAAGTTCACAGGCGTTTTTCCTTGTATTTTTTTCAATACTATTGACCATAACTGTACAGGGGATATCAGGACACTTACCCTACGACCTGTTTTTCCACCTTGATCCCTTGAATGGGATTGCCTCAATGATAGCCGGCAGGACCTTCATCTTACCAATGCTACTTGGTCTGATAACCATTATCACAGCGGTAATAATCGGTCGTGCCTGGTGCGGGTGGATCTGCCCACTCGGTACTATTTTCGACTGGGTGCCATCGAGGTGGACTTCAGCAAAGGAACCGATTTCATCACGCTGGAGTAAGTTTAAGTATATACTGCTTATTGCGGTGTTGATAGGATCGATTCTTGGTGGCTTGACGCTGAATATCCTGGACCCGATAACGCTACTTTTTAGAACAGTCGCCGGCGCGATTATGCCGGGCCTTGCCTGGCTGATTGAAGGAGCCGAAACATGGTTGTACGGTTTCGAAGCACTGCGCCCGGCACTGGACTGGATTGACGGACTTTTGCGTGGCTGGTTGCTAAACGCCCAGCCTTTTTACCTGCCTAACCTGATACTCCTCGGAGTGTTTTTACTTGTTCTGGGACTAAATATAATTCGACCCCGTTTCTGGTGCCGGTACCTGTGTCCTCTTGGCGGACTTCTTGGATTGATTTCGACAGCGTCGATCTTTAGTCATAGTGTAGATAGTGAAAAGTGCGTCTCTTGCCGGAAATGCGTTCGGATATGTCCCACAGGAGCTATAAATCCGGATAATGAATTCAATGCTGATATGCAGGAATGCACTCTATGCCTGAATTGCAGGGAAAACTGCCCGACGGGAGCAATATCCTTTAAGAGAGAAAAGACATCAATTCAGGAAACTGATATGACCCGAAGAAGCTTGATATATTCTCTGGGAGCGGGATTAGCTCTCGGAGTTGTTGTCCGATATCTGCCGGTAATTGGAAAAAGAATGCAGAACAAGGTAAGACCACCGGGAAGTACCGAAGAAACCTTGTATGAACAATGTATACGTTGTGGGGAATGCGTAAGAATTTGCCCTACGGGAGCAATACAGCCGTTATCTGGTCCAAGTGGTGGAATGCTGTGGACACCATTTCTCGATACAAGATTGGGATATTGCGAATACGGCTGCAATTCCTGTGGAATAATATGTCCCACAGGGGCTATCGAAAAACTAACACTGGAAGAGAAACGGTCTGAAATAATTGGTATTGCATACATTAATAGGGATAGATGCATTCCCTGGTCGGAAAACATTGAATGTATTGTCTGCGAGGAAATGTGCCCGATACCGGAAAAGGCAATAGTTCTCAAAGGCGGAAAAGGACATAATTCGGGCAGAGTACAGCGACCTCATGTCTTGCCGGAGTTGTGCATAGGCTGTGGGATATGTGAACACCAGTGCCCGGTCGAGGGAGAAGCTGCGATAAAGATCTTTAGGGTAGAGACAGTACCTGAGGAGATACATGACGAAATAGATGAAATGATTTAATCTTCAGCGTAAGGTTTGGCATATCTCTGGTCATAGGCATCGTTTTTCTTCAGCAGAGAATTCCAGTACATATCGGAGAGTTTTAATACTGACATGATTTTCACGGTTATTTTCGCTGCATTCGAGAATCGTTCCCTTCCTGCAACTTTTTTTACGACTTCAGGATCGAAACGACCGGTAGTTCCGAAACCTTTTCCGAGTGTATAAAACAGGTTGAATACTTTTTTCGTCATATAGGGCGGCATATTCTGTATACCCTCGATGCCGCCGCGAACGGCAGTGCCGTATAAAGGACAACCCAGTCTTTTTGCCAGTTTCACCATGTATCGTTCAAGAGGTCTTGAATGAATCGCCTCTGGAAAGCCGGATTGGATTATAAAACCGATTGGCGGATTCTCTTTTCTTTCCTTGAGTGTGGACAGAGACTCGATGAATGTTTTTACAATTGCAGGCATGGCATCCGTATATAAGGGACACGCAAGAAGTACCGTTTCAGCAGAACTGAATTTCTCTACGAATACCTCCTGTTTATCCACGTGAATTAGGTATATAAGTTCATACTCATTTCCGGGATTTTCGGAAAAACCTTTAAGAAACTGCTCCAGCAGGATTTTTGTATTGCTGTTGGTCCCTCTCGGCGAGCCGTTAAAGACTGTTAATTTCATTGGTAACCTTTTCAATAGGATCGGTAGTGAGTCTTGTGAAAACAAGGTCGGCATGAAAATTTAGAGAATCACGACTGTATATACTCTTTATTATTTCGATGTCTTCTTCGTCCGTGTCTGAATCCGGCTGAAGGACTAGTCCCATCGCGGGAAATTTTTCATATCGCGGATGATGGTGTGATTCTTCGTTATATAGACTCGTATACGGTAATACCAAAGGCACAAACTTGTCATGAACACGTTTCAAAAAAGCGCTGGTGAATCCCATTATGACAGGTGAAGCAAAGATTAT